>CANFSY010000031.1 GCA_947449875.1 Paracoccaceae bacterium
GGTTGGGTAGGGGTGGGTTTATCGTGGCATCTGCCGTCTTTACGGCCTAAAGTTCGGCAGACGGTGATGGAGGGGCTAATGTCGCAATGGGTGGAGAGCGTGGTAAGGTTTGTGGCGCGCGCCTATCTGGCGGTGTTTGACGCGGCCATGCGCCTTGGGCACATGCGGGGGGCGGCTGTGTTAACCTTTGGGCCTTTTGCCGTAGCGAGTGTGGCCTTTCTGGCCAAGGTCTATTGGCTGGACGCGCTGGTTGACAACACGCTGACCACCATAGCCGTCTTTGCCCTTTTCGCACTGCTTGGCCCTTTGATGAACGCCGGCAGCAAGCTGCTGGCCGAAGGCTGGCACAAGGCGCGCTTTGGCACCTATCCGGGGCCAAAGGATTTGCGGTTGGACCCGAAAGCTGGGGTTAGCCCGACCCAGTTATGGGTCAAGGCTGTGCGAGACTGGGCGCAGTAAGGCCGGTTGCCCTACCCCTGCAACGTCCTCACCCCGTACCCTTCCCCCCGTGCCCGCATGGCGGCGACTGCGGCGATGCTGGCGGCGGCGGTGGTGAAGTAGGGGATTTTGTCCATCAGGGCCACGCGGCGGATATCTCGGCTGTCGCTGACCGCTTGGGTGCCTTCGGTGGTGTTCATCACAAGCGCGATCTCGTCGTTTTTCAGGCGGTCGACGATGTTGGGGCGGCCTTCGTAGACTTTGGCGACGGGGGTGGATGTCACCCCTTGCGTGGTCAGCCAAGCGGCGGTGCCTTTGGTCGCGACGATCTCGAAACCTTGCGCGGTTAGGTCTTGCATCGCGGCGGCGAAGGCGGGGGTTTTGTCCATATCCTTGATCGACACAAAGGCGCGGCCGGTGTCGGGCAGGATCACGCCTGCGCCCATCTGCGCTTTCAGGAAGGCCAGCGCAAAGGTGCGGTCCCAGCCCATCACCTCGCCGGTGGAGCGCATTTCTGGCCCCAGCACAGGGTCAACGCCGGGGAAGCGGGCAAAGGGCAGGACCGCCTCTTTCACGCTGAACCACGGGGTTTGCGGGTTGGCCAATGTCAAAGGGTCGGCCAAGGGCAGCGGGCTGTCGGGGCCTACGCCTTCGGGATAGGGCGCGCGCATCGGGAAGGCGGACAGCTTTTCGCCCGCCATCAGCCGTGCCGCGATAGAGGCAATCGCCGAATCGGTGGCTTTGGCGACAAAGGGCACGGTGCGGCTGGCGCGGGGGTTCACCTCTAGCACGAAAATCACGCCGTCTTTGATGGCGAATTGCACGTTCATCAGGCCCACAACATTCAGCGCCAACGCCATCTGCACGGTTTGCTTTTTCAGCTCTTCGACGGTGGCGGCCGACAGCGAATGGGGCGGCAGGCAGCAGGCGGAATCGCCCGAATGCACGCCCGCTTCTTCGATATGCTCCATAATGCCGGCGACATGCACAGCACTGCCGTCGCACAGCGCATCGACGTCAACCTCGATCGCGCCGGACAGGTAGCTGTCCAACAGCACGGGGCTAGAGCCGGACACCTGCACCGCCGTGGCGATATAGCGTTCTAACTGCGCATCGTCGCGAATGATCTCCATCGCGCGCCCGCCCAAGACGAACGAGGGGCGGATGACCAGCGGGTAGCCCACGTCTTTGGCCACGGCAAACGCCTCGTCACGCGAACGGGCGGTGCCGTTGTGCGGTTGTTTCAGGCCCAGCTTGTGCAACAGTTGCTGAAAGCGTTCGCGGTCTTCGGCCAGATCAATCGCATCGGGCGTGGTGCCCAAGATCGGAATGCCTTCGTTGGCCAGTGCCTGCGCCAGCTTCAACGGCGTTTGGCCGCCAAATTGCACGATCACCCCGTGCAACGTGCCATTTTCCTGCTCGACCCGCAGAATTTCCAGCACATGTTCCAGCGTTAGGGGTTCGAAATACAACCGGTCAGAGGTGTCATAGTCGGTCGACACTGTCTCGGGGTTGCAGTTGACCATGATGGTTTCATAGCCCGCCGCTGTCAGGGCGTAGCAGGCATGGCAGCAGCAATAGTCAAATTCGATCCCTTGCCCGATCCGGTTGGGGCCGCCGCCAAGGATCAAAACCTTTTTGGCATTCGACGGGCGCGCTTCGCATTCCACATCGCCCATCGCGGGGGATTCGTAGGTGGAATACATATAGGGCGTTTGCGCTTCGAATTCGGCAGCACAGGTGTCGATCCGCTTGAAGACGGCTTTTACGCCCAGATTGCGGCGGGCACGGCGGATTTGGCCCTCGTCACGGCCGGTCAGTTTGGCCAAGCGGGCATCGGTAAAGCCCATCATCTTCAGCTTGCGAATACCTTCGGCGGTGACGGGAAGGCCCGATTTCGCAACTTCAGCTTCGGTGTCAATGATCTCGCGGATGCGGGCAAGGAACCATGGGTCAAAGGCGGTGATGGCGTTGATGTCGGTATCCGACAGGCCATGGCGCATGGCTTGGGCGACGGTGCGCAGACGGTCGGGCGTGGCTTCGGACAGGGCCTTGGTGATGGCGGCGCGGTCGGGGGCACCCGGTATGGCGATCTCGTCAAAGCCGGACAGGCCGGTTTCAAGGCTGGCCAGCGCCTTTTGCATCGATTCGTGGATGGTGCGGCCAATGGCCATCACTTCGCCAACCGATTTCATCGCGGTGGTCAGGTTGGGGGTCGATCCGGGGAATTTCTCAAACGCAAAGCGCGGGATTTTGGTGACGACATAGTCGATGGAGGGTTCAAACGAGGCGGGCGTGACCTTGGTGATGTCGTTGTCCAACTCGTCTAACGTATAGCCGACAGCAAGTTTGGCGGCGATCTTGGCGATGGGAAAGCCCGTGGCTTTGGATGCCAGCGCAGACGAGCGGCTGACGCGGGGATTCATCTCGATCACCACCATGCGTCCATCGGCGGGGTTGATCGCCCATTGCACGTTCGATCCGCCGGTTTCCACCCCGATTTCACGCAGCACGGCGATAGAGCCGTTGCGCATGATCTGGTATTCCTTGTCGGTCAGCGTCAGGGCGGGGGCCACGGTGATGCTGTCACCGGTGTGCACGCCCATCGGGTCAATGTTTTCAATGGCGCAGACGATGATCGCGTTGTCGGCGGTGTCGCGCACCACCTCCATCTCGAATTCTTTCCAGCCCAGCAGGGATTCGTCGACCAAAACCTGCGCCATGGGCGAGGCTTCAAGCCCAGAGCGCACGATGGCGGCGTAATCGTCGCGGTTATAGGCCACACCGCCGCCCGTGCCGCCCAAGGTAAAGGCGGGGCGGATGATGGCGGGCAGGCCGACATAGTCTAGGGCTGCAATCGCCTCGGCCACGCCAGCGGCGATGTCGTATTTGCCGGTGGACAGTTTGGGCGCGGCGATGATCGTGGCTTTGGGGTTTTCAAGGCCGATCCGGTCCATCGCCTCGCGAAAGAGCTTGCGGTCTTCGGCCATCTCGATGGCCTCGCGCTTTGCGCCGATCAGTTCGACGTTGAACTTGGCCAGCACACCCAGATCGGCCAAGGCCAGCGCGGTGTTCAACCCCGTCTGCCCGCCCATCGTGGGCAACAGAGCATCGGGACGCTCTTTTTCGATGATTTTCGCCACCACTTCCGGCGTGATCGGTTCGATATAGGTGGCATCGGCCAACCCCGGATCGGTCATGATCGTGGCGGGGTTAGAGTTGACGAGGATCACGCGGTAGCCTTCTTCGCGCAGCGCCTTGCAGGCCTGCGCGCCCGAATAGTCAAACTCGCAAGCCTGTCCGATCACAATGGGGCCCGCGCCGATGATCATGATGGATTTGATATCGGTTCTTTTCGGCATGGCGGCCCCCTTACGGCAAAACTTTGCGGGTTATAGCCGTGACAAGCGGGGGCGCAAGGGGATTCCCAACGCCGCACTTTACGCCCCCCGGAGGGCTTGCGCAGCCCTCCGGACCTCCCGCGGGATATTTGGGCAAGTATGAAAGGGGGTGCGGGGGGGCGGAATGCAAAAAGGGCCGAGGGTCTCCCCCCGGCCCTATGTGTTGCTTTCGGCTTTATCAGCCTTTTTCGCCCACAGCGCGTTCAGCGGCGGCGATAGCGGCTTTGCGCGCGGCAATACGCTCGCCAGTCGGCGGGCCTTCAAAGCGGCGGTTTTCGACCGCGACCCACAAGATCAGCGCCAAGGCAAGGAAGCCTGCCACAACGTAGAGCACCCGCTCGTTCGGGGGGGCGATGGCGATGAACAAGATCACGCCCATGCCGACGATCGACAAAACGGTGACCAGTTTGTACAGGCCCGCCGACATAGCCCAAGGGCCCGGTTGCGGCCATTTCGGCCCGCCAAAGGCCAGCATCCCTGCCACCAGCGGCACGGTGAAGGACAAGAACAAGAACACCAGTGTCGAGTTCACCACGATCACATAGATCGAAGTGCCGTCCAGTTTGATGCTGAGCGCAAGGATCACGTAAAGGATGCACAGAACCGTTGCTGTCCAGATCGCGTTGACCGGTGTGCGGTACTTGGCCGAAACGGTCGCAAGGGCTTTAGAGCCAACCGGCATCCCGTCATCGCGCGAGAAGGCGAACAACATGCGCGACGCCGAGGTGACTGTGGCCAGACCGCAAATCAACTGGGTGATCAAGATGCCCAGATAGATCACGTTCTTCAGACCTGCGGGCAGGATCGCGTCCAACGTGGCGTAGAACATCCCCCAGCCTTGGCCCGCAGCAACGCCCAGATCGGGAATGGCCAAGGTGATCGCGCAGACCATGACCCAACCCACCAAAGACGACCAGATCACCGCATTGATGATGCCATTGGGCACCGAATGCGCGGCATTCTTGGTTTCTTCCGACGTATGTGCCGAAGCGTCATAACCTGTAATCGTATAAACCGGCAGCAACAGGCACAGTAAGAACAGGTAGCCCATATTGTCAGACTGCGGGAAGACATTGCCGCCCGCCTCGCCCGAATAGTTGTGGAACGTCCACAACCGCGAGATGTCGATGGCGGGTGCGTAAAACAGGCAGGCCAGAACCAGAACCGCCGTGGTCGCAAAGATGATCCAGCCCGAGATATCGGTCAGGAAAGTTGTGGCCTTGATGCCGACATGGTTGAAGATCGCCTGAACAATGGTGATCGCGGCCACAAAGACCACAACCTGCATGTCGGTGCCCGTGAAGCCGAACATTCCCCCGAAGGTGCCGGCAAAATAATAAGCCGTGCCGATGTTAATGGCCCCCAGAACCGTGATCAGGCCCAAAAGGTTCAGCCACGCCGTCAGCCAGCCCCAAAACCGGTTCCCAAGAATGGAACCCCAGTGATACAGCCCGCCCGCCGTTGGGAAGGCCGAGGCGACCTGCGCCATTGACAGGGCGAACATGCCAGACAGCACGCAGCCCACGATCCAGCCAATGCCCGCGCCTGCGCCGCCAACCGATCCGATCGCCTGCGCGAAAGAGTTGATGCCGCCGGACAGAATGCAGATGATCGAGAATGAAATCGCAAAGTTCGAAAATTTCGACATCGAGCGTGACAGCTCTTGGGCATAGCCCATGCCGTGCAGGATCTTGAGATCCTCGTTGTGGTCTTTGTCGGTGGAGTTACCCGCCATGACTAGCCTCCTGGTTCCCTGATGGTCGTCTTTTAGGTTTATCGACACGCGGTGAGTGCCTTGGCGCAGAGAACCGCTGATTTTGCGGTCTGTCCAGCACTGAATGACACAGATGAGGGTTTTAAAACGCCAGCGGGGAAGTCTTTGGTGCCACTATGTCGCTTTTGGCTGCAAAATACGGTGGATGGCGGGTGGCGGGCGGTGCTTTGCGGCACTAGGTCAGGGCTAGCGAAAGGGGGCCTCCTATGATCTTGGTGGAACATGGTCCAAACGGGCAGGCGGCTTTGTTTGCGGGCGCGCTTGGCACTGTGGTGGCGTGGGAGGCTGGCGATCTGGTGGCAGCACTGGCGGCCCTTGATGCCGCTCGGGCGCGGGGGCTTTGGGTCGCGGGCTGGATGGCCTATGAGGCGGGGTATGCCTTGGAACCGCGGTTGGGCGGTCTGATGCCAAAGGCCGCGGGGCCGTTGGTGTGCTTTGGCCTCTATGAGCGCCCGCAAGACGCAGGCTCGATCTTGGCGCAGGCCGCGGCAGAGGGGCGGGCGGGCGTGGCCTTGGATCCGGCCGTGCCGATGATATCGCAAGTGCAATATGCTGCGGCCTTTGATCAGGTCAAAGCCTATATCGCCTCCGGTGATTGTTATCAGATCAACCTGACCTTTCCGATGCAAAGCCATTTGCGCGCCGGAACCGCCCTTGGGGTATACGGCGCGCTGCGGGCGCGCCAATCGGTCGGCTACGGTGCTTTTGTCGATTTGCGCGCCGAGGGGGCGGATGTGCCCGTGCTGATCTCACGCTCGCCCGAGTTGTTCGTGCGCACCGATGCAGGCGGGCGGATTGAAAGCCGCCCGATGAAAGGCACCGCGCCGCGCGACCCTGACCCTGTGCGCGATGCCGAATTGGCCCAAGAGTTGCGTGCATCGGAAAAGGGGCGGGCGGAAAATCTGATGATCGTCGACTTGCTGCGCAATGACATCGCGCGGATTGCCAAGGTGGGCTCGGTCAAAGTGCCTGCGCTGTTTGCGGTGGAAAGCTATGCGACCTTGCACCAGATGATCAGCCGCGTGGTAGGCGATCTGGTCGAGCCGCCGTCGATGGCGGGGCTGATGGGGGCGCTGTTTCCCTGCGGGTCGATCACCGGCGCGCCCAAGATCCGCGCGATGGAGATCATCCGCGAGGTGGAACCGATGCCGCGCGGGGCCTATTGCGGGGCGATCGGGTGGATGGCACCGGATGGCGAAAGCTGCTTTTCGGTAGCGATCCGCACGCTGACCTTGGCGGCGGATGGCGGCATCGTGCTGAACGTGGGCGGCGGGGTGGTGCAAGATTCCACCTGCGCGGGCGAGTGGGAGGAAGCGCATTGGAAAGCGCGCTACGTGACGGGGCTGATGACCCTGGGCTAAGACTGATCGAGACGCTGCTGTGGGACGGGGCGAACTGCCCTCGTTTGGCGCTGCATCAGGCGCGGCTGGTGCGGTCGGCGTCCGCTTTGGGATGGGCCGACCCCGCCGATCTGCGCGGGCTTTTGGCGGGACTGCCCGCGCAACCGCTGCGCTTGCGCGTGACGCTGGATGGAGCAGGGGCAATAGCGCTGGAAACAGCGCCCTTGCCCCCCGCAAAGCCGGAATGGCACGTGGGGCTCGCGGGCGCGCGGTTGGAACGTGCTGACCCTTGGCTGCGCCACAAGACCACGCGGCGGGCGGTCTATGACGCGGCGCGCGCGGCTTTGCCTGCAGGCTTGGACGAGGTGATTTTTCTAAACGAGTGCGGCGACGTGTGTGAGGGGACAATCACAACGGTTTTCTTTGATCGCGGCGCGGGGTTGCGCACGCCGCCCTTGGCGTGCGGGGTGCTGCCGGGGGTGCTGCGCGCAGAGCTTGGCGTGCGCGAAGAGGTCTTGCAGGCCCGCGATTTGCCATATGTGCGGCTTTGGGTGGGAAATGCATTGCGCGGGCTGATGCCCGCGCGATTTTTCGCAGAAAAATCGGAAGACGAATTTTCTGCGAAAATTCGGGATTAAAAGGTTTTGGGTCTTGAATGGGGGCCCAGCGATTTTTCTGCGAAAAATCAAGGCCCCCGCCCAATCTGTCAGCCGACGATGTTGAAGTCCGGCCCAAAGGGATATTTTGTGATATCCTCGTTGCCATCTTCGGTGATGATCAAGATGTCATGCTCGCGGTAACCGCCCGCGCCCGGTTGGCCTTCGGGAATGGTCAACATCGGCTCCATCGAAATCACCATGCCGGGTTCCAACACCGTGTCGATATCTTCGCGCAGTTCAAGCCCTGCTTCGCGGCCGTAATAATGCGACAGCACCCCGAAGGAATGGCCATAGCCAAAAGTGCGGTACTGCAGAACCTGATGCTCTTCAAAGAAGGTGTTGAGCTTGGCCGTCACCTCGGAACACTTGGCACCGGGCACCAAAAGGGACATCCCGTATTCGTGCGCGGCGACGTTGATATCCCAGATCCGGCGCGAGGCGGCGTCGATCTCTTGCACAAACATCGTGCGTTCCAGCGCGGTGTAATAGCCCGAGATCATCGGGAAGGTATTCAGCGACAAGATATCGCCGCGTTTGAGCTTACGGGCCGTCACAGGGTTATGCGCGCCGTCGGTGTTGATGCCCGATTGGAACCACACCCATGTGTCGCGGTATTCGGCATCGGGGAAGCGCTTGGCGATTTCCAGCTCCATCGCATCGCGTCCCGCCATGGCGATATCAATTTCGCGCAGGCCCTCTTTCACAGCGTCGCGGATGGCAAAGCCGCCGACGTCAGCCACGGCCGCACCGTGCCGGATCAGGGCGATTTCAGCGGCGGATTTCATCATCCGCTGCTCCATCGCGCCTTTCGAGATATCCACCCCGCGGGAGGGCTTCAAGAATGCGTTGAGCTTTTCAGACTGCACCAGCGTCAAATGATCGGCCTCGCAGCCGATCACACGGCCCTCGCCGGTGACAGAGCGCACGGCGCGCCAGTAATTGTCACGCGCCCAGTCGGTGTAGGTGATGTTGTCCCCGTGGCAGCGCCGCCACGGCTGGCCCGCATCAATGCCCGCGCTGATTGTCACTGATTGCGTTGGGGTGACGACCAAGCCGTAAGGCCGCCCGAACGAGCAATACAAAAAGCCCGAATAATAGGCGATGGAATGCATCGAGGTGAAAACGCAGGCGTCAATCCCCTGCATCTCCATCAACTCGCGCAGGCCCAAAAGGCGGGCGTCATATTCCTCGGATGTAAAGGGCAGCACGCGGTCGCCTTGGTGGAAACGGTAGTGTTCTGGACGGTTCGTCATAACAGACCTCAAACGAGGGGCCCTGATGCAGACCCCGAAAGGTCCCGGCGTACAGGACGACAGCGCAGACGGCGCAAGCAGCAGGGCGATCCCTTGGAACGACGCCATCGTTCCGGCTCGCGCTGATCTTGCCCGAAGTGGCGCGCGGCGCAAGTCTTAAACCGACGTAATTTGGCCGGATGTGACACGATGCGGGCGACTTGGGCCGATCTGCCCCGCTGTCCCCGATTGCGCCAAGTTAAGACAAATTGCCGCAAGAGGGCGGGCGAGGGCGGGGGCTTGTCAACCCTTTGCTAGGGGATTGGTGCCAAAGTCGGCCTTGGGTCAGCGCCCGGGGGGGTGCTGTGGTGTGGGGTAAACATGGCGTCTTTTGTGGTGACGACCGACACGCAGTCGGGTCAGGGCCTATTGTCGGGCGAATTCGGCTTTGTGGCGGCCAATGGGTCGATCATGGCGCCGGCTGGATCAGCGGTTGTGCTGAACGGCACGGCGACGCTGGTGTCTTATGGGGCCTTGGCCGCATCGTCCGCCAGCGCCTTGGTGTTGAACGCCGCCGGATCCACCAGCGTCACCATCGCCGACACCGGATCTGTGGCGACAAGCGCGATTGATCTGGCGGCGATTTCGGGCAGCTTTTCAGGCCCCTTTGCGCTGCATCTGTCGGGCATGGTCAGCGGTGGGCAGGGGGTGAACCTGACGGCCGCCACCACCTTTTCCAAGATCAACATTGGCAATGACGGCACGTTGCAGGGCTTGGGCTTTGCTGCCGGCCACGCCATTTCCCTGACGCTGACCCAAGGGTCCAACGCCGTGATCAGCAACACGGGCATGATCAGCACGGCGGGCACGGGGGCCACGATCAAAGTCGCTGGCCAATGGGGCGGGGTGACGCTGACCAACACGGGCGATATCGTGAACGCCTCGACCTCGCAGGCGGCGATCGAGGTTGCGGGCAGCTTGGCGCTGCGCAACTCTGGCCGCATCGAGGGCGGGGTGAGTGTTAAGGACGGTGCTGCCGACATTTACAACGCAGGCACCCTGCACGGCGACATCAAGCTCAGCGGCTATGCCGACACGGTGCGCATCAGCGGTATTGTCATGGGCGATGTGATTTTGGGCGATGGGTCCAATGTCTTTTGGCAAACCGGCGGACGGGTGATGAACACGGTCTACGGCGGGTTTGGCGATGATACCTACCACGTCGACCGTTCTGACACTGCGATCAGCGACACGACGGGGGGGGCGGATGTGGTCTATGCCTCTGCCAGTTTTCGGCTGAGCGCGGGGTTGGAAAAGCTGGTGCTTCTGGGGCCAGTAGGGCTGGTGGGCACGGGCAATGGCGGGGCCAATGTGATCTTGGGCGATACGGGCGACGATGCCTTGTGGGGCTTGGGCGGCAATGACGAGCTAAACGGCGGCGAGGGCAACAACCGCCTGATGGGCGGGGCTGGCAATGATGTGTTGCGCAGCGGCGAGGGCAGCGATTGGCTGGACGGCGGGGCCGGGGCGGATACCGCTTTTGCAGGCTATGGCAGTGACACGCTTTTGGGCGGCGCAGGGCGTGACATGGTGCGGTTTGACACCTTGGCCAGCCTTGCAGGTGTGACCGCCAACCTAACCACCAACAAAGCCAGCTTCGAGGATATGGGCGAGGTGTTCATCTTCAGCGGGTTCGAGGATCTCACGGGCAGCGCCTACGGCGATTCGCTGACGGGCAACGCTTTGGCCAATACCCTGTCGGGCGGGGGCGGGGCGGATATGGTGTCGGGAGGTGACGGCGCAGATATGTTGATCGGCGGGGCGCAGGCAGATACGCTTTACGGGGGCAAAGGAGCGGATGCCTTTGTCTTTTCGGCGGTGGCAGACAGTACGGTATCGGGGTTTGATACGATCAAAGACTTCGAAAAAGGTCTGGATGTGATCAATCTTTCCAAGATTGACGCCGTGCTGGGCGGCACCGACAACGCCTTTCGCTTCATCGGCACGCAGGCGTTCAGCAGCGGCGGGGGCGAAGTGCGCTGCCAGCAGATCGGGGCGTCAGGCACGACGTTGATCGAGGTGCGTCTGGCCGGATCGGTCACGGACGATATGCAGATCGTTCTGACAGGTCTTTTCGATCTGACAGCCGCCAGTTTCGTGCTGTAACGGGCGGCCTTGTTCCGACAAGGCGGGGCCGCAAGCGGCCGTTTTGTGCGAACCAATTCGCGCCAAGTTAAGACAAATTGCCGCCAATTGGCCGCCCGTGGGCGCGGGGTTGTCAACCATTTGCTAGGTCTTGCCTGTCACAGCTGAACGCGGGTCAGCCGTCGGGCGAGGGTTGGGGTACGGGGTGACAAGATGGCGTCCTTTTCGGTTTCGTCCGACACGCAAGCGGGTCAGGCCCTGTCTGCGGGCGAGTTCGGTTTTGTCGCGTCCAACGGGTCGATCTTTGCGGCGCTGGGCCCTGCGACGGTGATGAACGGCTCGGCCAAACTGGTGTCTTATGGCGCGTTAAATGCGTCCACGGCCAGCGCCTTGGTGCTCAACGCCGCCAGTGCAACCAGCGTGACCATTGCGGCGGGTGGTTCGGTTGTGACCAGCGCGATGGATCGGGCGGCGATTTCGGGCAGCTTTGCGGGGTCTTTCGCGCTGCATCTGTCGGGCATGGTCAGCGGCGGGCAGGGGGTGGCCTTGGCGGCGGCTGCACCCAATTCAACGCTGGATATCGGCAATGACGGCAGGTTGCAGGGCTTGGGGTCACTGGCAGGGCAGGCCATTGCGCTGACGCTTGATCCGACCTCTGCCGCGGTGATCACCAACACGGGCAAAATCAGCACAGCGGGCAGCGGGGCGACGGTGCAGGTTTGGGGGCTGGGGGCCGTGACGCTGAGCAATGCGGGCACCATTGCCAACGCCTCGGCCAGCGGTATGGCTGTGGCGGTCGAGGGGGCGCTGACGCTGCGCAACTCTGGTCATATCGAAGGCGATGTGACCGCTGGCCTGTCTGCCAACATCTTCATAGCCGGCACCCTTCACGGCGATATCCTTTTGGGCAGCGCCAATGACACGGTGCGCATCAGCGGGATCGTGATGGGCGATATCGTCTTGGGCGACGGGCGCGGCGCTTTTTATCAAACGGGCGGGCGGGTGATGGGCTGCGTTTACGGCGGCAAAGACGATGACCGCTATTATGTCGACCGCTCGGATACCGTGATCAGCGACACGACCGGTGGCCAAGACACGGTCTTTGCCAAGGCCAGTTTCCAACTGAGCGCGGGGATCGAGAACCTGACCCTAAGCGGGGCTTTAGGCATGACAGGCATGGGCAATTCCGGCGCGAATATCATTCTGGGCGCGGGGGGGGACGATGCTTTGTGGGGCTTGGGCGGCAATGATGCATTGGACGGCGGCGATGGCAACAATCGCCTTTTGGGCGGCAACGGCCTTGATACCCTGCGCGCAGGCGAGGGGCGCGACCGGATGGACGGGGGGGCGGGGGCGGATGTGGTTTATATGGGCTACGGCGATGACACGCTGCTGGGCGGCGCAGGGCGCGACATGCTGCGCTTTGACGACTTGTCCGGCCTGTCGGGTGTCACCGCCAACCTGACCACCAACAAAGCCGTGTTCGAGGATCAGGGCGACGGGTTAAGCTTTTCGGGGTTCGAGGATTTGTTTGGCAGCGCTTATGCCGATGCCCTGACGGGCAGCGCTGTGGCCAACACCTTGGCAGGCGGCGGCGGGGCCGACACGCTTTGGGGGTTGGATGGGGGCGATGTGTTGAATGGCGGCACCCAAGCCGATGTGCTGTATGGCGGCAAAGGGGCGGATGTCTTTGTCTTTTCAGGGCTGACCGACAGCACATGGTTGGGGTTTGATACGATCAAAGACTTTGAAAAAGGCCAAGATCTCATCAATCTGGCGGCCATAGATGCTGTCTTGGGCGGGCTTGACGATGCCTTTCGCTTCATTGGCACGCAGGCCTTTAGCGGCAACGGCGCCGAAGTGCGCTACACGCGCGATCCGGCATCGGGCACGACGGTGATTGATGTGCAAGTGGCCGGTTGGACACGGGGGGATACCCAGATTGTCCTCACCGGCCTATTTGAGCTGACCGCCGCAAGTTTTGTTTTGTAAGGCGCGGGGGGTGCCCCGCGCCCGCTGAGGGCGCCTAAACGCGGCCCGCAAAATCCGCCGCCGAATGGCGTTCGGCCATCTGTTCTGACGGATCGCCCGAGATTTTGTTGACAATCCGCCCGCGTTTCACCGCCGGACGCGCCGCAATTGTATCGGCCCAGCGTTTGACGTGGGTGTAGATGCCCACATCCAGGAACGTGTCTGCCTGCGGATAGCTGCGCCCCAGCACCAAGTTGCCATACCACGGCCAAATCGCCATGTCGGCGATGGAATAGTCGCCTGCCATCCAGTCGTGTTGCGCCAAGTGGCGGTCCAGCACATCCAACTGGCGCTTCACCTCCATCGCGTAGCGGTTGATGGCATATTCGATCTTTTCGGGCGCATAGGTGTAAAAATGCCCAAAGCCACCGCCCAAGAAGGGGGCCGACCCCATCTGCCACATCAGCCAATTCAGCGCCTCGGTGCGCATCGGGCCAGAGGCGGGCAGAAAAGCGCCGAATTTCTCGGCCAAGTGAATCAAGATCGAACCGGATTCAAACACCCGCAGCGGCTGGGGCCCCGACAGGTCCAGCAAGGCGGGGATTTTGGAATTGGGGTTCACCTCGACAAAGCCCGATCCGAACTGTTCGCCCTTGCCGATGGTGATCAGCCACGCATCGTATTCGGCGGCATGGCCGGCCTCGAGCAGTTCTTCAAACATCAGCGTGACTTTGACGCCATTGGGCGTTGCCAGCGAATACAGCTGAAACGGATGCACCCCGCGCGGCAGGTCTTTGTCATGCGTGGCCCCTGCAATGGGGCGGTTGATAGAGGCGAATTGGCCCCCATTGGCTTGATCCCATGTCCAGACGGTCGGGGGGGTGTAAGGGGTGGTCATGGGGCATCCTGTGTTGTGTGGGGCTGGCGGCAGATTAAGCGCAAATCCGCCGCCCTTCAATAACGCAGGCTTGTATGGGCGATGCGCGTTCCTATCTGAAACCCACACACCGCAGGAGATGCAGATGCTTTGCCCGATTGACGGCCAACCCCTTGTGATGACCGACCGCAGCGGGGTCGAGATTGACTACTGCCCCAAATGCCGCGGCGTTTGGCTGGACCGTGGCGAGTTGGACAAGATCATTGACCGCGCCACCCCCGCCTCTGCCCCAGCACCGCAACCCCAAACCGGCGCTGCCCCCTTCACCATGGCGCAACCGCAAGGCCAAAGGTTCCGCGACGACGATGATGATGACGAGCGCTTTAAGAAAAAGCGCAAGGGCAGCCTGTTGGGCGAGTTGTTCGACTTCTAAGCCGCCCCTTACACCGACCGCGTGATGCCGCCATCCACCCGCAGGTTTTGTCCGGTGATATAGCCGCCGCCGTCTGATGCCAAAAACGCCACTGTGGCCGCGATCTCTTCGGCGCGGCCATAGCGGCCCATCGGCACCGACTCGCGGCGCGCTTCGGTGGCGGGCAGGCTGTCGATCCAGCCGGGCAGGATATTGTTCATCCGCACGTTTTTGGGTGCGAAGTCATCGGCGAAAATCTTGGTGTAGCTGGCCAAGCCTGCCCGAAACACCGCAGATGTCGGGAACATCGCCGAGGGTTCAAAGGCCCAAGCGGTGGAGATGTTGATGATGCTGCCCCCGCCCTGTGCCACCATGATCGGGGCCACCAACCGCGCGGTGCGCAAGATGGGCATCAGGTAAATCTCCATCCCCTTGTGCCAATCTTCGTCGGTGATCTCTAAAATCGGCGCGCGTGGCCCGTGTCCGGCCGAGTTGACCAGCACGTCGATCCGCCCATAGGCCGCCATCGCCCCATCGACCAGCCGCTTGATATCGTCGGTGCTTTGGTTTGATCCGGTCACCCCGATGCCGCCCAAGTCTGCGGCCAAAGCCTCACCCTTGCCCGACGAGGATAGGATGGCCACCTTGTACCCATCCGCCGCCAGCCGTTTGGCCGAGGCCGCCCCCATGCCAGAGCCGCCCGCCGTGATCAAAGCCACTTTCGTCATATCATCCTCCGCGATTTTGGGCGACCCTGCCACCCGGGCAGGGTCAGGGCAAGCTTACTTTGACAGGGCAGGTGCCCCACCTTCAAAGCGGTTGCCGTGGCGATAGTCGCACGGCGCCTCTTGCATCTGCAAATGCAAGCCGGTGCCGGTGTAGGCATGGGCGCGGGCGAGGTCTTCGTCAAAGTCGATGCCAAGGCCGGGCGCTTCGGGCGGCAGGATATAGCCGTCTTCCCATGTCAGGCTGTGCTTGATCAGCGCCATATGGAACGTGCCGCCCGTCTGGATGGTTTCAGCCATCAAAAGGTTGGGGATCGACACCGCCAGATGGATATTGGCCGCCCATTCCACAGGCCCTGCATACAGATGCGGGGCCATTTCGGCGTTGAAAATCTCGGCAATGGCCGACAGTTTCTTGGCCTCCATAATGCCGCCCAAACGCCCCAAGGCGGGCTGCAGGATTTTTACACCCCCTGCCCGCAAAAGCGTGCCAAATTCGGTCTTGGTGGTCAGCCGTTCGCCCGTGGCCAAGGGGATGCGCACATGGCGGGCCACTTCGGCGAATTCCAGAATGTTGTCCGGCGGGATCGGCTCTTCGTACCACAGCGGGTTATAGGGTTCCAACTCGCGCCCCAAGCGGATCGCACCGGGGGTGGTGAACTGGCCATGGGTGCCAAACAAAAGATCGGCCTTGTCGCCCACGGCCTCGCGGATTTTCTTGCAAAACTCGACCGAGCGGGAAATGTCGCTCATCGCCGGTTCATGGCCGCCGCGGATGGTATAGGGGCCTGCGGGGTCGAATTTGACGGCTGTAAAGCCCTGTTTGACCGTGCGCGCTGCCGCTTCGGCGGTCATGTCGGCGTTGACCCAGAATTCGGCGGCATCTTCGCCCGGTTCAGGATAAAGATAGGTGTAAGAGCGCACGCGCTGGTTCATCTTGCCGCCCAACAGCGCCCAGACAGGCCGGTTGCGCGCCTTGCCCAAGATATCCCAGCAGGCGATCTCTAGCCCTGAAAAGGCCCCCATGACGGTGGGGTCAGGGCGCTGGGTGAAGCCCGAAGAATACACACGGCGGTACATCAGTTCGACATTCTCGGGGCTTTCGCCCTGCATATGGCGTTCGAACACGTCTTCGATCACCGCGATCATCGCCTTGGGCCCCACGGTCGAGGCATAGCATTCGCCGTAGCCCACGATTCCGTCATCGGTCGTGAGTTTGGTGAATATCCAGTACCGCCCGCCCCAACCGGGGGCCGGAGGGGCTACGATGAAAATCTCAAGATCCTTTAGCTTCATGGCGCATCTCCCAGTTTTGAGCAGCCTAAAAGGCTGGGCGCGAAAGATATGGCTGAACCCGACGCCAAATGTCGCAAAGGCGCGCTACGGCGGCTGGCTTTGGCCCAGCAGGGCGGCGTTAGAGATGCCCGATGCCTGCCAGAAAGGTTTTCAATGCGGCGGCATAGGCGGCGGGCTGCTCCACCATCGGCAAATGCCCCACGCCTTGCATCAGATGAAAGCGGTGGCCGGGGATCAGCTCTGCCGTTTCGCGCACCAGATCTGGCGGGGTGGTGCCGTCGTTTGCGCCCGCGATGGCCAAGGCGGGCAGGCGCAGGCTGGCGGTGGTGGTGTAAAAATCCGTCCCGCCAATGGCCGCCGCACAGCCGGCCCAGCCTTCGGGATTAGTGCCCGTGATCAGACGGCGCAGGGTGGTGGCGTGGGGGTTGTCGCGCCAGCGGGAGCCAAGTTGGCGTTGCAAGGCGCTGTCGGCATAGGCATCCAGCCCCGTTGCGCGGATCTGCGCTGTGCGCTCTGCCCAAAGGGCCGCAGAGCCGATCTTGGCGGCGGTGTTCGACAACACCAGCCCGCGCACCAGATCCAGCCGCTTGACGGCCAGCCCCTGCGCCACCATCCCCCCCAAGGAGACGCCGATAAATAGCGCGTCTTTCATGCCCACATGGTCCATCAACCGCTCGGCGTCGCGCACCAGCGCCCCCATGGCATAGGGGGCGGGGGGCACGTCTGACCCGCCATGGCCGCGGTGGTCATAGGTCAGGCAGCGGTAGCCCGTCAGATGGGGCAGAACCCCGTCCCAGATCGACTGGTTGGTGCCCAAAGCATGGGCAAAGACCAAGGGCGGCGCAGTGTCGGGGCCTTGCAGGCGGGCGTTCAGGCGCAGATCAGACAGATAAACAAGCATGGTTGGGATACTGCATGATAAGTGGGGTTTATGGCCGATAGGCCGGCCAGATAGTTTCAAAAGTACAAGTCAGCCCGCCAATGCCCGCCCAAACATCGCGGCATCGACGTTCCCGCCCGAGGCGGTGCAGATCACCGTCTTTGGCAGGTCGTGGCAGAAAAGCGCTGCGGCCAAGGCCACGGCCCCCCCCGGTTCCACCACAATGCGCAGATGGGCAAAGGCCAGCGCCATGGCCTGCAGCACCTGCCCGTCGCTGACCACCAGCCCCGACCCGCACAGCCGTTGCAGGATGGGAAAGGTCACTTTGCCCGGTTCTGGCGTGACGATCGCATCGCAGATCGACCCGCTGGTCGTCGCATTGCGCTGCACCACCCCCAAGGCCAACGAGCGGGCGGTATCGTCAAAGCCTGCGGGCTCTGCCGGGCGCACGCGCAGGTGGGGGGCTTTGGCGTCAAGCGCCAGCGCCACCCCCGCCGTAAGCCCGCCCCCGCCGCAGCAAACCAAGACATCGGCGGCGTCTACCCCCGCCTCTGCCGCTTGGTCTGCGATTTCCAAACCCACGCTGGCTTGGCCTGCAATGACCATCGGGTCGTCATAGGGGCGGATCAGCGTTAGCCCGCGCTGGGCCGCCAGATCAGCCCCCAACGCATCGCGGTCTTGGGTGGCGCGGTCGTATAAGATCACCTCGGCCCCATAAGCGCGGGTATTGGCGATTTTGATCGCGGGCGCGTCTTGCGGCATCACGATCACCGAAGGAACGCCCAGCAAAGACGCCGCATAAGCCAAGCCTTGCGCATGGTTGCCTGACGAATAGGCAATCACGCCCCGCTGCAAATCCTGCATCGGCAGCGCGGTCAGCGCCGCCCAAGCGCCGCGAAATTTGAAGCTGCCGGTCCATTGCAAACACTCGGCCTTTACAAAAATCCGCCGTCCGGCGATTTTGTCCAACAGGGGCGCGTTGAGCAAAGGCGTGCGGCGGGCGTGGCCCGCAAGACGGGCGGCGGCGGCAGTGATCATCGCGATGTCGGTCATGGCAGGGCCTGTTGAAAAGCCATCAGGGCCGCAACGCTTTCAGGTTCGTCTAAGAAGGGCACATGGGCGCGGTCTGCCACATGGGCCACGATCAGGCCGGGGTGGCGGTGGGCCATTTCGGCCACGGTCGCAGGGCTAAGAAGATCCGAATTTGCCCCACGGATCACCGCCATCGGCAGGCCCTTGCACGCGTCAAACAGCGGCCAAGCGTCCCCACTTGGGGCCGCCATCGCGGCGTTGAAACTGTCACGCAGGGCTGGGTCATAGGTGATTTGCAGCCCGTCAGCCGCCGGTTTGGCGTGCTTTTGCGCCTCTTCCAGCCAGCGGGCGGGCGGGACATGGGCAAAGCCCAAAGCCGTCTTGGCCAGCACCTCGGCATAGTCGGCAAAGGTTTGTGCGACCGGATTGCGCCCGATATAGGTCGCGATCCGCTCTAATCCGGCGCGGTCTACCACGGGGCCAATGTCGTTCAGGCACAGGCCCAACAGCCGGCCCGGGGCCAGATGCGCCAACACCATCCCGATCAATCCCCCGCGCGAGGTGCCCAAGACCGCAAAGCGCGTGATCCCCAAATGGTCCATCAGGGCCAGCGCATCCTGCGCCTCTTGCAGCACGGTATAGGTGGCCGAACCCGTCCAGCTTGACCCGCCGCGCCCGCGATAATCCATCCGGATGATCCGGCCCCCAAGATAGGGCTTGGCATAGGTAAAGTCTGCCATGGTGCGGGTCAGGCCAGCCAAGCACAACAGCGGTGTGCCTTGGCCTTGGTCGGCATAGGCCAAGCGGGTTCCGTCAGGAAGGGTCAGGTGTTTCATCGGCCAAATTAAGCACCAATCGCGCGGCCTTGGAAGGGGTCCTTGCCTCAGACCCGCGCGGCGCTTAGATGCAGGGCCAAGAACGGCAAGGGGCAGAATATGGCGCATCTGGACACGGCAGAGCGGGCAAAGTCGCGCAGGGTCAGCGCTTTGGCGGGGTTGCGGCCTTTCTTGGCGCCCTATCGGGTGATGATTTTGGTGGCGGGGGTGGCTTTGGTTGTCACTGCCTCGGTCAGTTTGGTGCTGCCTATGGCGGTGCGCCGCGTGGTCGACGGGTTTGGCGCGGAAAAAGCAGCCATGCTGGACCAGTATTTTGGCGCGGCGATGGCGGTGGCGGCGGTGATGGCCGTTGGGGCTGCGGTGCGGTATTACTTCGTCACGCGCTTGGGCGAGCGGGTCGTGGCCGACATTCGCCGCGCGCTGTTTGACAAGGTGATGGGGCTAAGCCCCGCCTATTTCGAAAAAATCATGACGGGGGAAGTGCTGAGCCGCATCACCACCGACACGACCTTGATCTTGTCGGTCATCGGATCGTCCATCTCGGTTGCTTTGCGCAATATGTTGACGCTGGCGGGCGGGTTGGTGTTGCTGATGCTGACTTCGACCAAGCTCACGCTTTTGGTCCTGCTGATCGTGCCTGCCACGGTGGTGCCCATCGTGATCTTGGGGCGCAAACTGCGCGCCAGCGCGCGCGAGAATCAAGACCTGATCGCGCAATCGTCTGGCCTTGCGTCGGAAGCGTTGAGCGCGGTGCAGATCGTGCAAGCCTTTACCCATGAACTTGTGACGCGGGCGCAGTTTTCAAAGGTGAACGAACAGGGTTTTACCTCGGCGCTCAACCGCATCGGGGTGCGGGCGTTCATGACCTTTGTCGTGATGTTTTTGGCCTTTGCCGGTGTTGTGGGGGTTTTGTGGATCGGGGCGCATGATGTGCGCACGGGGGTGATGAGCCCGGGCGAATTGGTGCAGTTCTTGATCTATGCCGTCATGGTGGCGGGGGCCGTGGGTGCTTTGTCCGATATCTGGGGCGAGGTGCAGCGCGCCGCAGGGGCCACCGAACGGCTGGTCGAGATTTTGCAGGCCACCGACAGCGTGCAAGACCCGGCACGCCCGATTGCCCCGTCACAGCCCGTGCGCGGTGGGCTGGTGCTAGACGATGTGCGCTTTTTCTACCCCTCGCGCCCCGATACGGCCGCGCTGGACGGAGTTAGCCTGACGATTGCCCCCGGGGAAACCGTGGCGCTGGTGGGGCCATCGGGGGCGGGCAAGTCGACGGTGTTTCAACTGCTGTTGCGCTTTTTTGACCCCGACACAGGCCGCATTCTGCTGGACGGTGTCGATCTGCGCGCCATGAACCGCGATGCCTTTCGCAAGAATTTCGCGCTGGTGCCGCAGGATTCGGTGATCTTTGCCGGATCAGCGCGGGACAACATCCGCTTTGGCAGGCCCGAGGCCACCGATGCCGAGGTTGAGGCCGCAGCCCAGTCTGCCGCAGCGCATGAGTTCATCATGGCCCTGCCGCAGGGGTATGACACGTTCTTGGGCGAGCGGGGTGTGATGCTGTCGGGCGGTCAGCGCCAACGCATCGCCATCGCCCGCGCCATTTTGCGCGATGCACGGGTTTTGTTGCTGGACGAGGCGACCTCGGCCCTTGATGCCGAAAGCGAACGTCTGGTGCAGCGCGCGGTGGAAAGCCTGAGTGAGGGGCGCACCGTTCTGGTCGTGGCGCACCGCTTGGCAACGGTCAAACGCGCCCACCGGATCGTGGTGCTGGATCAGGGGCAGATCGTGGCCACCGGCACGCATGACGAATTGGTGGCCCAAGGGGGGCTTTATGCCCGCCTTGCGCGGTTGCAATTCACCGACGGGGCTGCAAGCGACCTTTAAGCGATGCCAGAAAGCCCCGCACGGCGCGGGGTTTGGGGCCGGTTTCATAAGCAGACAGGGTGTCTTGGGTTTGCGGGCGCTCTATGCCCAGATCGGCCAGCAAAGCGGCGCGCTGAGTCTTTTCCTGCGGTGTCAGGGGCAAGCGCAGGGCGGCTTGCAGCAGGGCGTGGTCCTCGTGCAAACGGCGCATGGCGCGAAAGGCGCGCTCCATCGGGGCGAGCAGGTCGGGGTCTGACCGCCAGCTTTTTGCGGCAAAGACCTCTTGCACCACCCGCTGGCCCGCGCCCAGACAGTCGTAATGCTGGCAGCCTGCAAAGCCTTTCGCGGCCAGATCGGCGTGAATGGTGCAGGCATGGCCTTTCAAATGGCGGCACACCACGCCGCCTGCTTTGTCAAAGCCAAAATCCTCGCCCGCATCAAAGGGCAACATCACGCAGCACAGCGCCGCGCAGGCGTCGCAGTTGGGGCGAAAGTCGATCTTGGCGTCTGGCATCTGCGCGTGTCCTGAAACGGCGGGGTCCGGCGTGCCGCCTTGGCAAAGCTTGCATTTCGCGCCATCGTGCCGTCAAGCCCCGCATCAGAGGGCAAGCCTTACCGGCTATGGGAGACAGTATGAGCGAATTTCGCACGCGCGAGGATGTGGCCGCGATCGAGGCTGAAATGCCGTGGGAGGCGCGCGATGTCGGGCGCACGATGTATGATTTCCTTTCGCGCGCCGCGCGGGCGCATGGCGGCCGCCCTGCGGTAACGTTTCAACTGACCTCGGGCGCAAAAGACCGTGCCCAGACGCTGACATGGGGCGCGATGTTGGACCGTGTTGCCCAAACCGCCAACCTGCTGCGCAGCTTGGGGGTGGGGCCGCAGGATGTGGTGGCTTATGTGCTGCCCAATGCGCTGGAAACCGTGGTCACCTTGTTGGCGGGGGCGGTGGCGGGGATTGTGTGCCCGATCAACCCTTTGCTGGACGCAGCCCAGATCGCGGCCTTGCTGCGCGAAACCAAGGCCAAGGTGGTTGTCACCCTTAAACCGTTTCCCCGCACGGACCTTGCGCAAAAAGTGGCTGAGGCTTTGGGCGATGCCCCCTTGGTCACGACCCTGCTTGAGGTGGACTTGGCCCCCTATCTGCCCTTTCCCAAATCACTGATCGCGGCGGCCATGCGCCCCAAGACACGCGTACGCCACAGCGCCAAGGTGATGGGATTTACCGCCGCTGTGGCGCGCCAGCCCAAAACGCTGACCTTCCCCGACCCTCCCGCTGACCGCGTGGCTGCCTATTTTCACACGGGGGGTACCACGGGCCTGCCCAAAGTCACCCAGCACCGCATTTCGGGGATGATCTACAACGGCTGGCTTGGTCACCGGCTGCTGTTTCGCGAAACCGATGTGATTTTGTGCCCCTTGCCGCTGTTTCACGTCTTTGCGGCCTATCCGGTGATGATGTCGATGATCGCCTCGGGCGGGCATGCGGTGTTTCCCACGCCGCAGGGCTATCGGGGGGAGGGGGTGTTTGATCGGCTCTGGCAACTGGTTGAACGCTATGGGGCCACCTATCTGATCGGCGTGCCCACGGCGCTGTCAGCACTGATGCAGCGGCCTGTCAATGCCAAGATCGACACGCTGCGGGGGACGTTTTCGGGGTCTTCCCCGCTGCCGACCGATTTGTTCAATCGCTACGAGCGTGCCACGGGGGTGCAGGTGATCGAAGGTTATGGGCTGACAGAATGCACCTGTCTTGTGTCGGTCAACCCGCCGGACGGGGTGAAGAAAGCAGGCTCGGTCGGTTTGGCCTTTCCCTACACGCGCGTGCGGATTCTAAGCCATGACGACGGCGGTCCGCGCGACTGCGCCGTGGAGGAGGTGGGCGAGATTTGCATCTCTAGCCCCGGTGTTCTGCCCAATAGCACCTATGTGGAAGAGGGGCGCAACGCGGGTTTGTTTGCGCATGACGCTTACCTGCGCACGGGCGATCTGGGGCGGATGGATGCCGATGGCTATGTGTTCATCACCGGCCGCGCGAAGGATTTGATCATCCGTGGCGGCCATAACCTTGACCCCGCTCTGATCGAAGAGGCCTTGATGACGCACCCCGCCGTGGCCTTTGCAGGTGCCATCGGCCAACCAGACGCCCATGCGGGCGAGTTGCCCTGCGCCTATGTGGAACTGGTCGCGGGGGCCACCGTGTCGCCCGAGGTGCTGGTGGACCATTGCCACGCCCACATCCCCGAACGCGCGGCCATTCCCAAACATGTCGAGGTTCTGCCCACCCTGCCCAAAACCGCCGTGGGCAAGATATTAAAGCCCGAACTGCGCAAACGCGCCATTGCGCGGGTGCTGGACACGGCTTTGCACGATGCAGGCCTGCAAGCCCGCGTGGCCGAGGTGATCGAAGACCGCAAACGCGGCCTTGTGGCGCAGGTGCACGGCGATGTCGTGGCCGAGGGGGCGGCAGTCGGGGCGTGTTTGGGGGCCTTTGCCGTGGCTTGGGATTGGGTAGCTTAGGGCTCCATCGGGCGATCTGGCGCAGGTGTCAGAGCCAAGCCGCGCAGGGCCCCGCCACGATCTTTCTGCGAAAGATCAGGCCCTACCTTACAGCGTTGCGGTGTCCATCCAGATCGTCACGGGGCCGTCATTGTTCAGAGACACATCCATATCGGCCCCGAAGACGCCGTTTTGCACCGCAATCCCAAGGGCTGCGACCTTGGCCGTGAAGTCTTCGTACAGCCGCTTGGCAAGGTCGGGCGGGGCGGCATAGGAAAAGCCCGGGCGGTTGCCGCGCAGGTCGGCGGCAAGGGTGAATTGGCTGACGATCAGGGCCGATCCGCCCGTATCGCGCAGCGACAGGTTCATCTTGCCCGCCTCATCTTTGAAGATGCGCAGTTTGCTGATCTTGGTGGCGAGTTTTTCGGCCTCAGCCTCGGTATCTTCCGGCATGGCGCAGATCAGCATCAACAGGCCAGCGCCGATTTGGCCGACGATTTGGCCGTTCACCGTCACACTGGCGCGGGTGACGCGTTGCAGCAGCGCTTTCACAGCTCAGACCGCCATGGCGGGTTGGCTCCGGCGCGCGAGACGGTGATGGCGGCGGCACGGGTGCCGAGGGTGAGGGCCGCGTCAAGTTCGCCGTCGCTTAGGGCCGACAGGCGGGCTTTGGTCAAGGCGCCTGCCTCGTGCAGGGCGCAGAGGGCACCGGCGTTGAACGTATCGCCTGCGCCCACGGTATCGGCCACGGTCACCTTTTGGGCGGCGACAAAGCGGTCTTGGGTGGCGGTGACAGCGCGTGCACCCGCCGCGCCTTCGGTGATGAAGACAAGCTTGGGGCCAAGAGCAAGGATGGCGCGGGCCAATTGGGTGACATCGCCGCCGCCTGACAGCCAATGCAGGTCTTCATCCGACAGCTTCACAATATCGGCCCGCGCAATCATCCGTTCAATGCGCGCGCGGTAGGGGGCTTCTTTGCCAGCGATAAAGCCAAGGCGGATGTTGGGGTCGATCATGGTCACGCGGGTGGGGGCCTCGCGCTGTTGCAACGCTTCGTAGGTGCTGGCGGCGGGGTCGTTGACCAGCGAGATGCCGCCGAAAAACAGCGTGCTGACCGATGCGGGCAGGTCGGGCAACTGGTCTTGCGTCAGCAACAGACCTGCGGTGTTTTCGTCGTAAAAGGCATAGGTTGCTTGGCCGTCCACCAGTTTGACAAAGGCCACCGTGGTCGGGCGGGGCGAGCGGGCGCAGTAGCGCGTATCAACCTTGGAGGCTGTCAGCGTATCGGCCAAAATCTCGCCCAGCATATCGGTCGAGATGCCCGAAAAGAACGCCGAGGGCGCGCCAAGCCTGCCCAAGGCGATGGCCGTGTTGAACACCGCCCCACCCGCATAGGGGGCAAAGCACGCCTCGCCCAGCGTGCTTTGGCGGGGCAGCATGTCGATCAGGGCTTCGCCACAGCTGAGAATCATTTCACGCTCCTATCAGAATTTGGCGGACCATAGCGGATCAGCGGTTGTTTGCGCAAACAGGCGGTTGATGGGGCAGACCGTCAGGCAAAGTAAGGCTGCAGCGCGGTGCGGATACGGTCTAGCACGCTGTCGCCCGACAGATCGGGGGCGAAGGATTGGCCTGTAATCGCCTCGTAGGCCTGCACATAGACGGCAGAGGTGGCCGCGATCATCTCGGCGGGGATATCGGGCAGGGCGTCATGATAGGGGTCACAGCGGGCTGCGACCCAAGAGCGGATCACGTCTTTGTCAAAACTCGGCGGGCGGGTGCCGTCTTCAAAGGCAGCGTCATAGCCAGCGGCGATCCAGTAGCGGCTGGAGTCGGGGGTGTGAATCTCGTCGGCGATCAGGATTTGGCCCGCGGTATCGGTGCCGAATTCATATTTGGTATCGACCAGAATCAAACCTCGCTCTGCGGCGACTTGCTGGCCGCGCGCAAACAGCGCAAGGGCCGCGGTCGAGACTTCGTCCCATTGCGCGGCGGTCAGCAGGCCTTGGGATAGAATCTCGTCCGCCGTCAGGGGCGCGTCATGCCCGCCGTCAAACGCCTTGGACGTGGGGGTGATGATCGGTTGCGGCAAAATCTGGTTGTCGCGCAGCCCATCGGGCAGCACATGGCCATACATGGCGCGCTGGCCTTGTTTGTACTGTGTCAGCACCGAGGTCGAGGTGCTGCCCGCCAGATAACCGCGCACCACAACCTCGACCGGCAGGATGTTCAGGCGCTGGCCGATGACCACGTTGGGGTCAGGATAGGCCAGCACATGGTTGGGCATGATATCGGCCGTGCGGTCAAACCAGAACCGCGCGATCTGCGTCAGGATTTGGCCTTTGTAGGGAATAGCCGCCAAGATACGGTCAAAGGCTGATATCCGGTCAGAGGCGATCAGAATGCGCCGCCCGCTTGGGTGGCTGGCATCGGCGGGCAGGTCGTAACAATCGCGCACTTTGCCGAAATAGGGGTTGGGCAATTCGCGAATGCGGGCGTGGGAAAGAACGCGCATGAAGCCTCCGGTCTGGAATGGGCCCCTTTGCCCTTGGGGGGCGGCAAAGTCAACCAGCGCGCGGCGGGCGCGTCTGGGGGGCTATGCCCGCCAAGACGCGCCTTTTGCAGGGATCAGGGCCAATCAGCCGCCGTGACCGTATTTCTGGATCAAGAGATAGGCTGCGGCGGCCACAATCGCCGCCCCAAGGGCCGCAAAGGTGATCTTCCATACGCTGTAGGGGCGCTCGCCCTGCACTTCGCCGGTTTGGCCGTTGACCAAAAAGCGGTAGGTCTTGGAATTGTACTTATAGGCCGCAATCCAGATCGGCAGCAGAATATGCTTGAAGGTTTCCGCCGAATAACTGGTCGAAACGCTGTCGATGCGCTGCACATCCCCGCCGATGTCGCGGCGCACGTCTTGTTCGATCACTACGGCCATCTTTTGCTTGGCACTGGCGTTGCCATCGGCCAAGGCCACGGTGTAGCCTTCGGCCTGAAAGCCTGCGAGGTAATCGGGCTTGTAGGGCTGCAATTGTGACAGATCCCACGGTTCCAACCCTTCGCCCAAGCGGGCGGGCAGCGAGGTCGAGGCGATGGCCATCACATCATCAAACCCGCGCGCCACGGACCCTGCGGCGGGATACCAGCGCGTCTTTTGCACCTGTTCCTGACGGGTTTCGGTCTTGCCGTTGACATTGGCTGTCACGGTGCGGGTTTCGTAGTAATGTACGCCCTTGGCCCCGCTGTATTGGCTGTGCGTGTCGGCATCAAAGGTCCAGTAGGGCACATAAACGCCGTTCATCGCCCGGCCCGCGCGGGTGAATTCCAACAGGCGGTTGGGGGCGAACCACAGGCTGCCCAGCCATGAAACCATGGCCTTGTGGGCGGATTTTTCATCCAAGGCAAAGGGGATCACGGCTTGCGGCTTGATCTTACGCTCGGCCCCCGTGTCAACCACGATGGGGGCCGCACAAAAGGGGCATTCGCTGGCATGGGTGGCGCCGCTGAATTCCACGCTGGCACCGCAATTGGGGCATTTGGTGGCGCGCACGTCGGTGCTGGCGGTGGCGGGCAGGTCGTTGGACAGGCCCTTGGCCAAGGGATGCTCTTCGAAGGCTTTGGTCTTGGCGGGTTTGTCCCACGGGCCAGCGCCTTCGTCTGGCGCAATCGTCTGTTCAAAGCCGCAATGCTCGCATTTCAGCGCCGTTTGCCCCGGCGCAAAGCGCAGATCGGCCCCGCATTGCTTGCAGGGATACCGGTGTTCTTCCGACACAGCCATGGCTTACACCCCCGGCGGCGGGGGCGGGGGGGGCGTGGCCGCGAAAAGGGCGGAAAGTTCGGTCTGGTCGGCCTGTTTCCAGCCGTCTTGCCCCGCAGTCCAGACATGGGTTGACCGCGTCAGGCTGCCAGAGGCCACAAGCCCTGCCAGATCGCCCGCCCCGTAAGGGCCCTTGGTCACGCCGTTATCGGCCAGATGCCACTGCTTGACAGGCGGCGGTGGCGGCGGAGCCGAGGCCACGGCGGCGGCCTGCGCGCCCATGTTTAGCCCCATGCCCGCGCCCATAGCCGCCCCCATCGTGGCCCCCATGGCCGAGTTGGGGTTGCCCAAGCCTTCGGCGGCGTTGAACTGGGTGTATTTGCCCAGATCGCCCGCCAGCCCCATCGAGGTGCGCTTGTCGAGAACCTTTTCCACCTCTTCGGGCAAAGAGATGTTTTCGATATAAAATTCCGGCAGGGTCAGGCCGTAATTGCCGATGGTGGGCGCAATGGCACTGCCGACCACCTTGGCCAGATCGGCGGTATTGGCGGCCATATCCAGCACGGGAATGCCCGATTTGGCCAAAGACTGGCTCATTTCCTGCACGATCACATTGCGGATTTGGGCCGAGATTTCGTCAGCGGTGAATTCACCGTCGGTGCCTACGACCTCTTTCATAAAGACGCCCGGGTCGGTCACGCGCATCGAATAGGTGCCAAAGGCGCGAATCCGCACCGGGCCAAATTCGGGGTCGCGGCACATGATGGGGTTTTGCGTGCCCCATTTGAAATTGTTGAACCGCGTGGTGTTGATAAAATACACCTCGCATTTGAAGGGCGACGAAAAGCCATATTCCCAACTTTGCAAA
>CANFSY010000032.1 GCA_947449875.1 Paracoccaceae bacterium
CCTCGTTCACGGTCAGCGAGGTACCGTTCAGCGCAATCGACCCTTTGGGGGCGATAAATTTGGCCAAGCTGTCGGGCGCACGAAAGGTCACCCGCAGGCTGTCCCCTTCCGGCTGCACGGCGATCACTTCGGCGACCCCGTCGACATGGCCCGACACGATATGCCCGCCCAGCTCGTCGCCCACTTTCAAGGCGCGCTCCAGGTTCAGGCGGGTGCCGATCTTCCAGACGGGAAGATTGGTTTTTGAGACGGTTTCCGCCGAAATCTGCACATCAAACCAGTTGCGCGGGCTTTGGCCCAGATCAATCACCGTCAGGCACACGCCCTCGCAGGCAATAGACGCGCCGATGTCGATGCGGCTGGTGTCGTAATGTGTTCCGATCCGCGCGCGCAAATCGCCCTCTTGGTGCAACGAAAGCACCTCTCCCTGGTCGGTGACGATCCCGGTGAACATGGCAATCCCCTTTGTTTTGCCATCAGGTAGCGCCCAAACCCCGCTGTCGCAAGCACGGGCCCGCGAAAAGTTGCGCGACGGGGGGGTGGGTTTTAATAAATGTAGCGGATTTGTTCCGTCCAAAACCGCTCCACCCGCTTGAGCGCGCCGTTGATCGTCTCCAGCAAGGCGCTGTCGACCACGGAGCGGCGGCCCAAAATCTCGGCATGGCGCAAGAAAAGATCGTCCATGGCGCCGCGCACCAGACGGCCCTTTTCGGTCAAGCGCACCCGCACTGATCTGCGGTCGATGTCAGACCTTTGGTGGTGCATATAGCCCAGATCTACCAACTTCTTAAGGTTGTAGCTGACGTTGGAGCCTTGATAATAGCCGCGCGACTTCAACTCGCCCGCCGTCACCTCGTTTTCGGCGATGTTGAACAGCAAAAGCGCCTGCACGGGGTTGATTTCCAAGATCCCCAGCCGTTCGAACTCGTCCTTGATCACATCCAACAGCAGTCGGTGCAGCCGTTCCAGCATGGCAAGGGTTTCAAGGTAACCGGCGGGCAAGGTCTTGGGGCTAGGGTCTAAAACTGCGGCGTGAAGGGTCATGTCAATCTCCGGTCTGTCACGAATGGGCACAGATTCGGCACAAAACGAAAACATAACGTAAACAAGACCCTGATTCGTCGAAAATTTTCGCTGTTAAACCCGCAACCGTTCCGCAGCAAAGCCCCGCAGCGTCGCGATCAGACCGGCGTGCAGCGCCGGTGCGGGCTTTTGACCCAGCATCCACGCCATCAAATCCTGATCATTCTCGGCCAAAAGCGCGTCATAGGCGTCAAGCTCGGCCAAGGTCATATGGCCAAGATGGGCCTCGGCATAGGGGCCCAACACCAGATCCATCTCTTTGGTGCCGCGCCGCCAACTGCGCATGACCATGCGTTTCAAGCGTGCTTCGGGCGTTTCCATCGTGCCTCCTTGAACCCGCTTCCGCGCGGGCCTATGACGCGGCAGTAGCACCCCAACGTGGAGCCCGCCATGGCCTTCCTGTCTGACACCCTAGCGCGCGTCAAACCCTCGCCGACCATTGCCGTGACGACCAAAGCGGCTGAATTGAAGGCGCAGGGCCGTGATATTATCGGCCTTGGAGCGGGCGAGCCTGATTTTGACACGCCGGAAAACATCCGCGCCGCAGCAAAAGCGGCGATTGATGCGGGCAAAACGCGCTATACGCCGGTCGATGGCATTCCAGAGCTTAAAAAGGCCATTTGTGCGAAGTTCTTGCGCGAAAACGGGCTGACCTATCAGCCCAATCAGGTGTCGGTCGGCACGGGCGGCAAGCAGATTTTGTATAATGCCCTGATGGCGACCTGCAATCCGGGCGACGAGGTGATTATTCCGGCCCCCTATTGGGTGTCTTATCCCGATATGGTGCTTTTGGCGGGCGGCACACCGGTGCCTGTCGTGGCAGGGATTGAAACCCAGTTCAAACTGACACCGGCGCAGCTGGAAGCGGCGATTACGCCGAAAACCAAGTGGTTTATCTTTAACTCTCCGTCAAATCCCACGGGGGCGGGCTACACCGCTGCCGAATTGCGTGGATTGACCGATGTGTTGATGAAACACCCGCATGTGTGGATCATGTCGGATGATATGTACGAGCATCTGGTGTTTGACGATTTCAAATTCGTCACGCCGGCGCAAATAGAACCGGGCTTGTATGACCGCACACTGACCTGCAATGGCGTGTCAAAATCCTATGCTATGACCGGCTGGCGCATCGGCTATGCGGCGGGGCCTGTGGCGTTGATTAAGGCAATGGCCACGATTCAAAGCCAATCCACCTCTAACCCGTCGTCGGTCAGCCAATATGCAGCGCTAGAGGCGTTGAACGGCCCGCAAGATTTTCTGGCCCCCAACCGGCTGTTATTCCAGCGCCGCCGCGATTTGGTTGTGTCGATGCTGAATGCCGCCAAGGGGGTGACCTGCCCCAATCCCGAAGGCGCGTTTTATGTTTACCCCGATATTTCGGGGTGCATCGGTAAAACCTCGGCGGGGGGAGCGAAAATTGGCAATGACGAAGATTTTGCCACAGCGCTGTTGGAAGAAACCGGCGTGGCTGTGGTATTTGGGGCAGCCTTTGGCCTGTCGCCCAATTTCCGCGTCAGTTATGCCACATCCGAGACAATTTTGGCCGAAGCCTGCCGGCGCATTCAAACTTTTTGCGCAGGACTCGTGTAAAAGCGAAAGCGTCTTAAAGGGAAGGCGCCCGAATAGCCGGTGCTAAATTCATTCGCTGGCTGCGAAATTAAAAATTTAAGGTAAATACAACTGACATCAAGAAGCGGTTACGCTGGGTTTGATCGCTTGGTTGACCTGAGTGAGAATTTTGTTATCAATGCGAAGGCTTGTGTGAAAGGCGACCCATGTCAAATCTTGCTCGGTTAGAAGTGATCTATAACGCGCTAGACGACAGCCAATGGTGGCCACGCGAACGTTTGGTAGAGCTTCAGCGGGTAGATCTCACTCGTTTGGTTCGCCACGCGAAATCCACGTCACCCTTCTACGAGACGCGCCTTGACTGTTTGTTCCGCGCGAATGGAACGATCGACTGGGATCGCTGGGTGGATGTTCCGATTATGACGCGCGCAGAATTGTCGAGCGAAGGCGACTCAATCCAAACGCGCAAACCCATTCAAGCGCATGGTCCTTTCAGTTGGGTTAAAACATCCGGTTCTACTGGCGACCCCGTGAAGTTTGTAACCACACGGATGTTGGGAGACTTGTCTTTGACATCGCTTTGGCGTGGTCAAAAATGGGCCAAGATGGATTGGTCGGCAACGATGATCCATATGGGTGATGTGTCGGCGAAAATGAAAGCGGGGGATGTGATGGGGCATTGGGGGCCGCCATGGCTCGCCGAGTCAAGAAAGGGACAGAGGATTTTCACATCCTATGAAACCCCGATGGCCGAACGTGTTGCCTTGATGCAGCAGTATCCTTCCTCTTATTGTGTTCTTGGTAATGGAAATGCACTTTCTTTGATTGAATATTTAAGAGAAAATGACGTTCAAATCCAGTTGAAAGGTGTCCAATTTCGTGGGATGGCCGCTAACGAATTCGTTCGGCAAGATTTCCGTAAATACTTGAATTCGGACATTGTGGAACTTTACAGTTCCAAAGAAGGCGGGACGATGGCCGATCCGTGTCCTCTTGGTCATGGCTGGCATCAACATGCCGAGTCTGTTCTGCTAGAGATTGTTGATTCAGACGGAAAACCTGTTCCACCCGGGCAAATGGGCCGTGTTGTGATCACGCCGTTTGGAAACACGGCAACACCTTTGATTCGATACGATCACGGGGATTTGGCCGTTGCCGGACCAACCGAAATTTGCCCCTGCGGCCGGACCTTGCCCCGAATTGCTTCCTTTTCGGGCCGCGTTGCACACTATTTTAGAAAACCCAACGGTGATAATATCGCTTGGCTCTCGCTTGATGCCCGGATTCAATTGGGTGCTGGTATTTGGCAAGTGGCGCGTGTGGCAGAAGACTCGTTTGAAGTTCGCTACAAGAAACGAGATTGGGGTGTCAAACCGGATATCGAAGCCTTCAAAAAATCATTTTATGATTTATATTATCCTGAGGCGAAACTGAAAATAATTGAGGTTGACAGTTTCACTCTTGGCAAATTCGGAAAACACATGGAATTGCTGGATGAATGGAAGCCAGAAAGCCAAATACACGTCAAGCACTGAGGCTCTTTACCGCGCGCTTGGCCACTTCTTGCTCCTCGGCCAACCGAGGTTGCTTGCCATGCCCCCCGCCGCTCTGGCATGAGGGGGTATGAGCAAATCTTCCAGCACCTTTACCTGCACGGCCTGTGGGGCTTCCCATAAGAAGTGGAACGGCCAGTGCGACGCTTGCATGGCGTGGAACACGTTGGTCGAAGACTCACCCCTGTCGGCGGGGCCAAAGGGGCCTGTTGCCAAGGGGCGCACCATTGCGCTGACCGATCTTGCGACCCAAGCCGAAGCCCCGCCCCGCGCCGCTTCAGGCATGGCGGAGCTGGACCGCGTTTTGGGCGGCGGATTGGTCGCGGCCTCGGCGATTTTGGTCGGCGGCGATCCGGGGATTGGCAAATCAACCTTGCTGTTGCAGGCGACAGCGGCCTTTGCGCGGGCGGGGTTGAAGTGCATGTATGTCTCGGGCGAAGAAGCAGCGGCGCAAGTGCAGATGCGCGCGCAGCGGTTGGGGTTGCAGGATGCCAAGGTGCAACTGGGGGCCGAAACCAACCTGCGCGATATTCTGACCACGCTGGACCGCGAGCGCCCTGCCCTTGCTGTGATTGATTCGATTCAGACCATGTGGTTGGATAATATCGAGTCTGCCCCCGGTTCGGTGTCGCAAGTGCGCGCCTCGGCGCATGAGCTGGTGACATTCGCCAAAAAGCGCGGGGTGTCGGTGATCTTGGTGGGCCATGTCACCAAAGACGGCCAGATCGCGGGGCCGCGTGTGGTCGAACACATGGTCGACACGGTGCTGTATTTCGAAGGCGAGCGTGGCCACCAGTTTCGCATCCTGCGCGCGGTGAAGAACCGCTTCGGCCCGGCCGACGAGATTGGCGTGTTCGAGATGACAGGCGGCGGCTTGGCCGAGGTGTCAAACCCTTCGGCCCTGTTCCTATCAGACCGCGAGAAAGCCACCCCCGGATCGGCAGTTTTTGCCGGCATTGAAGGCACAAGGCCGGTTCTGACCGAGATTCAGGCCTTGGTCGCCCCGTCTACCCTTGGCACCCCGCGCCGCACGGTGGTGGGCATTGATGGCGGGCGCTTGTCGACGATTCTGGCGGTGTTAGAGGCGCGGGTGGGGATATCCTTTGCGGGCTTGGATGTGTTCTTGAACGTGGCGGGCGGCTTGCGCGTCAGCGAACCTGCCGCCGATCTGGCCGTGGCGGGGGCCATTCTTTCGGCCCGCGAAGACATCGCCATCCCCCCCGACATGGTGCTTTTTGGCGAAATCAGCCTGTCCGGCGCGCTGCGTCCCGTGGGGCAGACCGAAAATAGGTTGAAAGAAGCGTCAAAACTTGGTTTCTCACAGGCGATTGCGCCGCGGTTGTCGAAATACACCCAAGCCAGCGGTATGCAGGTGCGAGAAATGGCCGATCTGACGGCTTTTGTGGGCGAGATGTTCGGGGCGGGGTGACCAGCCTTGGGGCTAAACAGCGCAAGGCCACGCGCGGGAGAGTGGAATGAACGGATTTACCCTGATTGATGGCGTCGTGGCCGCAGTGATTTTCTTGTCGGCCATTCTGGCCTATTCGCGCGGCTTTGTGCGCGAGGCGCTGGCGATTGCCGGATGGATCGGCGCTGCGATCTTGGCTTTTATGTTCGCCTCCGCGGCCCAGCCTTTGGTCAAAGAAATTCCCGTGCTGAACAAGGTGATCGGCGAGAATTGCGAAGTGTCGATGATTACCGCCTTTGCCTTGGTCTTTGCCGTGGGGTTGATCATCGCATCTTTGTTCACGCCGTTGTTTTCCTCCGTGATCCAGCGGTCGTTCTTGGGCGGCATTGATCAGGGCGCAGGCTTTGTCTTTGGCGCTGTGCGCGGCATTGTTCTGGTGGGGGCGGCCTTTCTGATTTACGGCATGGCACACCAATCGGTGGCGATGGTGGAAACCTCGCGCGCGAAGTCGGTGTTTGACAAGTTTGATGGCGGGATCGAAGGGGCTTTGCCGGACAATCTGCTGTCGATGGTGATGGCGCGCTACAATGACCTGACCGCCAGTTGCCAAGGGTCTACGCCAACCCCTGCCGCCGATGCGCCGGCCAGCGGTGCTGCGATCACAAACTGACCGATCCCGCCGCAGCGCGGCATTCCGGACGTGACTTCCCCTTGCCCAAGCCCTAAACCACGGCCAAATCCACCCACCGCCGGAGGAACCATGACCCATCACCGCGCCCACCCTTTCGACGACGACAAGCTCAAGGAAGAGTGCGGCATTTTTGGTGTGATCGGCGTGGGCGATGCCTCTAACTTTGTGGCCCTTGGCCTGCATGCCTTGCAGCACCGCGGCCAAGAAGCGGGCGGAATTGTGGCGTATGAGCCGACCTCCGGCTTTAACTCGGCCCGCCGCTTTGGCTATGTGCGCGACAATTTCACCAAGCCCGAGGTGATGAACACCCTGCCCGGGGCTTTGGCCATTGGCCATGTTCGCTATTCCACCGCAGGGTCGAAAGGGGCCACGGCCATTCGCGATGTGCAGCCGTTTTTTGGCGAGTTTTCCATGGGCGGGGCGGCTATTGCCCACAATGGCAACCTGACCAATGCCGCAGCCCTGCGCAAAGAGCTGATCGAACGCGGGTCGATCTTTCAATCCTCGTCTGATTCGGAATGCATCATCCATTTGATGGCGCGATCCATCCAGAAAACCATCCCCGAGCGGATGAAAGACGCGCTGCGTCGGGTGGAGGGGGCCTTTTCGGTTGTCGCCATGACGCGCACCAAGCTGATCGGCGTGCGGGACGCTTTGGGCGTGCGCCCCTTGGTGCTGGGACGTTTGGGCGATCAGTCTTGGGCGCTGTCATCCGAAACCTGCGGGTTGGATATCATCGGCGCCGAATTCGTGCGCGAGATCGAGCCGGGCGAGATGATTGTGATCGAAGACGGCAAGATCACCTCGTCGCGCCCCTTTGGCGCCCCTGCGTCACGCTTTTGCATCTTTGAACATGTCTATTTCAGCCGCCCCGATTCGATTTTGGGTGGGCGGTCGGTCTATGAAACCCGCCGCCAGATCGGTGTGGAACTGGCCCGCGAAGCGCCGGTTGAGGCGGATTTGGTCTGTCCCGTGCCTGATTCCGGCACACCTGCCGCCATTGGTTATAGCCAAGAAAGCGGCATTCCCTATGCGATGGGGATCATTCGCAACCAATACATGGGCCGCACCTTTATTGAGCCGACCGAAAGCATCCGCAACATGGGCGTGCGCTTGAAGCTGAACGTCAACCGCGCGCTGATCAAGGGCAAGCGGGTGATTTTGGTGGACGATTCGGTGGTGCGCGGCACAACCAGCCGCAAGATCAAGGATATGATCCTAGAGGCGGGTGCCGCAGAGGTGCATTTTCGCATCGCCTCGCCCCCTACCGCTTGGCCGTGCTTTTACGGGGTTGATACGCCAGAACGCTCGAAGCTTCTGGCGGCGACCATGTCCGAAGACGAGATGCGCGACTGGATCGGGGTGGACAGTTTGAAATTCGTCACCCTCGACGGGCTTTACCGCGCCGCAGGCGAAGTGCAGGGCCGCAACGCAAAGGCCCCCAAGTTTTGCGATGCGTGTTTTTCAGGCGATTATCCCATCGCCCCGTCTGACAAGATCGAAGAAGGCTTCGAGATGAAGGCGCAAGACTAAACCCCCCTTTCCCCGCGACCCACAGGACCCCTCCATGACCCAAAACATCGCCCTCGTCACCGGAGCCTCGCGCGGGCTGGGGGCTGCCTTGGCCGAGCAACTGGCCGCACGGGGGTGGCACGTGGTGGCCGTGGCCCGCACGGTGGGCGGTTTGGAAGAGTTAGACGACCGCGTGAAGGCGCTTGGCCTGCCGGGTGCGGGGGGCCTGACGCTGGCCCCGATGGATATCACCAACGATGACGCCATGCGCCATTTGTGCCTGTCGATCCACGACCGCTGGGGCAAGCTGGGCCTTTGGGCCCATGCCGCCATCCACGCAACACCCTTGGCCCCCGCAGGGTCGCTGGCCACCAAAGATTGGGACAAGGCCCTTGCCACCAACATCCGCGCCACGGGGCAGTTGATTACTATGGTGGAACCCTTGCTGCGCGAAGGGGCGGGCACGGCGGTGTTTTTCGATGATCCGCGCGGCGGGCAGAAGTTTTTTGGCGCTTACGGCGCATCGAAAGCGGCGCAAATGGCACTGGTGGGGTCTTGGCAGGCCGAAACCCAGCGCGTGGGCCCCCGCGTGGTGATCGCCCACCCTGCACCGATGCCCACCGCCACCCGTGCGCGCTTTTTCCCCGGCGAGGACCGCGCCCCGCTGTCTGCCCCAAGGGCAGAAGCAGAGCGCATTTTGAACGTGGTTTTGGCCAAGGACTAAAGCGGCCTTAGCCCCCTGCCCTTACTTAAGCCCCCCTCGCTTACTTAAGCCAAGCGTCGTAATCGCTCACCAACAGATGGGTCGGGGCGACATCTTCTTCAATCGCGGCAAAGCGGCCGATGGGTTCGCGAAACACGTTGTCGGTGACATCGTCGTTGACGGTCGACACCTCGCCGATCAGCACATCGCCACCCTCGCCCCAAAAGGCGTGCCAGTCCCCCGGCATCAGCGTGACCGATTCGCCGGGGGCCAGTTTTAACTTTTGCCCCGGCGCATAGGGCACATCAATGCCGTCACAGCGCACCATGCCGCCGCGATCAGGGGCGCAGTTGCCCTGATCGTCTGATCCGAACAGTTCCACCACCAGCGTAGCGCCGCCACGGTTGATGATATCCTCGGCCTTGATGACATGGGTGTGCATCGGCGACAGCTGGTCTTGGCGCGAGATCAGCAGCTTTTCGGCATAGCACATCCCGCCGCCACGCTGCAGATCGGCCAGTTCGCCGTTGCGCAGGGTGAACAAAAACAGGCCCAAGTCGTCAAAGCGGCCTTGGCCGTAATCGGTGATATCCCAGCCACAGCGCCCCTCGATCACGCGGCGCGCGCGGTGGGCGTTGGCCTTGAACTCGGACGGTGACCAATTGGCAAAGGGTGGCAAAACAAAGCCGTAATGGCGGATCATATCATCGGCGGCGGCCATGATATCGTTGACGCGAGAGCGTTTCATTGCAAATCTCCTCATGGTTTGCGGCGACTATAGCGCAAGCCTTGCGCCCAACAACCGCTTTCAGGCCGAAAGCCTGCGCGCCCTTTGCCACTCACGCGCCGCTTGGCCAAAGGCCGCAAACAGCGGGCGCGAGACGGGGTCGTTTTGCGCGTTCCATTCGGGATGCCATTGCACCGCAAGAGTAAACCCCGCCGCGTCTTTGACATAGGTCGCTTCGGGCGTACCGTCACTGGCGTGCCCGTCAATCACAAGGCTGTCAGCGGGGCGCAGAATGCCTTGGCCGTGCAGGGTGTTGGTCATGACCACTTCTGCCCCCATCAGGCGGTGAAACACCCCCCCTTGGGAAAAGCGCACCGTGTGGCGCAGGGCGAATTGCTCTTCCAACTGCCCATCGGGCGGCATGCGGTGATTCATGCGCCCAGCAATCTCGCGAATTTCGGGGTGAAGCGATCCGCCCAGCGCCACGTTCACCTCTTGAAAGCCCCGACAGATGCCCAAGAACGGCTGGCCGCGCGCCACACAGGCGCGCACCAAAGGCAGCGTGATCGCATCGCGGGCGCGGTCAAAGGTGCCGTGGGCGGGGGTTTCCTCTTCGCCGTATTCCGACGGATGCACGTTGGGGCGCCCCCCTGTCAGCAAAAAGCCGTCGCATGTGTCAAGAAGTTCGGCCACCGACACAAAGCGCGGGTCGGTTGGAATGATCAGCGGCATCGCACAGGCCACATCCGCCACGGCATGGGCATTCATCGTGCCCGCCGTATGGGCGGGGTACCGGTCGCCAATCACATAGTGATTGCCGATAATGCCGATGATGGGACGATGCTGTGTCATGGGGTTTTGAATTTCTGCGCTGATGTGGGTCAACAATAGGCGGGTGAATTTGTCTGCGAAAGGGTCGAATTGCCCTACCTTGAACAAGATCCCTTGATCTGCGCGCTTTGTGCTGCCCAAACTGGCACGATCCCCTTGAATGGACCCCTGTAATGACAAAACCCCGCGCCCGTGACCTTGGCCTGCCCTTTGCGGGCAAGCCCGGCCCTTTCAATGCCATCACCGATGTGCCCGGCGTTCTGGTGGGCTTTTGCACGCTGACCGATCCGGCCAAAGCGATGCGCACCGGTGTCACCGCCATTCTGCCGCGCGCCGACTCTGGCACGCCGCAGCCGGTTTGGGCGGGTCAGTTCACCCTGAACGGCAATGGCGAGATGACCGGCACCCATTGGATCCATGATGCAGGCTATTTCATCGGGCCGATCTGTATTTCGAACACCCATGCCATCGGCGCTTTGCATCAAGGGGCCACCGAATGGATGATGCAAACCTATGCCCCGTGGTTTGCGGCTGAACACGCTTGGGCCATGCCCGTTGTGGCGGAAACCTATGACGGCATTCTCAATGACATCAACGCGCTGCACGTCACCCCCGCCCATGCCAAAGCCGCCATAAACGATGCCAAAAGCGGGCCCGTGGCCGAGGGGTCGGTGGGCGGCGGGAACGGCATGATTGCTTACGAGTTCAAAGCAGGCACAGGCACGGCCTCACGCCAAGTGGCTTTGGGTGGGCAAGACTATACCTTGGGCGTGCTGGTGCAGGCCAACCACGGGCGGCGGGATTGGCTGACGCTCTTGGGCAAACCCGTCGGGGCCTTGATGCCCGAAGGGGCCTTTCGCAAGAAAGAGCAGGGGTCCATCATTGTGATCATCGCCACAGATGCCCCGCTTTCGCCGCTCAGCCTGCGCCATCTGGCGCGGCGGGCGGCGATGGGGGTTGCGCGGGGCGGAACGCCGGCGGGCAATTCGTCGGGCGATATCTTCTTGGCCTTTTCCACCGCCAACCTAGGCCCTATGCCGCAAGACGCGGGCCCCCTGATCATGCGGGTGGAATTGAACCAAGAGATCATCGACCCCCTCTATCTGGCCGCCGCCGAGGCGACGGAAGAGGCGGTGATCAATGCAATTGTCGCAGGCGAGTCCGTGGCGGCGGTGAAGCCCAAGGGTTTGATCGTGCCGGGCATAGACTGCGACAAGCTGGCATCCCTTTTCGCCAACCAGACCTAGGCCAGTGAGTATTCAGACCTTGGTAACAGGCCAGACACACCCCCACCTTTTCCCAAACGCCTAAACCCCTAGGGCGCAGCGGCGGCGATCACCGAGGTTGCAGCCTCTAGCGCGCCCGCCCCATGCGGAATGCGCAGCGCGGTCAGGCCCGCTTGCATCACAGCCAAAGCGCCCAAGGTCATATGGGCGTTCACATGCCCCATGCTGGCGACCCGCAAAGAGCCCGAGGCGTGGGGATCTTGCGGTGTCGCCATGCCAAGACCGATGCCCAGCGTCACACCGGCGTTCGTCTCGCACCACTGGCGCAGGCGGGTGGCGTCGGGCGCGGGCAGATGGGCGGCGGTGACAGAATGGCCGCGTTGGGCGGCGATGGGCACGTTCAGGCGGATGCCCGCATGGCCCTGCCCCCATGCGTCAAAGGCGGCCCAGATGCTGCGCGCCAAGGTGGCATGGCGCGCCCAGACTTGGGGCAGGCCCTCTTCGTGCAAGATCATCGTCAGGCTTTCACGCAGCGCGTACAGATGTGCTGTGGGGGCGGTGCCGAACCAATACTGCCAGAACTCTTGCGGATCGGCGCGCAGGGTCCAATCCCAATAAGGCGTGCGCAGGCCAGACCTGCGGCAGCACTCGCGGGCTTTGTCGTTGAACCACACAAACGCCATCCCCGGCGGGCACATCAGCCCCTTTTGGCTGGCCCCCAGCATGACATCAACGCCCCACGCATCCATGCGAATTTCATCGCACCCCAACGAGGCGACACAATCCACCGCCAACAACGCGCTATGCCCCGCCGCATCCATCGCCGCACGCACCGCTTGCACATCCGACTTGACCGAGGATGCCGTATCCACATGCGTCATCAGCACGGCCTTGATCGACGGGTCGGCGCGCAAAGCCTGTTCAACCATCGCCGGATCGACAGCTGCGGTTCCGCCAAACTCTAGCACTTGCACATCAACCCCAAGGCCGCGGGCGGTAGACGCCCAGCCGTGGCCAAAGACTCCGGTGGCCAGCACCAAGGCCTTATCACCGCGCGAAAACAGGTTGGAATTCACCGCCTCCCATGCGCCGTGGCCGTTGCAGATATAGCTCGCCACATGGCCCGCCGTGCCCGCCAAGGCCCGCAGATCGGGCCACATCCCCGCCACCATATCCACCAAGGCCCCGGCATAAATATTGGGCGAAGGCCGCTGCATCGCCGCCAAAATCCGGTCAGGCAGAACCGAGGGGCCGGGAATGGCAAGATAGGGGCGACCATTGGACAGGGGCATGGGACTTCTCCGTTTGGATTAGGGCTAGACCGTGCGGGCGTAAGGGTCAACCAGCGCGTCACCTTGAAGTCGCCCTGCCAAGCGGTTAGATCACATAAGCCTGACAGACGGGCGATCCCGCAAGGAAGGTTCACGACCCTATGGCTGGCAGCTTAAAACAAAAAATGCTGGCCTGGCAGGATCGGATCGCAGCAAAATACGGCAGCTCCATCGCCACCCGCGAAGCCCGCCGCGCCGCTTGGTGGCATTTTCAACTGATGGACCACGCTTTTTTGCGCGCGTTCTGGACCAACCTTGACCAGATCGCCCCCGGTGTGTGGCGGGCGAACCAGCCCTCGCCGCGCCGCTTAGCGCAGTATCAGCGCAGACTGCGGCTGGCATCGGTGCTCAACCTGCGCGGCGCCAGCCAACAAGGCTTTTACCTGTTTGAGGCCGAGATCTGCCGCACATTGGGCCTGACCTTGCACGATGTGCATTTCTCGGCCCGCCGTGCGCCCAAAAAGCTCGCATTGCTGCAGGTGTTTGACCTGTTTGACCGGCTGCAAAAGCCCGCCCTGATCCATTGCAAATCCGGCGCAGACCGCACCGGATTGATTTCGGCGCTGTATTTGCTGGATGTCGAAAAACGCCCACTGGTCGAAGCAAAGCGTCAGCTAAGCTTTCGCTATTTGCATGTGAAATCCACCGACACCGGAATAATGGACCATTTCCTGACCCTGTATGAGGCCGAGGCCAAAGGCCGCAGTATCCGTGAGTGGGTGATCCAAAACTATGACCCCGCCCGCTTGAAAGACAGTTTCGCAGCCCTGCGTGGCAAAGCGCCAAAATGACGCAGTCCTCGGCCAAGCGCTTGTTGGGCTGGCTTTGGCGCGATCATCTGGCGCGGCGCTGGCCTTGGCTGGCGCTGGCCTTGGGGTTGATGGCGATCGAAGGGGCTGCGACAGGTGGGCTGTCCTATCTGGTGCGCCCGATGTTTGACGAGGTGCATCAGGGGGCAAGCTTTGGCGTGGTCGTCAAGATCGCCGCTGCCGTGGGCGGGGTCTTTGTGCTGCGCGCCGTGGCGGGCTATGCGCAAAAGATCATCCTTCAACGCCAAACCGAACGGATCGGCGCTGACCTGCAAGCGGCGATGCTGGCCCACGCTTTGCGGCTGGATCTGGCCTTTTACCTTGCCAATGCCCCGGGCAGCTTGATGGAACGCTTGCGCGGCGACACCGCCACCCTGCGCAGCCTATGGCCCCCGATGCTGCAAGCGGTGGGGCGCGATGTGGTGGCGCTGGCCTCTTTGGCGGGGGTGGCGCTGATGATCGACTGGCGCTGGACGCTGATTGCCGTGGCAGGCGTGCCGCTTTTGGCGCTGCCTTTGGTGCGCTTGCAGGCCCAAGTGCGCGGCACCGCCCGCGCTGCGCGGGCGGCGGCTGGCGCGCTATCAACCCAGCTGGACGAGGCGTTTCACGGCATCCGCACCCTGCAACTGGCGGGTGCCGAACGGGCAGAGGTCAACCGCTACCGCGCCGCGTTAGAGCGGTTCTTGGCGGCGCAGTTCCGCTCTGACCGCTCGGCCGCAGCGATCCCCGCGCTGATCGACATCGTGGCGGCTTTGGGCTTTGCGGGTGTTATGCTTTATGCGGGGATGCAGATCATCGCGGGCGAAAAGACCATGGGGGATTTCTTAAGCTTTTTCACCGCGATGGGATTGGTGTTTGAACCCTTACGCCGGTTGGGGGCGCTGTCGGGCCAATGGGCCGCCGCCCGCGCCTCGCTGGAACGGATGCGGGGGTTGTTAGACCATCGCCCAAGCATCACCTCTCCACCCGCCCCCAAACCCCCGCCCCAAGGCCGCGCGGTGCGGTTGCAGCTGGAAGGCGTGTCTTTTGGCTATGACGGCACCGAGGTGGTAAGCGGCATCGACCTTGTGGCGGAACCGGGCAAAGTCACCGCCTTGGTCGGGCCGTCTGGCGCGGGCAAGACCACGCTGTTTCATCTGCTCACACGGCTTGTTGACCCCACGGCCGGACGGGTGACGCTGAACGGCACCGATCTGCGCGCGCTTGATCTGGCGGAACTGCGCAGTCTTTTCGCCGTGGTCAGCCAAGACACAGCCCTGTTTGACGACACGGTCGCCGCCAACGTGCGCTTGGGGGCCAAAGACATCTCTGACACCGGGCTGGCGGGGGCGCTGGCGACCGCACAGGCCGATTTCGCAACCGATCCCCAAGCCAGCGTCGGCCCGCGCGGCACAGCCCTGTCGGGCGGCCAACGCCAACGCATCGCCATTGCCCGCGCCGTTCTGCGCGATGCCCCGATCTTGCTGCTGGACGAGGCGACCTCGGCCCTTGACAGCCAAACCGAACGGGCTGTCACCCAAGCACTTGACACCCTGCGCGCAGGGCGCACCACGATTGTCATCGCGCACCGCCTGTCGACCATTCAGGCCGCCGATGTGATTGTGGTGATGGACCAAGGCCGTATCCTTGACCGTGGCACCCATGCAGAGCTGCTTGCCAAGGGCGGGCTTTATGCCGATCTTTACCGGATGCAGTTCAAGGATTAACCCGATCCTTCCCCCCGCCCGAACCAATCTTGTGCTGTAAAGGACCGTCATGACCCAAACCGCCCGCCGCATCGTTCATCTGGGCGGAAAAGACGCCCTGCCCTTTCTGCAAGGCTTGGTCAGCAATGACATCTTGCCCTTGCAGCGCGGCGCGGGGTTGATCTGGACAGCGCTTTTGACAGCGCAAGGCAAGTATCTGGTCGATTTCTTTGTCGGACGGCGCGAAGAGACGCTGTTTTTAGACCTGCCCGAGGCGCTGGCCGATGACACCTTGCGCCGCTTGTATATGTACCGGCTGCGGGCCGATGTTGTGCTATCCCCGTCCGATTGGAAGATGACGCGCGGCTTGACCGACGCCCCGAGCGGATCTTTGGCCGACCCGCGCCATCCGGCCTTGGGCTGGCGGCACTACGGCCCCCCCCTGCCAGACCCTGCGGTGGATTGGAACGCCGTGCGCGTGGCGAATTTGATCCCGCAAACCGGCATCGAATTGATCCCCAACGAAAGCTACCTGCTGGAATGCGGCTTTGAGCGGTTGAACGGCGTTGATTTTCGCAAGGGCTGCTATGTCGGGCAAGAAGTGACCGCCCGGATGAAGCACAAGACAGAGCTGCGCAAAGGCTTGGGCTTGGTCGCATTGGATCAGCCTGTGCCGGTCGGAACGGCCCTTTTGGCCCAAGAGCGTGAGGTTGGGCATATTTACACCCAGTCTGGCGGCAAGGCGATCGCCTATGTGCAGTTTGAAAAGGCCGTGGGCGAGATGACGGCGGGGTCGGCCAAAGTCACACGTTTGGAATAGGGCCACGATTTTTCTGCGAAAAATCAAGCGTTGCCCTGTCAGGATAAGACCCAATTTTTCGCAGAAAAATTGCCGTTTTTGCCAAATTCGCGATTGCAAGCCGAATCGTCGCGAAAAGGCTGCGCAGCGGGGCATAAGCTTAACAAAGGGTTGATCTTGCGCCCGTGCCCCCTAAGTCTTGGTATAGTGCGAAAAGGCTCAACCAAGATAAAGTACGGCGCGCCGAAAGCTATGCACGAATTGCATAGCTGGCATGTAAGAAACAGCATGACGAATCGTCTTCAAACCGTTACAAGCGCGAAACGTCAGAAAAGACAAGAGTAAGAAGCAGGACCCAAAATGGCCGATTTCATCGACAGCACCGCCTTCAACTTCGAACAAGGTCAGCGCGCACGCAAGTTGTTTGCCGCCGTGGTCTTGGCCGCATTGGATGATGCGATCGCAGATGACAAGAAGTACGGCAACGGTCCTGACCAGATCGCCCGCTGGGCCCGTTCGCGTGACGGGCGCGAGGTTTTGTCTTGCGCGGGCATTGACCCCAACGAGCGCGTGGTCAAGGGGCTGATGGAATTCGTTGGCAAAGGCGTGCGAACTTCGGTTGCCTTGTCGCGTGAAGAAAGCGAACGCCGCCACGCTTTGGAATTGGATCAGGCCGAAGCCGCTTAAGGTTGCAGCCAATCGTTTTAAGGAAACGCGCCCATCGGCGCGTTTTTTTTTACAAAAGAGTGTTTTGATGCAGGTTTAATCCTGATTGCGCAGATCCATCTCTCGGGCAACCTCTGCTTTCACCATTTTGCGAATGGAGTGAGTGATGCGCAGGCCCAGATCGCCGTGAAACTGTTCGCGCACAAGCACACGCACCAGATCGCGCAGCGCCTGTTCCGACAAAGCGGGGTCTGGCGCAGGTTTGGGCACCTCTTCGGCCAGTGACGATGCCTTACCGGATGCATTGGGGGGCGCGTCGGCTTTCGTGAGAGAAGGCTCCACCCGCGACGAAGGGTGCAGATGCAGGGGGTGTAAAGTCTCTGAGGGCTTTGGTCGCAACACAGAGCGCACAATACGCAGATGCGGGACCAAAACCAACTTTCCCTCAGACACACCGCGCTGGTCGTCAACAACCAAACGGCGGATCGAGGACAGGATATCGTCGTTTGGTCTTAGCGAGTCCGCCATGGTCGTCTTTTGTCCTAATGTCGTCTATCCGCAAGATTTGGGCCATCGGCCTGCAGAAAACTTAGGCTTTCGGGCACCATGGCACAAGCACCAGCGGCACGCTGGGCTTATTTGCCCAGAGTCTTAAGCAACCTGTCCAACTTCGCCCCTCTGGACGACGTTGCCGGCGCTTTCTTGACCGCGTTCAGATAGGCAGACGGGTCAAAGGTCGGGATGCCCAGATGCAACTGATCGGCGGTCAGCAGGCCCATTGCGGCCAACAGCGCATATTCGCTGACAGACAGATTCGCTTGCGCTTGCAGTTGCGAGGCTTTGGCTGACAAGAGGTCTTGCTCGGCGTTCAGCACATCCAGCGTGGTGCGGCTGCCCAGCTGCGCCTCTTGCTTGACGCCGTCATAGGCGGCTTGGGCGGCGTGGATTTGTTCACCCGTCGCCGCGATAGAGGCATTGGCCACTAGAATGTTGGACCAAGCTTTGCCCACCGCTTCGGTCACATTCACGCCGACTTGCAACTGATAGGCGTGGGCTTGGGCCTGTTGGGCGATGGCTTTGCGCAAGCCCGACGACAAGCGCCCGCCAGCGTAGAGCGTCTGGTCCAATTCAAGACCCACGGCGCTGGCTGTGTTGCCCAAACCGCCGTCGGTATAAGCTTCGGTTATCGCGGCGCTGATGCCCAAGGTGGGTGACATTTGCGCCTTAGCCAGTTCGACGCCCAGATCAGACGCTTTGGCCTCATGGGCCGATTGGGTCACGGCGGGGTGGGTGCGCAGCGCTATGGCGCGGGCCTCTTCAACCGATTTCACGGCGACGGTCTTGGTGGGCAAAGACGCCAATTGATCAGGATAATGGCCGATGGCGGCGTTGTAGCGTTCTTTGGCCACCGTGTAATTGCCCTGCGCCGAAGCCAACTGCGCCTTGGCCGAGGCCAGTTGCGCTTCGGCCAAGGACACGTCGGTCTTTGTCACCTCGCCCACATCGAAACGGTCTTTGGTGGCTTGCAAATCTTGGCTGATCAGTTTGACGTTCGACTCTTGGGTCGCCACCAGATCGGCTTGCAGCGCCACGTTCACATAGGCCTGCACCGCATCAAACATCACCTGTTGTTCAACACCGACCAAGGACGCTTGCGCGCCAAGGACCAGTTCATTCTTCAACGCCACGGTCGTCTTGCCACGGCCAAAGTCCAACAACGTCAAGCTGGCTTGCAAGCTGGAAGACCCGCTGTAGGAAAAGCCATCTCCAGATAAAAACGGTGCTCGGCCTGTGGCGTAATTTACATCCGTTCGCCCCACTTTGCTCACAAAGTTCACGACGGGCCGCAAGCTGCCCACGGCGGTCGCCACATCTTCATCGGCGGCGCGCAGGACGGCTTGGTTTTGCTCTAGCAAATGCGAATTGCGATAGGCCGCAATCAAGGCATCGGCCAAGCTTTCCGACCAAGCCACGCCGGGCGCAAAAGACACGGCACTTAAAAGAAAGGCTTTAACGACGTTCCGCATCATCTACCTCTTAAATCTGTCCGGCGGTCCCGGTTGCATATGTGTCATCATGCCCGAAGGCACGTTCTTCAAAAAACAAAGCCCCGCGCTGCTTCAAACCCCGGAGCAACCGGTGCGGTCGCGTTAAACGCAAAGCGCCAAGTCACCTTGCCGTTGTGTTTGCGGCCAACCTGCGCCACGCCCAAAGCACCTTCCATGAAAATCGCCCCGACCCGACCGCCCTCTTTGAGCTGGTCTTCAAGGGCGACAGGGAAATACTCAGCCCCACCCTCTAGCAATATCACGTCGTAGGGGCCATGGTTTGCCGCCCCTTGATGAAGGGGCCCTGTCACCACCTTGGCATGGCCTTGCAGGCTTTGGGTGGCGGCGGCGGCCATCGTCGCGTCTTCTTCAACGGCCACCACATCCGCGCCCATCTCGGCCAGCACAGCGGCGGTGTAGCCATAGCCTGCGCCCACACACAGCACCGTTTCATCGGGCACGATATCCAGCGCATCCAACAACTTGGCAAGGCTGCGCGCTTCTAAAACCACGCGGCGCGGGGCCAAGGGGATGTTTCCGCCAACATAGGCCGCCTCGCGCGATGCGGCGGGCACAAAGTTTTCGCGCGGCACAGCCAGCATGGCGGCGATGATCGGAAACTTGGTCACATCCTGCGGGCGGACTTGGGTATCCACCATGGTGATGCGGCGGGTTTGAAAATCACTCATCGGGCTCTATTCCAGCAAACACAGGGTTGTCTTGGGTTCAGGTGCTTTCTTACAACACCTAGATAGTGCTCCAGCCTATACTGCCACAGATAGGGTGGCAAGGGCAACGGGCTGCCAACGCGGCGGGCAAGGCTTTGGCATCACGCGACGGGCAGCAAAACCTCAACCTCTTCCCCGTCGCGCAGTGCTGTATAAAAGCAACTGCGCCGGTTGGTGTGGCAGGCGGGGCCGGTCTGGCGCACAAGGGCCAAAAGACAATCGCGGTCGCAATCCAGCCGCAGGTCGACCAGCGCTTGGGTATGGCCAGAGCTTTCGCCCTTGATCCAAAACGCCGCACGCGAGCGCGACCAGTAGGTGACACGCCCCGTGGCCAAGGTCTGCGCCACCGCCTGTGCGTTCATCCACGCCAGCATCAGCACATCGCCCGTCTCGGCATCTTGGGCGATGCAGGGGATCAGACCCTGCGCATCGAATTTCAGCGTGGCGGGGTCAAAGGGCATGTGCTTCTCCTTGGCGGGCGGGTGGGTAAGGACTATCTAAGCCAGACGCTGGCCTTGGACCAGCCTGTTCCCGCCCGATGGAAAGCCCGTAAGATGAGCGATAGCGACCTTATGACCCTGTATTCCGGCCGCATTCTGGCACTGGCGGCGGATATTCCGCATCTGGGGCAGCTGGACGCGCCGCAGGGAATGGCCAAGAAACGCTCGCCCCTGTGTGGGTCGACAGTATCGGTCGAAGTGCAGATGACCGACGGCAAGGTCAGCGCCTTTGCCCAAGAGGTGCGCGCTTGCGCCTTGGGGCAGGCGGCGGCATCGGTGTTGGGTCAAGCGGTGATCGGGCGCACTTTGGCAGAGCTAGAGGCCACCCGTTCGGCCCTGTCAGCGATGCTGAAAGACGACGGCCCCATCCCCCCGGCCCCCTTTGCCGACTTCGAGGTGCTGATCCCCGCGCGCGCCTACAAAAACCGCCACGCCTCGATCCTTTTGGCCATTGAGGCGACCGTTGACGCTGTTCGATTGGCGCAAGCCTAGGGGCTTTAAAAAAAAGCGCCGCACATCCCAAAGGATGGCGGCGCAGGGATGGGTCAGGCTGCAGGCAAGGCAGGCTTTGGGGCAAAGCCACCCGCAGCGACCGCAGGCAGATCAGGCAACGCCGGAAAAGGTCAGGCCGACAAACAAAATCACAAACAAAGTGGCAACGCCGATGACATCTTCGCAATCGGCAGCAAGGGCAACGATCTGGCGGGACAAGCGCTTGAACATGGGAACCTCCGTTTTGTTGCTATATTGTTCTCATATTCTTTACCCCCTGTAAAGACCTATTTGAGAACTTATGCAGAACAAACCATCATCCCACCGCCAGCAGCTTGATCGCGCGGTCTTGATCTAACAGCCACAACAGCACCCGCGCCGCCTTGCCCCTTGGGCTGACAAGGGCCGGATCATCGGCCAGCAAACGGCGCGCATCGCTTTGGGCTATCGCCATCAAGCCTGCCTGACGTTCCAGATCGGCCATGCGAAACCGCGGCAGGCCGGATTGGGCGTGGCCGATCAAATCGCCAGCACCACGCATCGCCAGATCTTCTTCGGAAATGCGAAAGCCGTCTTCGGTGTCGCGAATCACCTTAAGCCGCCGCTCGCCACTGGCCCCAAGCGGGGCGTGATACATCAAAAGACAGGTCGATTGCGCCGACCCCCGCCCGACCCTGCCGCGCAGCTGGTGCAACTGGGCAAGGCCGAAAATCTCGGCCCGCTCAATCACCATGATCGAGGCATTGGGCACATTCACCCCCACTTCAATCACCGTGGTAGCGACCAGAACCTTGGTCACGCCCGCCTGAAACCGCGCCATGGCGGCGTCTTTGTCCGCCGGTGGCATCTGGCCATGCACCAAGCCCACCGCATCGCCGAACTGCGCGCGCAGGGCGGCAAAGCGCGCCTCGGCACTGGCATAATCCAGCACCTCGGACTCTTCGACCAAGGGGCAAACCCAATAGGCCTGCCGCCCCTCGCCCAGGGCTTTGGACAGATGGCCCACCACCTCCTCCATCCGCGCATCCGAAATCAGGGCGGTGCGAATCGGTTTGCGACCGGCGGGCTTTTCATCCAGCACCGAGATATCCATGTCGCCGTAACTGGCCAGCGCCAGAGAGCGCGGAATGGGTGTTGCGGTCATCACCAGCACATCGACCGCCTGCCCTTTGGCCCCCAGCTCCATCCGCTGGGCCACACCGAAGCGGTGTTGTTCATCCACCACGGCCAAACGCAGATCGTGAAACTGCACGTCTTTTTGAAACACAGCATGGGTGCCGACCAGAATATGGGTGCGCCCTTGGGCCAGATCGGCCAGCTTGGCCGCACGCTCAGAGCCCCTGTCGCGGCCTGACAGGATATCCAGCGTCACCCCCGCACTGTGCGCCAAACCCCGCAGCCCTTCGAAATGCTGACGGGCAAGAATCTCGGTCGGGGCCATCATCACGCCCTGCCCGCCCGCTTCGACCGCGACCAGCAGGGCCAAGAACGCCACGAGCGTTTTGCCTGACCCCACATCGCCTTGCAGCAAACGGTTCATCCGCAACGGCGAGCCCATATCCAAAGCAATCTCTGCCGCCGCACGGCTTTGCGCGCCCGTGGGCTGATAGGGCAAGGCCGCCAGAACCTTGGCCTGCAACTGCCCATCGCCGCGACTGCTGCGGCCCTTGCCCTTGCGCAAGGCGGTGCGCGCCAAGGCGAGCGTCAGTTGGTGGGCGAACAGCTCGTCATAAGCCAAGCGGGCGCGGGCTGGGGTGTCAACCGACAGGTCCGCCGCGCCCTGCGGTGCGTGGACTTGGGCAAGGGCCGTGCGCCAATCCGGCCAACCTTCTTTTGCCTTTAAGGGGCCATCAATCCATTCCGGCAACTCGGGCGTGCGCGCCAAGGCCGAATCGATCCCCTTGGCGATCAGCTTTTGCGTCACCCCCGCGGTCAGCGGATAGACCGGTTCAAAGGCCGGAAGGTTGCCCGCCTCTTCCAGCCGCAGCACGTGATCGGGGTGGACCATCTGGCCGATGCCATCGAAAAGCTCGATCTTGCCCGACACCACCCGCCGCTGGCCCGTGGGCAAAAGGTCGCGCAAATAGGCGTCGCGGGCGTGAAAGAACACCAGTTGAAACTCCACCTGCGCATCGCGCACATTCACACGGTAGGGCCGCCCCTTTTGGCGGGGGGGCAGATGCAGGCCGACCTCGACCTCAACCGTCACTGTGGTTGGTGCTATCACATCACGGATCGAAGGTTTGCGCCCGCGATCAACGCCAGTATGGGGCAGCAAGAACAAGAAATCCTTAGGCTTTTCCACCCCCAAAGGCCCCAGCGCCTTGGCGGTTTTCGGGCCGATTCCCTCCAGCGTTTCCAAAGACGCAAACAGCGGGAAAAGAATCTCCGGCCGCGTCATGCCAAGCCTGCAAGGGCGATCCAGGCATCCTCGTCAATCAATGCCACGCCCAAACGCTCTGCATCCTTGGCCTTTGACCCCGCCCCCGGGCCTGCAATCACCAGATCGGTCTTCGCACTCACAGACCCGGCCACTTTTGCCCCCAGCGCCTCGGCCCGCGCTTTGGCCTCGGCCCGGGTCATCTTTTCCAAAGTGCCTGTGAAAACAAGCGTTTTGCCTGCGATGTCCGATGCCACCGTGGCCCGCGCCTGCACCGGAAGAATCGTCAGATGCTGCGCCAAAGCGTCAATCGCGGCGCGTTCGGCGGGGTTGCGAAAGGCCTCGGTCAGGCTTTGCGCCACAACCGCGCCGATGCCGTCGGCAGACAGCAGATCCTCCCACGCCGGATTGCCCGGTTCGGCCACGGAGATCGCCGCTTCAAAGGCGGGCCATGTGGTGTAATGGCGGGCAATCACGCCTGCGGCCACCTCGCCCACGTGGCGGATACCTAGGGCAAAGATCAAACGGTCCAGCGGAATGGTGCGGCGCGCGTCGATGGCGGCAAAAAGGTTGGTGGCGGATTTTTCGCCAAATCCGTCGCGATTTTTCAGCTTTTTGAATGGGTTGTCGGCGTCTCTTGCGGAAAGGGTAAAGATATCGGCGGGCTGTTTGACGGGCAGATCAGGGTCGGCAAAGAACATCTCGATCTGCTTGGCCCCCAACCCTTCGATGTCAAAAGCCCCGCGCGAGACGAAGTGTTTGAGCCGTTCCACCCCTTGGGCAGGGCAGATCAACCCGCCCGTGCAGCGGCGCACCGAATCGCTGCCTTCGCGGTGGGCAGGGCTGCCGCATTCGGGGCAAATCTTCGGGAATTCATAGGGTTGCGCGGTGTCGTTGCGCTGCGACAGGTCAATGTCGGCGACCTTTGGGATCACATCGCCGGCACGGTAGACCTGCACCCAATCGCCCAAGCGGATATCCTTGGCATCGCGGATCGTACCCCCCTTGGAATCGCGTCCGGCGATGTAATCTTCATTGTGCAAAGTGGCGTTTGACACGACCACCCCACCCACGGTGACAGGCTGCAACCGCGCCACAGGCGACAAAGCCCCCGTGCGCCCGACCTGAATGTCGATCGCCAAAAGCCGCGTCCATGCCAGTTCGGCGGGGAATTTATGCGCAATCGCCCACCGCGGCGTGGTCGAGCGAAAGCCCAACCGCTCTTGCAGCGCCAGATCGTTGACCTTGTAGACCACGCCGTCGATGTCATAGCCCAAAGTGGCGCGCATCGCCTCGATCTTGGTGTAATGGGCGATCATGTCGGCGGGGCTGTGGCACAGAACCGTTAGGGGATTAACCTGAAATCCCATAGCCTTAAACGCCGTCATTGCCGAGAACTGGCTCGCCGCCAAGGGCTGCGACACAGCCCCCCACGCATAGGCGAAAAACCGCAAAGGGCGGGCGGCGGTGATAGACGCATCCAGTTGGCGCAAAGACCCTGCGGCGGCATTGCGCGGGTTGGCAAAGGTCTTGTCGCCCCGCGCCGTCTGGCGCGCGTTCAGATCATCGAAATCGGCATGAGACATATACACCTCCCCCCGCACCTCGATCAGCGGTTGGGCGGTGGGCAGAGTTTGGGGAATATCGGCGATGGTGCGGGCATTTTGCGTGACATCTTCGCCCACTTCGCCATCGCCGCGCGTGGCCGCCTGCACCAAGACACCGTTTTCATAGCGCAGGTTCAGCGACAAGCCGTCAATCTTGGGTTCTGCCGTATAGCTGACCTCTTGGATGCCGAGAAACTTCTTCACCCTGTCGTCAAAGTCGGTCACATCGGCATCGGAAAACGCATTTTCAAGGCTTAACATGCGCACCCGATGCGCCACCTTGCCAAAGCCCGACGCCACAGCGGCGCCCACCTGCTCTGACGGGCTATCCGCGCGTTTGAGCGCCGGAAACCGCGACTCGATTGCGGCGTTGCGGCGTTTGAGCGCGTCATAGGCGGCGTCCGACATCTCTGGCATATCGCGCAGGTGGTAGGCCGCATTGGCGGCGGCCAACACTTGCGCCAAACGGGCCAACTCCGCCGCCGCTTCCGATTGGTTCAGATCTTCAACCGCTTTGTCCATAATCGCCCCCCGCTTTGGGCTAAGCTATGCGGCAGCGCGGCGGAATTCCAGCCGTCAGGCGCTGGCGGCCAAGCGCGGCAGATCGGCCACGCTGGGTTCGCGCAGCACATAGCCCCTGCCCCAGACGGTTTCGATATAGCTTTGCCCCCCCGTCGCCTCTGCCAGCTTTTTGCGCAGCTTGCAGATAAAGACGTCGATGATCTTCAATTCAGGCTCGTCCATGCCGCCGTAAAGGTGGTTCAGGAACATATCCTTGGTCAGCGTGCTGCCCTTGCGCAGGCTTAACAGCTCTAACATCTGGTATTCTTTGCCGGTCAGATGCACGGTGCGCCCCTCAACCTCGACCGTTTTGGCATCAAGATTGACCACCAGCTTGCCAATTCTGATCACCGACTGGGCATGGCCTTTGGCGCGGCGGATGATGGCATGAATGCGCGCAACCAGTTCTTCACGGTGGAAAGGTTTGGTCAGATAGTCATCCGCCCCGAACCCGAACCCTTTGAGCTTGCTGTCGGTATCATCTGCGCCCGACAGAATCAAAATCGGCGTTTCAATCCGCGCCAGACGCAATTGGCGCAGCACTTCATGGCCCGACATATCGGGCAGGTTCAGATCCAACAGGATCAGGTCGTAATCGTAAAGCTTGGCCAGATCGATCCCGTCTTCCCCCAGATCGGCGCAAAAGACGTTCAAGTTGGCATGGCCAAGCATCATTTCAATGCTGCGCGAGGTTGTCGGATCGTCTTCCACCAAAAGAATGCGCATGTTCAAAAACCTCCGTCAAATATGCTTCCCTAGGACTTTGCCGCGTAACAGTTAATGAATCGTTACTACACCAGAACGAAACTGGGAATCTACCTAAAGTTGTCGATATTTTTGCAAAGTTGTGACGCGCAGCGCCTTATCGCCGTGCTTTTCCACCGCCTGCCGCCAAAAGTGGAACTCTTCCTCTGACAAGGCATAGCGGTCCAGCGCATCGCTGAGCGTCAGCAACCCGTAATGCACCGCCCGCACGACCACCGCCTTGCGGCTGGCGACCCAACGCTTTGTGTCGGGGGCGGGCAAATCGGCCCGACTAAGAATGCTGCCATCGGGCAGGGTCACTTGGCGCGGGCCATCCACTTTTTTCAGATACATGGGCCTCTCCTTCGTAGATCTCCTTCAAAATGCCGCCGCAAGCTTAACCAAGCGTGAAGCGAGGGGTTGAGACTGCGCCGCATTTTCGTATATTAAGCGCCATTCCCTTAACTTGGCCGCAATCATGCTGGACGGAAAACTGAACTCTCTGGGGCTGCCCAAGGCCCCGGCCGACACCCGCGTCGTTGTGGCGATGTCGGGCGGCGTGGATTCGTCCGTCGTGGCCGCCATGCTCAAAGACGAAGGCTACGATGTTGTCGGCGTGACCTTGCAGCTTTACGACCATGGGGCGGCCCTTGCCAAAAAGGGCGCTTGCTGTGCCGGTCGTGATATTCACGACGCCCGCCGCGTGGCCGAGCAGATGGGCTTTGCCCATTATGTGCTTGATTATGAAAACACCTTTCGCCAAGCTGTGATCGAGGATTTCGCCGATGCCTATCTGGCAGGCGCCACCCCGGTGCCCTGCATTCGCTGCAATGAACGGGTGAAATTCAAAGATCTCTTGGCCACCGCCAAGGATCTGAACGCCGATTGCATGGCGACCGGCCACTACATCCAACGCAAAATGGGCCTTGGACCAGAGCTGCACCGCGCCGCCGATGCCAACCGCGATCAAAGCTATTTCCTCTTCTCCACCACGCCCGACCAGCTGGATTACCTGCGCTTTCCCTTGGGCCATCTGGCGTCCAAAGCCGAAACCCGCGCTTTGGCGGCAAGATATGGCCTGTCCGTCGCCGACAAACCCGACAGTCAGGACATTTGCTTTGTTCCCAACGGCAACTACGCCGCTGTGATCGAAAAACTCCGCCCGGGGTCTGCCGATCCGGGCGAGATCGTCGATCAATCCGGCCGCGTGTTGGGTCAGCACAACGGCGTCATCCATTACACCGTAGGCCAGCGCAAAGGCTTGGGCGTGGGCGGGCTTGAAGAACCGATCTACGTTCTGCGCCTTGATCCCGCCAGCCGCCGCGTGATCGTCGGCCCCAAAGCCGCCCTTGCCACCCGCACGGTGCCGGTGCGTGAGATCAACTGGCTGGGTGATGCGCCCTTCGCCTCTGGCCCCCACCAGATCGAGGTCAAGGTCCGCTCCACGCGCCCCCCTCGCCCCGCCATCGTACGCCCGCTGTCTGCCACCACCGCCGAAGTCGAACTGCTTGACCCCGAGGACGGTGTTGCCGCAGGCCAAGCTTGCGTCTTCTACGACCCCACCTCCACTCGCGTGCTCGGCGGCGGCTGGGTCTGGCGCGGCCAGTAACCCCTTTCACATGGGCTTAAATATCCACTGGGGTTTCTCAAGGGGAGGTGTACCTCCCCTTGAGGCAGGGGGTGCGGGGGGCGGCAGCCCCCCCGCCCCCCCCCCCCCCCCCCCCCCCCCCCC
>CANFSY010000033.1 GCA_947449875.1 Paracoccaceae bacterium
GTCAATCGCAACCCAGCCGATCCATCCCATCGCAGCGCGGTGGACATAGGCGAAATGTGAATAGCCCGGGCTATAGACCTGCACCGCCAGATGGTTGGGGCCGGCGCGCAGATAGGGCGTAATCTCCAGATCATCCAGCGCCATCGCATCGGGCCAAGACCGTGCGGGGCCGCGCGCCACATAGGTGCCATTGACCCACAGCTTATAGCGGCTGTCGGCGGTCAGGATAAAGCGCGCCGTTTCGGGGGCCTTTTCCAGCACCAGATCGCGGCGGAAGTTGATGTAAACCTCGGCCAGATCAAAGGGGTGATCTGATCCGATCCAGACAGCACCCTCGGGGATGGGCAGGGTCATGCGGCCAAGGTGCCGTACAGCGGGGCCAGTTTTTGTACCACGCGGTAGGCATGGATCAGGCGGGCGGGCGGGATATCGGGCTGGATGAAATGCCCGCCGTTGAAGATAAAGCCGCCACCGGGCGCATAGATGGCAAAGCGGTTGGTGATATATTCTTCCAGCGCGTCGCCTTCAAACTTCAACAGCCCGTCGATCACATCCAAAGAGCCGTAGATCGTGATCTTGTCGCCCCATTTCGCTTTGACCTCGCGCGGGTCCATGCCCGCACTTTCTTGCACGGGGTGCCACGAGGTATAGCCCATTTCGATGATGTCATCGACGATTTGCAAGATATAGCCGTCGGAATGCAGGTTCACCGGCAGACCCCGGCTGCGGGCGTGCTGCACCACGCGCATCGCATAGGGTTTGATCAGCTTGCGCCACGATTTGGGCGAAAACAGCATGGTGCCATTGCTGCCCCAATCGTCCGACAGGGTCATCATATCCACCCCCGCCTCGACCAGATTGTCGACCTGCACGCACATCCAATCGGCGTATTTGTCAAACCATGCGGCCATGCGGTCGGGCTGCCCGCCCAGATGCATCCAGCAATTTTCGATGCCAAGAAACGACGAGGTGCCTTCGACCATGCCCCAGCAATGTGCCAAAACCGCGCGTTTGCCCTTTTGCTGGGCAACGGCGGTCGCAATATTGGTGCCGCCGAAATCGTAATTCCACGCCGAATAGTTCAGCCATTTGGGGTCTTTTGGGTCTTCAAAAGACAGGCTGTCCAATTCCATGATGTCAAAGCGGCGGCCGTATTGGTTGGGAAAGGGCATCAGGCCAACAAAGACATCCACGCCGAATTCTTCCATGAACTTTTCGCGCGGGCCATAATCGGCTTCCAGCCGGTCCAGGAATTGTTTTTGATACAGCCAACAGTCAATCGGCGTGCGGTCGGTGGGTTGGCGGTTGATCGTGGCCATCACGCGGTCTAGCGAGTTCATGCTTGCTCCAATACCAACATACGCCGCCAATCGGACAGGTCGACTTTGTCGACAAATTCCGAATGAAAGGATTCCCAATGCACCTGTTCCCACTGCGGGATCAGGGTTTTGATCTCTGCCGGACATTTCTGGATCAACTCGGCATAGGCCGATTCCAAAAGCCGGTAGCCCGAGGTATCTGACACCTTGTAGCGCGGATGCGGCGCGATCAGGCCGTCTTCGACCATAGCGGCGTCCAGAATATCTGACATGTCGTGCAACAGGTGCAGCTTTTCGTCCCACCCTGTCGTCAGAAGCGGGGCCTTTTGCACGATATGCGCCAGACGCGCGCCCATACGGGGCAGGCGGTGGAACATCTCGGTCAGCCACTTGTCATACGGGTAATAGGTGCGGTCCAGCATAAACGCCATCTGCACCCCCCAGCGCAGGCTGCGCGCAAAGGTGGTTGAGGCGTACAGCGTGTTGTTGCGCAGCAGCGCCCGCTTAAGCGCATAAACCCCCATGCCGGAAAAATAGCGCGACCAATGGGCCAGACGGCGCAGGCGGACAGGTTCGGGGTAATAGGCCAAAAGGCTAGTGCGAATGGTGGAAAAGCGCGCCGAAGGGTCGTGCCAGACCTCGCCTGCGACAACGTGGGTGATGTCTTCTTCGGGGATTTGCAGCCAGTCGGTCAGGCTTTGTGGCGCATGGGGCAGGCCAATGGTGGACAGCAGGTGATGGTCTAGCGAGGCGAGGGCCACGCCTTTGGTGCGGGTGTAGCCTTCACCCAATTCCCGCCCGCGCCATGTTTGGGGCAGGTGGGCGGCAAGGACATCTTCCATCGCGCGGCCTTGGGATTGCATGATGGCGTCTGGCAACAGGATATTGACGCGCAGGCCAAAGTGGTGATCGGTGGAGTATTGATCATCCAGCCGCAGCACGTCTGAACCGTAGCCGAAAAAGCCTGCGGCCATTTGGGCGGTTTGCGCGGGAAAATGGCTTTGCAACAGCGGAAAGACGATGTCTGACCAGAAATCGTGGCTTTCGTCGATGATGGACCGCTTGTCTGTCATAAACCCTCTGCTTTTTTGGCCACGAATTTTCTGCGAAAATTCAGTTTCGGTTCGGTGGCCGACGTGATTTTTCGCAGAAAAATCGACGCCTCAGACGATGCCGGACGATGCCCCCACCACCATAGGCCGCTCTTTGCCCTTAGCCGCACGGTAGCCCGAGGCGCGGTAGGCACCGATCGGGTCCAAAGCCCCGCCCTGCCGCGCCCGCGCTTCGGCCAGAATCGGCGAGACATCGGTGATATAGGCGGCTTTAAGCAGCCGATGCGCGCCGAGCACGTCATTTTCGCCCTGTGCAGCGGCCAAAGCGGTGCGGTCCACCAAGCTTGCCTGCACATAGGCGCGGGCAATTTCGATCGCTGACGCCATCAGGCTTTCAATCGGATCGGTCACATTATGGCTTTGGTCGATCATATAGGCCAAGTTAAGTCCCTTGGGTTCGGCATCGACCAATTCGTTAAACACCAAGAACAGCCGGAACGGATCGACCGAGCCTGCATCCAGATCATCATCGCCGTATTTGGAATCGTTAAAGTGAAAGCCTGCCAATTTGCCAACATGGATCAACCGCGCCACGATCTGTTCGATATTGGTGTTGGGCGCATGGTGGCCTAAATCGACCAGACATTTGGCCTGCGGCCCCAAGGTCTGTGCTGCGATCAAAGACGAGCCCCAGTCGGAAATCACGGTGGAATAGAAGGCCGGTTCATACATCTTGTGTTCGATGAACATCGTCCAGTCTTTGGGCAATCCGGCGTAAATCTGGCCCATCGCGTCCAGATAATCTTCAAACATCTTGCCCAGATTTTGCTGGCCGGGGAAGTTTGTACCATCCCCCACCCAAACCGTCAGCGCGGTTGAGCCGAGCTTTTGGCCAATCTCGATACATTCCAAGTTATGCGCCACGGCTTGGGCGCGGGTCATGGGGTCAGCATTGGCCAGCGAGCCGTGTTTGTAGGTGCGCGCTTGGCCGATCTGGTCTTGAAAGGTGTTGGAGTTGACCGCATCAAAGCCCAGATCGTACTGTGCGGCTTCTTGCCGCAGGGCGTTGTAATCGCTGACCCTATCCCACGGGATATGCGGGCTGACGGTGCGCGTGCCGCGGGTGAGCGCTTGGATCACGCCGCAATCGGCCAGTTTGTCGTGAATATGGCGTGGTTCGCCCAGCCCGGGAAAACGGGCAAAGCGTGTCCCGCCCGTACCCACGCCCCAAGTGGGAATCGCCACCGACCACGCCGTAGCGCGCTGGGTGACGCTTTCAATATCCACCCCGCGCCGCGCCAGTTGGCGGCCCAAGGCGGCGTAATCTTCGGCCTGCGCCAGTGCTGCCTTGTCGTTCAGGGTTCCGATCAGATCGGCAGAGATCTCGCGCATCGCTTACCTCGTAAAGGACACGGCATTGCCCGCATCCACGTTCAAGAAGTTGCCCGTCGATTTGTTCGACAGATCGCTGGCAAAGAAATAGACCCCCTCGGCGATATCCTCGGGAAATACCGAACGTTGCAGCAGGCTGCGCTTGCGGTAATGTTCTTCCAGCTCGTCCACCGCGATTTTGTTGGATGCGGCGCGTTGCTGGCTCCACTCGCCTTTCCAGATCTTTGATCCGCGCAGCACGGCATCGGGGTTCACCACGTTGACCCTGATGCCCATCGGCGCACCCTCTAGCGCCATGCAGCGCGCCAGATGAATTTCGGCAGCCTTGGCCGTGCAATAGGCCGAAGCCCCCGGCGACGCCGCCACCCCGTTTTTCGAGGCGATAAAGACCATCGACCCGCCAATGCCTTGGGCCTTCATCACGCGGTAGCCTTCGCGGCCCACCAGAAAATAGCCCGTCGACAGAATGTCCATCGTGCGGTTCCACATGGCAAGCGTGGTGTCTTCCACCGCCGCAGCCGAGGTGATGCCGGCATTATTGACCACCACATCCAGCCCGCCAAACTCTGCTACAGCGCCTTCGATGGCCGCCACCACCTGCGCCTCTTGCGTGACATCCATCACCACACCGCGCACCATGTCGCGGCCATAGCGTTTGGCAAAACCGGCGGTCACCTCGTCAAGGGCCGATTGGTCGATATCGGCCAGAACCACATTGCAGCCCTCGCGCAGCAGGCGTTCGGCAGAGGCCGATCCGATCCCCCCCGCGCCACCTGTGATAAAGGCAACCCGGCCTTGCATCGACTTGGGCTTGGGCATGCGTTGCAATTTGGCCTCTTCCAACAGCCAGTATTCGATGTTGAAGGCTTCTTGCTCGTCTAACCCCTGATAGGTCGACACGCCCGAAGCGCCGCGCATCACATTGATCGCGTTGACATAAAACTCGGCCGAGATGCGGGCCGTGGCCTTGTCTTTGGCGAACGACACCATCCCCACGCCCGGGATCAAATAGATCACAGCGTTGGGGTCGCGCATGGCGGGGGAATTGGGGTGTTTGCAACGCTCGTAATAGGCGGCGTAATCGGCGCGGTAACCGGCGATCAGGGCATCTAACGTTGCCGCATCGGCATCGGCGGGCACGATCAAAGGCTTGATCTTGGTGCGCAAGAAATGATCAGGGCACGAGGTGCCCAAGGGGGCAAGACGCTCTAGCGCGTGGGAATTGACAAACTCCAGCACCTCGGGCGCATCGGTGAAATGGCCTGCTTTCATCTCGGCGGAAGATATCCGGCCACGGATCAGCGGCATCAGGCGGCGGGCAGCGTTGCCGCGTGCATCTGGGGCAAGGGGGGCGATTTTCTCGCCGTCAAAGGCGGGGCGTTTGACATTGGCCTCTAGCCAGACGGCGGCGTTGTTGATGATGCGCAGGGTTTGCTCGTAACACGCCTTGGCGGTATCGCCCCAGGTGAACAGCCCGTGGCTGCCCAGCACAAGGCCTATCATCTTGGGGTTCGCCTCGGCCATAGCGCCCAGTTTGATCCCGAGGTCGATCCCCGGGCGCTGCCATGGCAGATAGCCGATCTCGTCGCCGAAAATCTGGGCCGTCAGGGCCACTTGGTCGGCTGCTGCGGCAATGGCGATCACGGCATCGGAATGCACATGGTCGACATGGGTCGCCGGTACAAAGCCGTGCAGCCATGTGTCAATCGACGGGGGGCGCGGGTTGAGGTTAAAGATGCAATGCCCCAGCGCCTCGACCATGGCGTCTTCTTGGTCTAGGCTTTTGTACTGGCCGCGCAGCTGGAACAGCTTGTCCATATACAGGGTCGAAAACCCGTCCAGCTTCATCGAGCCGATATCCCCGCCCGATCCCTTGACCCACAGCACCTGCACATCCGCCCCCGTCAAAGGGTCGCGCGATGTGACCTTGGCCGAGGTGTTGCCCCCGCCAAAATTGGTGATCCGCAGATCAGACCCAAGCAGGTTGGACCGATACAGCAGTTTGCCCGGCTCATCGAGCGGGGCGGCGACAGCGTCGTCCCAAAGGGACGAGAGGAGGATGTTTTGGCTCATAGGCAAAGGCTAGGGGCAGAATCGCTCATCGTCAATCATTATGGTGCATACTGCACCGCAGAAAACTTACTGCAATGCAGCAATGCGATTGGTTGTTGACGGATATGAGCGATTCTGACTAGCCTTGCGCCATGCATGAACGTGAAAGATGGCACCTTATCCTGAACCGGCTGCGCGAACGCGGGATTGTTCGTGTGAACGACCTTGCCGAGTTGACGGGGGCATCACTTGCCACCCTGCGCCGCGATCTGGCGCGGTTGGAAGATACGGGGCAGTTAAAGCGCGTGCATGGCGGGGCGGAAACGGCAGAGGTTTCGGGGCAGGGCGATTTGACGGCGGTGTCGTTCGGGGCCAGCCAAACCACCAACCCTCATGCCAAGCTGGCCGTGGCGCGCAAGGCGGCCAGCCTGTGTGCCGATGGCGATTCGATTATTCTGAATGCGGGGTCAACAACGTGGTTCATGGCGCAATGCCTGCGCCAGCACCGCATGCAGGTGCTGACCAACTCTTTTCCCATTGCGCAAGAGCTTATCGCGAATTCCGGCAACCGTGTGGTGCTGCCCGGTGGCGAATTGTACCGCGAGCCGGGGATCATCCTGTCGCCGTTTGAAGAAGACGCGATCCAGCATTTTGCGGCCTCGAAGATGTTTATGTCTTGTTATGCGATCACGCCCATGGGGGTGATCGAAAGCGATCCTTTGATTGCGCGCGCCGAAGCCAAGCTGTTGTCGCGCGCCGAAAAGTTGATCGTGATTGCAGATTCCTCGAAATTCGAGGCGCGGGGCAATATGGTGGTGTGCCCCCTGACACGGGTCTCCACGGTGGTCACCGATTGGGGTGCACCAGCGGGGATGGTGGATCATCTGCGGTCAATCGGCGTGGAGGTGCTGATGGCCGAAGATGACAGTGATGCGAGGCGATCGGCCGCTTAACGCCGAAAACAACCAACGGGAGGACGACATGAATAAATTTGGATTAGCATTGACGATGGCAGCAAGCCTGATGGGCACGACCCTGATGGCCGATGTGGTCACCGCAACCCCGGGCCAAGCCGTGAACATCGTGCTTTTGCCGAAGTTCCTTGGCATTCTGCCCTTTGACCAAGCCGACCGCGGCGCGCAAGAAGCCGCCAAGGAATTGGGCAATACCGGCACCTACCAGTACATCGGGCCGACCCCCGAAAACTCGGCAGCCGGTCAGATTGAAATGCTGACCACCGCCACGACCCAAAAGCAGGGCGTGGTCATGCTGTCAAACAACGCGGGCGACCAGATTGCACCGACCGCAGAGGCCGCTCAGGCCGCTGGCACCAAGGTTGTGACATGGGACAGCCCGATCCCCTCGGGCAAGGGCGAATCGGTCTTTGTGGCGCAGGTGGACTTTGGCTCGATCGGCACCGTGATGGCCGATATGGTGTTTGACGAGGCTGGTGGCGCTGGCGAATTCGCCGTTCTGTCCGCGTCGCCCGATGCGGCCAACCAGAACGCTTGGATCGAAGCGATGAAGGGCGTTTTGGCATCGGATGCCAAGTATAAGGACCTCAAGCTGGTGGATGTTGTCTATGGCAACGACCAGTCCGAAGAATCCTATAACCGCGCCTTGGGCTTGGTCGATAAGTATCCGGATCTGAAAGTGATCATGGCCCCCACGACCGTGGGTATCGTGGCCGCTGCTAAGGCGATGCAGGACGAAAAGCTGTGCGACAAGGTCAAAGTCTCTGGCCTGGGCCTTCCGGCTGAGATGGTGTCCTACACGCTGAACGGCTGTGCGCCGGAATTTGCGCTGTGGTCCTTTGTCGACCTTGGGTATCTGACCTATTACACCAGCTACCTGCTGGCGACCGGTGCGATCAAGGGCGAGATCGGCGAAGAGTTTGCCGCCGGCCGTATGGGCAATTTCAAGATCGACGAGGATCCGGGCCGTGCCGGTGCCAAGCGCGTCTTGATGGGCCCGTTCACCGTCTACAACAAAGACAACGTCGAAGCCGCCTCGAAGTAATCGGGTGCGACAGATCTGACAATCAGGGCCGCCCCGGTGGCGGCCCTGACGCCTTTTACAATCGGGAGACAGGCTTTGAGCGTTTTAGACCTGCGTCATGTTTCCAAAAGCTTTGCGGCGACGGCGGCGTTGAAAGACATGAGCCTGACGATCGAGCCGGGGGAAATCCACGCCATTGTGGGCGAAAACGGGGCGGGCAAATCCACGCTGATCAAGATCATGACGGGGGTGCACCAGCCTGATCAGGGCCAGATTTTTGTGAGCGGCGCACCGGTGACGATCCGCTCAACCCAAGACGCGCAAAGCCATGGGATTGCGGCGATTTATCAAGAACCGATGGTCTTTCCCGATCTGGATGTGGCCGAGAATATCTTTATCTCCAACCGCGCGCAGGGCGCTTTCATGAACTGGAAGCAAATCTACGCCCAAGCCGCTGATTTGATTGCCCAATTGGGCGTGACCTTGGATGTACACCGCGCCGCATCGGGCCTGACCTTGGCCGAACAGCAAACCGTGGAAATTGCGCGGGCCTTAAGCCTGAATGTCAAAGTCTTGATTATGGACGAACCCACCGCCAGCCTGTCTGCGCATGAAGTTGCGCGGCTTTTGTCCATCGCGCGCGCGTTAAAGGCCAAGGGGGTTGCGGTGATCTATATCTCGCACCGGCTGGACGAGATTTTCCAGATCGCCGACCGCGTGACGGTCATTCGCGATGGTCAGCATATTTCGACCAAGCCAATTGATAAGGTGACGCCCGATGGCATGGTCAAAGACATGGTGGGGCGGGCGATTGATACCTTTGCGGTGAAATCCGCCGCCAATCCGCATGGGGATAGCGTTCTGCGGCTGGAAGGTTTGGGCCGCGCGGGGGTGTTTTCGGGCATCACCTTTGATCTGTCAGCCGGAGAGGTCTTATGCTTTGCGGGCCTTGTGGGGGCGCGGCGCACCGATGTGGCGCTGGCGCTGTTTGGCATCGCCCCTGCGACCGAAGGGCGCATTTTGATTGACGGGCAGGCGGTCACGATCACCTCGCCGCAACAGGCCATGGGCCATAAGATCGCCTATGTCTCGGAAGATCGGCGCAAGATGGGGTTGGCGTTAAGCTTGCCGATCTTTGCCAATATCTCGCTGGCAAGCCTTGGAAAACTGCTGGGCGCTTTTGGTCTGATTGACCGTAAGGCCGAAGCGGCCATGGCCGAGGGGTACCGCAAACAACTGGCGATCAAATCGCCAAACGTCGGGGTCGAGGTTGGCAAGCTGTCGGGCGGCAACCAGCAAAAGGTGATGTTGGCCAAGTGGCTGGAAACCAAGCCGCGCATTTTGATTTTTGATGAACCCACCCGCGGGGTGGATGTGGGGGCCAAGGCCGAGGTGCACAATATCATCCGCACGCTTGCGCAACAGGGGGTGGCGGTGCTGGTGATATCCTCTGACCTGCCCGAGGTGATGGCGCTCGCCGACCGTGTGCTTGTGATGCGCGAAGGGCGGCAGGCGGGGATTTTGGATATATCCGAGGCGACACAGGAAAAGGTCATCCGCCTTGCCGCAGGGTCAGCCAGCGCGCAGGTGGCGGCATGACGCGCCTGCATCCCCAAACCCTGCGCATCATCGCCCTGTTTGTGGCGTTGCTGGCCACGGTGTTGTTCTTTTCCACCCAGATCGACAGCTATCTTTCGCCGCGCATGTTTACCCGCATCACGACATCAGCCGCTGTCATCCTGCCGATTGCGGTGGGCCAAGCGATTGTGGTCATGACGCGCAACATTGACCTGTCGATCGGGTCAACCGTGGGGGTTGTGGCCTATCTGACCGGTGAGTTTTTGGGCAGCCATCCCGACCTGCACCCCTTGGCCGTGGCGCTGCTGGCCATGGGCATCGGCGCGCTGATGGGGGCGATCAACGGGGTGCTGGTGGCGTGGGGGCGTGTGCCGTCGATCATCGTCACACTGGGCACCTTGGCGCTGTACCGCAGCTTTTTGGTGCAATATTCCGATGCCAAAACCATCACCACCGCCAGCCTGCCGCAATGGCTGGTTGATCTGCCGCAGGCCAATGCCTTTAGCCTGTTTGGGCTGGATGTGCGCGTGACGGTGGTTCTGGCCCTGCTGTCGGCCCTTGCGATGGGACTGGCCCTCACCCGCCTGCGCGCGGCGCGGCGGATTTATGCGGTGGGCTCCAACCCCGATGCGGCGGTGATGGCGGGGATCAATGCGGGCATGGTGGTCTTTGTGGCCTTTGTGCTGTCAGGCGCTTTTGCGGGCCTGTCGGGGCTGATCTTTTTGGCCAAGTTCGGCAATATCACCGTGGTCGCGGGCATGGGGTTTGAGCTGAAGGCCGTCGCGGCCGTGGTTGTGGGCGGCGTGTCGATCCTTGGCGGGTCGGGCAGCATGATCGGCGTGGTGATCGGCTGTGTGCTGGTCGATACCATCGACAACTCGCTGACCCGCTGGGAGCTGGTATCGGAATTCTGGCGCGATGCTTTGCTGGGCATGTTGATCATGGCGGCGGTGACGGTGGACACGGTCATGTCGCGCTCGTTGGGCCGCTTGGGTGCGAAGGGGGCCAAATGATGGCGCGGTTCAAAACATGGGAGGGGCTGTTGGCCCTGCTGTTTCTTGCCACCTTTGCGGGCAATGTGGTGCTTGCGCCTGAATTTCTGACAATTCAGAATCAGATCAACCTGTTTCAGCTGTCGATTGAAAAGATCATCGTGGCCTTGGTGATGACGCTGATCATCATTAATGCCGAGATTGACCTGTCGGTCGCCTCTGTCATGGGGCTATCGGCCTGTGCCTTTGGCTATCTGGTGACGGGCGGCTTTCCGGCGGCGGGGGCGATGGCGGTTTGTCTGGCCGTGGGGCTGGTGGCGGGGATGATCAACGCGCTGTTGATTGCGCGGGCGGGGATACCCTCGCTGGTGGTCACACTCGCCATGCTGATCGGCTTTCGCGGCTTTGCGCGGGTGTTGGTGAAAGACCAAAGCATGGGCAACTTTCCGCTCTGGGTTACGGATCTGGGCCAAGACGCGCTGGTAGGGCCTTTGCCTTTGGCGCTGGTGTTGTTTTTGGTCTTGCTGGGGGCTTTGGGCATTTTGCTGCACCGCACCGGCTTTGGCCGCCAGATCGTGGTGATCGGCACCAATGCCGAGGTGGCGCGGTTTTCGGGGCTGAATGTGGCGCGCGTCAAGACGGTGCTCTTCTTGATGAGCGGCTTTATCGCGGCCCTCGCAGGGTTGCTGTACGCCGCACGTCTGGGGTCGGTGCGCGGCGATGCGGGCACGGGGTTTGAGCTGGATATCATCACCATGGTGCTGCTGGGCGGGGTCAGCATCTTTGGCGGCAAGGGCAGTATGACGGGGGTGGTGCTGTCGATCTTGATCATCTTGAACCTGCGCAACGGCATGGCCTTGACCAATATCACCGGCCATATTCAAACGGGGGTGATCGGGGTCTTGCTGATCGCATCGGTTTTGATCCCCAACCTGACCAACGACCTGCGCGCCCGTCGCGCCAAAGCCTAAGGGGGCCCCCATGCGGCATGCGTTCAAAATGTACCTAAACCCCGGGATGGAGGCGGAGTATATCCGCCGCCATGATGCAATATGGCCCGAGTTATCGGCTTTGCTGACGGCGTCGGGGATGTCGAACTATTCGATCCACCTTGACCGTGAAACGGGCGTTTTGTTTGGCTATCTGGAACGGCGCGCTGATCACACCATGGCCGATCTGCCGCGCCATCCGGTCATGCAAAAGTGGTGGGCCTATATGGGCGACATTATGCGCACCAATCCCGATGGCTCGCCCGTGGCGGTGGATCTGGCCGAGACGTTTTATTTGGCGTGAAGCCGCACCTTGGCCCAAAGCGCTTGCACCTTGCTGCGCCACGCATCGGCATAGGGGCGCAGGTCAGGGTTTGGCACCACAGTGCGCCCTGTCGCCTTCGGGGCCAGCAACGGCCCCGCGAGCAAAGCTGCCCCCAAGCCGGTTCCCGCACTTTGCCCCGCAGGTAATACGGCGCGGCCTGTGGCTGTGGCGAGCATGGCAGCGAAATCTGGGTTGCTGGCAAAGGGCCCTTCGACATGAATAGGCCCTTCAGCCCCGATCAGCCCCAAACATTCCGCCCCCATCAGGGCGGTGTAATAGCTTGCTGCCAGACACCGCTGGCCGTGGGTTTGCGGCTCTCCCGCCCAGCCAAAGGTCAGGCCGGGGAAGGGGCCTGTGTCGGGGTGCAGCGAGGGCAGGGCCCAGATGCCCGCCAGCACGGCACGGCGGTCTTGATCGGTGGGGGCGACCACCTGCCCATGGGTCATTCTGTCAAACTCGCGCCCGCCCATGTAGCGCGCGGTGGGGGTGGGGCCGCCCAAGGCGTTGACATTGACCAGCACATCGCGCGCCGCATCTAACGCCAAGGCAGGCCCACCGATGGCCATGTGGATCATCCACGTGCCGGTCGAGATCACCGAAAACGGCGGATCCCCCGCCAGATAGGGCAAAAGCGAGGCGTTGGAATCATGAATGCCCGAATGCACCGGCAGCCCTGCGGGCAGGCCAAGGTCGGCGGCAAGATCGGCCCTTAGGGCGAATTGGGCTGCCGCAGGAAGCACGGGGGGAAACAACTTCGCCCACCCTTGCGCGGCGACCAAGTCGGAAAACTGCCCCGCCCAAGGGGTCCACAGATCGGTATGACAGCCAAGCGAGGTGACCTCGGATGCCGCAACCCCTGTCAACCGATGCGCCCAGTATTGCGGATAGGTCAGGATATGCGCGGTGCGGGCGAAGGCGGCAGGGTAGGTTTGCGCCAGCCAATAAATCTGCGCGCCAAGGTTCAACCCCCCCGGCAATCGCGGAGAGCCGGTTTGCGCAAAGGGCGGGCGCAGGGCGTTATAGGCGGGCAGGCTGTCGGGGCCTGCGTGTTCATAATCCAAAATCGGCAATACTAGCGCACCGGCTGCATCGACCAGCGCGGCACAAGCGCCGTGCGTGGTGATCGAAATCGCGTCAATACGGTGTTTTGCGCCAAGGGTTTTCAGGCTGACGCAGATAAAGGCCCAAAGTGCTGCTGTGTCAAAATGTGCATAGGGGGCGGCGTGGATCACGGGGTTGGGCTTTTTGAACACCATCCCCTCGGCCCCGCTGGCCAGATCCATCAGCAACACTTTGGCATTGGTCTTGCCAATGTCGATCACCGCCACAAACTGCACCATGATGCCCCCCCTTGCCTAGCGCAAAGCTTACGGCTTTGGCGGCAAAAGCCAAAGAAAAAGCAGCGGGTTAAGGGGGGATAAAAGCAAAAAGGCCAGCCTGTCGGCTGACCCTTTTTGTTGGAGCGGGCGAAGGGATTCGAACCCTCGACCCTAACCTTGGCAAGGTTATGCTCTACCCCTGAGCTACGCCCGCACTCCGTGGCGGTGTACTAGCGCGAGTTGTGGGCGGGGGCAAGCGGGTTTGTGACGGGTTTTTGTCAGGTCTGCAGCAATTCGTTTAAAAGGTCGGAAAATTCAGGCGGTTTTGCCATGGGGCGGGGCGGGGTTGGGGTGCAAAAGCCCAAGGCGGCGTAGCCATGCACCATCGACCAGACCGCCACCTCTAGCCGGTCATCGGCGTGGGTGGCAAAGGGGCGGCAGGCCTGTTGCAGGATCTGATATGAAAGCTCTGCCGCAGGTTCTAGGGTCGGATCGCGGCGGTCAACCTCAGGCGCGGTGAACATCAGGTGAAACAGGCCCGCATGGGCAGCGGCAAAGGTCAGATAGCCCTGACAGATGCCGTGCAATCGCGCGCGCGGGTCATCGCCTGCGCCGTCGCGGGCGGTTTGCAGGGTTTGGGCGAAGGTGTCAAAGGCGCGCGCCGCGATGGCGGTCAAAAGCCCGGGCAGTCCGTTGAAATGATGCGCGGGGGCGGCGTGCGACACGCCCGCGCGCAGGGCCGCTTGCCGCAGCGTCAAAGTAGCGGGTCCGCCTTCGGCCAAAAGACCGATGCCGGCTTGGATCAAGGCTTCGCGCAGGGGGGGTGTTTCGCTCATACAGACAGTTTTGCGCGCCAACTTGACAGTGTCAAGCTGATCTGCGACCAAGAGTTAACTTTACACTGTCAAGGAGCTTGCGATGACCCGCACCGCCTATTGGACCTTTGCTGTCCTGTCGCTTTTGATCGCGCTCACCTCGCTGCGGGGATTGATCGCCCCCTTGCCCATGGTGATGCCCAATATGGCGCATTTTGGTGACTCAGCGCCGTGGCGGCTTTGGGGCCATATTCTGGGCGGCCCCTTGGCGCTGGCCTTGGCGCCCTTGCAACTGTCAGGCTGGATGCGTCAGCACTGGCCACGCTTGCACCGCGCTTCGGGGCGCCTTTACGGGGCGGCGGTTCTGGTGGCGGGTGTGGCGGGCATGACCCTTGCCCCCACATCCGAAGCGTCAAATTTTGCGCGGGTGGGGTTTGGTGTATTGGGGGCGCTGTGGCTTGTGACGAGTTTTAAGGGCATCCAGCTTGCGATGCGCGGCAATCTGACGGGGCACCGCTGGTGGATGGAACGCTCAATCGCGCTGACCTTTGCCGCTGTCACCTTGCGGCTGATTATGTTCCCCCTAATGGCCAGCGGTTGGACCGTGGCGCAGACCTATGACGTCACGGCTTGGGGGTCGTGGATCTTGAACCTAGCCCTGTTGGAACTTTGGCAGCGCAAACGCAAAACGGCACCCGAAGGTGCCGTTTTATCTGCCGACTGGAGCGGGCGAAGGGATTCGAACCCTCGACCCTAACCTTGGCAAGGTTATGCTCTACCCCTGAGCTACGCCCGCACTCCGTCGATGGCGCTGAGATAGTCAAGCGCGCGCCGCGCTGCAAGAGGAAAACGTGCACGAGGCGCTGGAATCGGTGTTTTTCGATGTTCGGCACCTGTGATGGAAGGTGGGTTTCATAAAGGCGCAACCCCCACGAATTTGCCCTTTTCGGCCCTTCGTCAATTCACCTTTGCGCGAGAGTAAACACGTTGTGAGAGAGCCGCGAAACGCGCTTAAGGCTCTGGATTTGTGGTTTTTTCTTGGTATGACAGCGGTCGAAGGCAAGACCTTCGTAAGGGGTCGCGTTGACCCTAGTCCTTGGAGAATGACAATGAAATACACCGTTCTGGCGGCTGCCGCCCTGTTGGCTTTGACCAGCGTTTCCGCAATTGCCGCAACCGAAATCAAAGATGCTGACGGCAATGGCACCTACTCGATGGACGAGATGAAAGCCGCTTTCCCCGACCTGACCGAGGAAGTTTTCAAAGCCGCTGACACCAATGCTGACGGCCAACTGTCGGCTGACGAGCTGGCCGCTGCACAAAAAGCTGGCACCATTCCGGCGTGATCTGCTGATCTGACGACAAAGCCGCCGCTGTTTTCTGCGGCGGCTTTTTCATGCCCTAAGGGCTGGTTTATTCCAGCTCGATCAGCAAATCCTTTGCCTCGATCTGGCTGCCGGGCTGCACATAGAGCGCCTTGATCACACCGGCGCGGTCGGCGTGGATGCCGGTTTCCATCTTCATCGCTTCAATCGTCAGCATCAGATCGCCCGCGTTGACCTTTTGGCCCACCGTAATCCCGACAGAGGCAATCGACCCCGGCATAGGTGCGCCGATATGGGCGGGGTTGCCTTCGCTCGCTTTCGGCTTGGCGGCGGTTTTGCTTTTGATGGCGCGGTTGGGCACGCGGATCACGCGCGGTTGGCCGTTCAGTTCAAAGAACACCCGCACATCGCCTTCGTCGGTTGTATCGCCCACGGCTTGCAGCCTGATCTCCAGCGTCTTGCCCGAGTCGATTTCGGCCGAGATTTCCTCGCCCGCTTCCATGCCGTAAAAGAAGGTCTTGGTCGGCAAGACACGCACGGGGCCATAGGCTTGGTGGCGGCTGATGTAATCGAGGAAAACCTTGGGATACATCAGGTAGCCGTTCAGATCCTCGTCATCAATCTTGATCCCTAGATCTTTTTCCAGCTTGGCGCGGGTGGCTTCCAGATCAACCGCAGGCATGTTCTTGCCCGGGCGTTCGCTCAGCGGGGCGTCGCCCTTAAGCACCTTTTTCTGGATGCCCGCAGGCCACCCACCATGGGGTTGGCCGATGTTGCCCTTGAGCATATCCGCCACCGAATCTGGAAAGGCCACATCGACGGCAGGGTCTTCGACCTGCGCGCGGGTCAGGCCTTGGGCCACCATCATCAAGGCCATGTCGCCGACCACTTTGGACGAGGGCGTGACCTTGACGATATCGCCGAACATCTGGTTGGCGTCGGCGTAAGCTTGGGCCACTTCGTGCCAGCGGTCTTCCAGCCCAAGGCTGCGGGCTTGGGCCTTCAGGTTGGTGAACTGACCGCCGGGCATTTCGTGCAAATAGACTTCTGACGCAGGCGCAGGCAGCCCGCTTTCAAAGGCCGCATATTGGCCGCGCACCGCTTCCCAATAGTTGGAAATCTCGCGGATGGCGGCGATATCCAGACCCGTGTCACGGTCGGTGTGGCGCAACGCCTCGACGATCGACCCCAAGCAGGGCTGCGAGGTGCCGCCGGAAAAGGCATCCATCGCGGCATCCACCGAATCCACGCCCGCATCGCAAGCGGCCAGAATCGTGGCAGCGGCAGCACCGGATGTGTCGTGGGTGTGGAAGTGGACGGGCAGGCCAACCTCTTGCTTCAGCGTCTTGACCAGTTGGCGTGCTGCGGCGGGTTTCAACAGCCCCGCCATGTCTTTCAGCCCCAGCACATGGGCCCCTGCAGCTTTAAGCTCTTTGGCCAGATCGACGTAGTATTTCAGATTATACTTGGCGCGGTTGGGGTCCAGCATATCGCCGGTATAGCACAGCGTGCCTTCGCAGACCTTGTTCGCCTCTAGCACCGCATCCATCGCCACGCGCATGTTTTCCACCCAGTTGAGGCTGTCAAACACGCGAAACACATCAACGCCGGATTTGGCGGCTTGTGCGACAAACGACCGCACCACATTGTCGGGGTAATTGGTATAGCCCACCCCGTTTGAGGCGCGCAGCAGCATCTGTGTCATCAGATTGGGGATGACAGCGCGCAGATCGCGCAGGCGTTGCCACGGGCATTCCTGCAAGAAGCGGTAGGCCACATCAAAGGTCGCCCCGCCCCAGCATTCGACGCTGAACAATTGGCTAAGGTTGGCGGCATAAGCGGGGGCCACTTTGATCATATCGAACGAACGCATCCGTGTGGCCAGCAGCGATTGGTGGCCATCGCGCATGGTTGTATCGGTGATCAGCACCTTTTTTTGCTTTAGCATCCAGTCGGCCACGGCCTGCGGGCCTTTTTGTTCCAACAGGTTGCGGGTGCCCATCAGGGCCTCGGCCCCCACCTTCGGTTTTGGGGCGCGGGCCTTGCGGGCTTCGGCGGCGGGTTTGGCGCGGCCTGCGGTTTCGGGATGCCCGTTGACGGTGATGTCGGCGATATAGGTCAGAATCTTGGTCGCGCGGTCTTGGCGCTTTTTGAAGGTGAACAGATCTGGGGTCGTGTCGATAAACTTGGTGGTATAGGAATAATCCAGGAAGGTCGGGTGTTTGAGCAGGTTGATGACGAATTCGATATTGGTCGACACGCCGCGAATACGAAATTCCGACAGGGCGCGGTCCATCCGTGTGATCGCCGCCTGCGGGGTTTGCGCCCAAGCGGTGACCTTGACCAAAAGCGAGTCGTAATACCGCGTGATGACCGATCCGGCATAGGCCGTGCCGCCATCAAGCCGGATGCCGTTGCCGGTGGCAGAGCGGTAGGCGGTTAAGCGGCCATAATCGGGGATGAAGTTGTTTTGCGGGTCTTCGGTGGTCACGCGGCATTGCAGGGCGTGGCCTGTTAGGCGCACTTCGGCTTGCGAGGGCACACCCGTGGCCTCGGCCAAAGTCTTGCCTTCGGCAATCAGGATTTGCGCCTGAACGATGTCAATGCCCGTGACCTGTTCGGTGACGGTATGTTCCACCTGCACGCGGGGGTTGACTTCGATGAAATAGAACTTCGACGTGTCCATATCCATGAGGAATTCAACGGTGCCCGCACATTCGTAGCCGACATGGGCGCAGATGCGGCGGCCCAGATCGCAAACCTCGGCCCGCTGCGCTTCGGTCAGATAGGGGGCGGGGGCGCGTTCGACCACCTTTTGGTTGCGCCGTTGGACGGTGCAGTCACGCTCGTACAGGTGGTAAATTTCGCCGTGTTTGTCGCCCAGAATTTGCACTTCGACATGGCGGGCGCGCAGGATCATCTTTTCCAGATAGCCCTCGCCGTTGCCAAAGGCAGCTTCCGCCTCGCGCCGGCCTTCGAGCACTTTGGTTTCCAGCTCTTCCGGCCCCAAGATCGGCCGCATCCCGCGCCCGCCGCCCCCCCACGAGGCTTTGAGCATCAAGGGATAGCCCACGGCTGCCGCCTCGGCCTTGATGGCGGCGAAATCGGTGCCCAGCACTTCGGTGGCGGGGATCACGGGCACACCTGCGGCCATGGCCACGCGGCGTGCGCTGGCCTTATCGCCCAAGGCGCGCATGGTTTCGGCCTTGGGGCCGATAAAGGTGATGCCGTTTTGATCGCAGGCATCGACCAGATCGGGGTTTTCCGACAAAAGCCCGTAGCCCGGATGGATGGCATCTGCGCCCGAATCCTTGGCCACGCGAATGATCTCGGCAATCGACAGATAAGCGCCCACGGGCGACAGCCCTTCGCCGATCAAATAGGCCTCGTCAGCCTTGAAGCGGTGCAGCGACAGCTTATCTTCCTCGGCATAGACAGCGACCGTCTTTTTGCCCAGTTCATTGGCGGCGCGCATCACGCGAATGGCGATTTCGCCGCGGTTGGCGATCAGGATCTTTTTAAAGTCGGTCATAGGTGCCCCTTGGTATCTGCGGCAAGGGCCGCAGATTTTGCACACTATCCTAGAAGTGCTGCGGTGCGGCGCAAGGGGATCTGTCGCGGTTTTGGCCAAGAATTCGGCAAATGAAAGGCTTGTGCTAAATAATTAAGCTAGGGTTTCGGATGTATACAAAAGTATGCCGCTTTTGGCCGGATTTGACCGGCCAAAAGCCTGTTTGAGGCCCTATTCGCCCTTGGGAACGAAGCGGTTCACAAGGGGCACTTCCTCGAGCAGGAAGGCAAAGCCAAAGGCCACAAGGCCCATGGCAGCGGCGATCCAGTAGATGGGATGGATGGCGTTTATGACGGCCTCAGCCACCACGGCTTTCATCTCGGGCGTCAGTTGGGCCAGCATCTGCGGGCCAAGCTGCGCCCCGCCGCCCAGTTGCGCCGCTGCATCCCCCAGACCGCTGATCAGCCGCACCGAGAACAACGCACCGAACGCCGCAACCCCCAAAGCCCCCCCGCTTTGCCGCAGCAAAACGCCTGCCGCCGTGGCCGTGCCCAAGGTTTGGCGCGGCACGGCGTTTTGAACGGCTGTGGTCAGCACGGGGAAGATGCAGCCCATCCCCATGCCCACCAGCACCAGTTGCGCGCTGAAAAGGCCCATGCTGGTGCCCGCCCCAAGTTGCGTCAGGCTTACCATGCCCAGCGTCAACAGTCCGGTGCCCAGAATGGGCAGGATCTTATACTTGCCTGTCTTGCTCATATACCGCCCCGCCAAGGTGGAGGCGCCCACGATGCCCAGCGTCAGCGGGATCAGTTGCAGCCCCGATCCCGTCGGGGTCGAGCCTTGCGCGATTTGCAGATACAGCGGCAAGAAGGTGATCGCCCCAAACAGGCTGGCCCCCACCACAAACCCCAAGATCGAGGTGACCCAGAACACGTTCAGCCCAAACAGCGTCATCGGCAAAATCGGCTCTGCCGCGCGCCGTTCGATCTGCACAAAGGCGATCAGGCCCACCACGGTCAAGGCGGCCAATGCGGCAGCGGTGGCCGATGTCCATTCAAAACTGCGCCCGCCCAAGCTGGTCAGCAAGGTCAAAGCGCCAAGGCCGATGGTCAGCGCAATCGCCCCCCACCAGTCGATCTTATGGCTGACCCGCTCGCCCTTGGGTTTGAAGCTGGCCGCAAAGCCCACAAGGGCGATCAGCCCCATTGGCACGTTGATCAGGAAAATCCAGTGCCAGTTGGCTTGTTCGGTCAACCACCCACCCGCCAGCGGCCCCAAAACCGACGAGGTTGAAAACACCGCCGCAAAGACGCCTTGGATCTTGCCGCGCTCTCGCGGGGGCACCGCATCGCCCACGACCGACAGCGCCAGCACAAACAACCCGCCGCCGCCCAAGCCCTGAATGGCGCGCGAGACGATCAGGAAGGTCATCGAATTGGCGACCCCGCACAGGATCGAGCCGAGGATAAAGATACCGACCGACACAAAGATCGTATTCCGCCGCCCGTACAAATCACCCAGCTTGCCATAGAGCGGGGCCACGATGGTCGAGGTCAGGATATAAGCCGTCACCACCCACGACAGATGCTCGACCCCGCCCAAGCTGGCCACAATTGTGGGCAGCGCGGTCGACACAATGCTTTGATCCAGCGAGGCCAAGAACAACAGCATCCCGATGGACAGAATGACAAGGCGCAAAGAGCCTTGCTCGGACGGGGCAGGGGCACCGCTGGGCGCATGGGGCATGGGAGTCTCCGGTTGGGTTTGGCCCAGCCTTAGGGCAGGGGAAATTATATGTCAACCGCATGGAATTGCCCTTGTCATATACTTGACACATGCAGGGATGTGCCCCAAATCAAGCCCATGTCCGAAAACCCGCATTCTCGCCCCAATGACCGCATCAAAGCCAAGCTGCAGGCCCAAGGCTATGGGGCGGATGTGATTGCCGCTTTGCTGACGCTGGACGCCGACCATTTCCACTATGTGCGCCGCGTGATGAAAGGCGATGTGCCCCAAAGCCTGATGGACGAGGTGAACGCAGGGCTGGAACCCACGCAGTTTCACGCCCTATCCGCCATTTTGCGCATTCGCGGCGGCTACGCCCGCCCGCCGGCAGAGGCGACCGTGGGGCTTTTGGCCGAAGAGCTGGCCCTTGACCCCTCCCGCGCCAGCCGGATCGCGGCTGATCTGGTCGAGCGGGGGTTGTTACAGCGGAGCGTCAGCCAAGAAGACGGTCGCCGCTCGGTTCTGGTGCCGACCGATGCCGCTTGGGCGCTGATGGAGGCGTTTTTGGATGCCAAATGGCAGCGCAGCCTGAAGCTTTTTGCGCAGTGGTCGGACGCGGATATCGTGAGCTTCGCCCGCCTGTTTGGCCGCTACACCGAAGGCATGCGCGAACAATATCCCGCAGCGGTGTAAGGGGGCGGGGCGGATGAAACTGGGGATCATCGGGGCGAGTGGATGGCTGGGCCAAGCCTTGGGGCTGCGGGTGATCTCGCAAGGGCTGTGGAACGAGGGCGACCTTGTGCTGTGCAACCGCTCTGGCAATCGAGGGGCCTACGCCGCCCACCCCAAGGTGGTCTGGGCCGATGTGGCAGGGCTATGTGCGGTGTGCGACGTGATCGTCCTCGCCGTGCGGCCCGAGGATTTTCCGCTGGAGGGTTTTGATCCGCAGGGCAAGCTGGTGGTGTCGTTCATGACAGTCTGGACGCTGGCCAAGCTGCAAAGCCTGTACCCCAATGCGCGGATCGTGCGGGCGATGCCCAACGGGGCCGCGCCCATGGGCACGTCTTACACGCCGTGGGTGGGCGCAGGGCTTGGTGCGCAAGACCAAGGCCTTGTGGCGCGGATTTTGTCAGCCATGGGCGGGCAAGACGCGGTTCAGGGCGAGGATCAGTTGGATTATCTGGCCGCCTTGTCCGGCTCAGGTTCCGCCTATCCTGCCTTGATGGCGCAGGCCATGCTGGCCGATGCCTTGGCGCGGGGATTGCCGGAAGCTGTGGCAAGGGCTGCGGTCGAGGCGGTGGTTTGTGGTTCGGCGGGGTTTCTGGCGGGCAAAATGGGCGAGCTTGAGGCGCTGCTGACCACCTACCGATCTTACAAGGGTGTCACGGCGGCGGGGCTTGATGCGGGCGAAAGCGGGCTGCGCCAAGCCATCACGGCTGCTTTGGCGGCTGCCACCGCCAAGGCCAAAGCCTTGGGCCAATAGCGCCCCTTGCGCGGCAGACCGGTTCCCCTACCGATTGGTGTGGGGCGGTCAGAACATATGCGGAACACCGCTTTCCATCCGCACCAATGCGCGCTAAGGTCGCGCGCATGACCGAGTCTGCCGACCCCTTCGATGCCATCCCCCTGTCGCGCCGCGCGCTTTCCGCCCGCCCCGCGCCCTATCTGGATGACCTCAACCCCGCCCAACGCGAGGCGGTCGAGGCGCTGGATGGTCCGGTGCTGATGCTGGCGGGCGCTGGCACGGGCAAGACCAAGGCGTTGATCGCGCGGATCGTGCATTTGCTGGCCATGGGCAAAGCCCGCCCGAACGAGATTTTGTCGGTGACCTTCACCAACAAAGCCGCGCGCGAAATGAAACAGCGCATTGGCCGCATTCTGGGCGAGGCATCTGAGGGCATCGCGTGGATGGGCACCTTCCATTCGTTGTCGGTCAAAATCCTGCGCCGTCATGCGGAATTGGTCGGGCTAAAGTCGAACTTTACGATTTTAGACACCGACGATCAGATCAGGCTGATGAAGCAACTGATCTCGGCCGCCAATATCGACGAAAAACGCTGGCCCGCGCGGCTTTTGGCCAGCCTGATCGACGGCTGGAAAAACCGCGCCCTGCGGCCGGACCGCGTGCCGACAGCGGACGCAAGCGCCTATAACAATCGCGGCACCGAATTGTACGAGGCCTATCAGGCCCGCCTGCTGACCCTCAACGCCTGCGACTTTGGCGATTTGCTGTTGCACTGCGTGACGATCTTTCAAACCCACCCCGATGTGCTGGCGCAATACCAACGCTGGTTTCGCTATATTCTGGTCGACGAATACCAAGACACCAATGTGGCGCAATATCTGTGGCTGCGGCTTTTGGCCCAAGGCCATCGCAACATCTGCTGCGTGGGCGATGACGACCAGTCGATCTACGGCTGGCGCGGCGCCGAAGTGGGCAATATCCTGCGGTTCGAGGCGGATTTTCCCGGGGCCAAAGTGGTGCGCTTGGAACAAAACTACCGCTCGACCCCGCATATTCTGGCGGCAGCTTCCGGCGTGATCGCGTCGAACGCGGGGCGTTTGGGCAAAACGCTGTGGACAGAGGAGACTCGCGGCGAAAAGCTGCGCCTGATCGGCCATTGGGACGGCGAGGAAGAGGCCCGCTGGATCGGCGAAGAGGTCGAAGCGTTGCAACGCGGCGGGCGCGGCCTTGGCTTGATGGGGCTGGACGATATTGCCATTCTGGTGCGCGCCAGCCACCAGATGCGCGCCTTTGAAGACCGCTTCCTGACCATCGGCCTGCCTTACCGCGTGATCGGCGGGCCGCGCTTTTACGAACGCCAGGAAATCCGCGATGCGATGGCCTATTTCCGGCTTGCCGTCAGCCCCGAAGACGATCTGGCCTTTGAGCGGATCATCAACACCCCCAAACGCGGTTTGGGCGACAAGGCGCAAGCCGATCTGCAACGCGCGGCGCGTCTGGCGGGCGTGCCGCTGCTGGACGGTGCGCGCGAGGTGCTCGCCAAGGGCGGCATCGGCGGCAAGGGCGCAGCCCACCTGCGCGCCTTTGTCGGCAATATCGACCGCTGGCATAAGGTGATCCAAGCGCCGCACAACCACATCGAACTGGCCGAGCAGATCTTGGACGAGTCCGGCTATACCGAGATGTGGCAAAACGACAAAACCCCCGAGGCTCCCGGTCGGTTGGAAAACCTTAAGGAACTGGTCAAAGCCTTGGAGCAGTTCGAAAACCTGCAAGGGTTTTTGGAACATGTGTCCTTGATTATGGACAACGAAACGGAAGAGGCGGCTGAAAAAGTCTCGATCATGACGCTGCATGCGGCCAAGGGGTTGGAATTTCCGGCGGTCTTTTTACCCGGTTGGGAAGACGGCCTGTTTCCCAGCCAGCGCAGCATGGATGAAAGCGGCCAAAAAGGGCTAGAGGAAGAGCGCCGCTTGGCCTATGTCGGCATCACGCGGGCCGAACGGCTGTGCACGATCTCTTTTGCGTCCAATCGGCGGGTCTATGGCCAGTGGCAAAGCCAGATGCCCAGCCGGTTTATCGACGAATTGCCCGCCGATCACGTGGCGGTGTTAACGCCGCCGGGCCTGTATGGCGGTGGTTATGGGGCTGCCGTGTCAGGGTTTGGTGCGGCGATTGAACAGCGTGCGACCAAGGCGGATGTCTATAATTCTCCCGGTTGGAAGCGCATGCAAGACCGCGCCGGACAGCGCGGCGTGGCCCAACCGCAAGAGGCGCGCGGCATCGTGATTGATGCGCAAGCCATATCACCCTACGGCCTTGGCGACCGCGTGTTTCATCAGAAATTCGGGTACGGCGAGGTGATTTCGGTGGAAGGCGATAAGCTGGACATTGAATTTGACCATGCCGGTTCCAAAAAGATCGTCGCCCGCTGGGTGATGCCCGCGCATCAGGTTTCAGACGTGCCGTTCTAGGCTGCCGTTGCGACACGGGGGTTTCACACCCCCGCACCCCCGTGGGATATTTGTGCACATATGAAAGGGATTAGCGGCGCAGGGACTTGGCGGCGTGGTCAAGGGCCAAAAGGCTTAGGCCTGCCAGTAGCCCCCAGAACGCCGAGCCGATGCCCGCGATGCCAAGGCCCGAGGTGGTTAGGGTCAAGGTGACCGTGGCCGGAAAGCGGGTTTGGGCGGTGGCATAGGCGTTTGTCAGCGCGCCAGTCAGCGGGCCTAGCAGGGCAATGCCGACAAGCAGGGTCAGGATATCGGGCGGCATGGCGTGCAAGATGGCCATGACCCACGGGCCAGCGATGCCCAAAAGAACCCAGACCGCCGCATAGGCCAAGCCCACTTTCCAGCGTTGGGCACGGTCGGGGTGCACATCTTCGCCAAGGCAAATCGCGGCGGTTATGGCGGCCATGCTGACGGTATGGGCGCCAAACAGGCCGAACACCGCCGAAAGCGCGCCCGTGGTTTGCAAGGCTTGCGCGACGGGCGGTTCATAGCCCGCCGCGCGCAGGGTGGCAAACCCGGGCAGGTTTTGGCTGGCCATGGTGACAAGCGTTAGGGGCAGGGCAAGGCCGATCAGCACATCAAGCTTGAAATGGGGGGCGATCAGGGTCAGCGCGGGATGGGGTGGCGCAAAGTTTGGCAAGGCCATGCCCCACGGCCCAAAGGCCAAGGCCAGCCCCGCGCCAAGGGCGGCGAGCACGCCAAGTGCGGGATTGACCTGCCGCACGACGGCAAAAACCGCCAGCAGCGCCAATCCCCCAGCCCCAAGCCCGCCGCTGACCGCTAGGCCTTTCAGGCAAAACGGCAGCAAGACCCCCGCCAGCATCGCCGCTGCAACTCCGTCAGGAATGCGCGCCACCAGCCGCCCCAAGGGCCTGACGGCCCCGATCAGGGCGATCAGCCCGCCTGCCACAACAAAGGCCCCCACCGCCTGCGCCATGGTGATCCCAGAACTTGCGGCGATCAGCGCCGCGCCCGGGGTTGACCAAGCCAGCACCATGGGCATGCGGTTGCGCGCTGACAAGAAGGCCGACCCCGCCGCTTTGGCCAAACATACGGCCAGCAACCAGCTTGCGGTTTGGGCGGCACTTGCCCCCACAGCCTGTGCCGCCGCCAGCACCAAGGCGACGGTGCTGCCATAGCCCACCAAGGCGGCCACCAGTGCTGCAGAGCTCATCGACAGGGGCATGGGCGCTGTGCTGCGGGGTTATGGGGGTGACGGGCCTTAGGGTGAAGGCGGCGCAGAATACCCGAACATTCGGTCATATAAACCCAACCGCAGCGCATCACGCGCGCGCCTTTGCGATCTGTTCCCATGCCGTGTTCAACGCGCGAAGACGCTCTTCGGCGAGTTTCACCGCTTCGGGCGGCACACCGCGGGCGATCATCACATCGGGATGGGCGGCTTTCACCGCAGTGCGCCATGCTTTGCGAATGTCGGCATCTGACGCAGACGGATCAACGCCCAACACGGCGTAGGGGTCGTCTTGCACATGGCGGGCGCGCAGGCTTCGAAAGCACGCCTCGTCCAGCCCGAAAATCTGCGCGACGCTGCGCAAGTACGCCTCTTCTGCGGGGTGAAACTGCTGGTCGGCGACGGCGATGTGAAACAGCCCCTCCATCAGGTCAATCATCACATCGCGGTCAGAGGGTTTAAACATGGCGCGGATTTTGCGGGCATAGGCGTCAAACCCTGCCACATCCTGACGGGCAAGATCGAAGACCTTGGCGGCGCTGGCCTCTTCGCCCTTGGGGATGGTGAAGACGCGGCGAAAGGCTGCGACCTCGTCGCGGGTGACGTGGCCGTCGGCTTTGGCCATCTTGGCGCCAAGGGCGATCACGGCGATGGTGAAACCGACCGATCGTTCGGGTTCTTGGCGCAAGGTTTCAAACAATGCCGCCAAACCCTCGCCAGAGGCAAGGGCGTTCAAAGCCTGAGCGATGCGGGACCAAATCGACATGGCGTCACCTTAGCGCGGCTTTGCGGCGCTGTCACGGCAGGCTGCGCAGGCCCTGCGGGGTTTGAAAGGTCGCAGACAGCGCGGCCTGTGGCCCTTGCACGATGAGCAGGCGCGCATCGGTCAGGGGCAGCGCGGCGCTGAGGGCTGCGGCGTGCGGATGGGTGATGGTCAACTCTTTCAACCGAACGCCCGCATCGGGCAGGGCTTGGGTCGGATGCAGCGGGGTCAGCCATTGGATCAGCGCCGGATAGGCCCCGTCAAAGGGCAAGATTCCATCTGCGGGCACAGCCATTTGCCAACGATAATCGCCGCGCGACAGGTGCAGCGGCAGGCCCCAGTTTGGCGGGCCCAAGGGCAGGTCTGCGGCCATGTCA
>CANFSY010000034.1 GCA_947449875.1 Paracoccaceae bacterium
CGCAGGCCTTAGGCGGCCTGCGCTTTTGTATCTGCCAGACCCACAATGTCAAACATGATGCGGTTCAGGTCGAAGTCTTTAGGCGTGTAAATCGCAGCCACCCCAAGGGCCAAAAGCGCCTCTGCATCGGCGTCAGGGATGATGCCGCCGATGATCAGCGGCGTGGACAGGCCCGCTTGGCGCAGGCCCGTCAGCACATCTTCAACCAAGGGCATATGGCTGCCCGACAGGATCGACAGGCCAATGACATGGGGCGACACCTCTAACGCTTGGGCCACGATGTCGGCGGGGGTGTGGCGGATGCCGTCGTAGTGAATGGCCATGCCGCAGTCGCGGGCGCGGGCGGTGATCTGTTCGGCACCGTTGGAATGGCCATCGAGACCGGGCTTGCCCATCAACAGCTTCAGGCGGCGACCAAGGCGGGTTGACACCAAATCCACCGCTGCGCGGATCGCATCCAACCCCTCGGTCCGGTTTGACGGCGCAGGGTTTACCCCCGTGGGTGCGCGGTATTCGCCAAAGGCGGCGCGAATAGCCGCCCCCCATTCGCCCGTTGTCACCCCCGCCTTGGCGGCGGCAATCGACGGCGGCATGATGTTTTCGCCCGACAGCGCCGCTTCACGCAAGCGTAATAGGGCGCGGTTGACGGCCACGCCGTCACGATCTGACCGCCACGCCTGCAGGCGGGTGATCTGGTCAGCCTCAGCCGCCGGATCGGTGGTGAAGATCGACAGGGTGCCCGTGGTCAGCGGCGACGGTTCCGCCTCGCGGTAGCGGTTCACGCCGACGACCACTTGCGCGCCACTTTCAATGCGCCCCAAACGGTCAGAGTTCGCCTCGACCAGACGCGATTTCATATGGGGAATGGCGGCGACCGCCCCGCCCATCGCGTCAATCTGCGCCAACTCTTCAAGGGCTGCGGCTTTCAGCGCTGCAACCTTGGCCGTAATCGCGGGGTTGTCGTCGAAGATATCGGCATATTCCAGAAGGTCGGTTTCATAGGCCAAGATCTGCTGCATCCGCAGCGACCATTGCTGATCCCACGGGCGCGGCAGGCCCAGCGCCTCGTTCCACGCGGGCAGTTGCACAGCGCGCGCACGGGCGTTTTTTGACAGGGTCACGGCCAGCATTTCAATCAAAATCCGCGCCACGTTGTTTTCGGGCTGCTGTTCAGTCAACCCAAGCGAGTTCACCTGCACCCCATAGCGAAAGCGGCGGTGGCGTTCGTCGGTGATGGCGTAGCGGGTTTGGCACAGATCGTCCCACATCTCGACAAAGGCGCGCATTTTGCAAATTTCGGTCACAAAGCGAATGCCTGCGTTCACGAAAAAGGAAATACGCCCCACCATGGCGGGGAAATCCTGTGCGCGAACCTTGGCGCGCAGATCGTCCAGCACGGCGATGGCGGTGGCCAAGGCATAGGCCAATTCCTGTTCCGGCGTCGCCCCCGCCTCTTGCAGGTGGTACGAACAGATGTTCATCGGGTTCCACTTGGGCAGGGCTTGCGCGGTATAGGCCGCCACATCGGTGATCATCCGCAAAGATGGGGCCGGTGGGCAAATATAGGTGCCGCGCGACAGATATTCCTTGATAATGTCATTTTGCACCGTGCCTTGCAGCGCGGCAATATCGGCCCCCTGCTCTTCAGCCACGGCAACGTACAGCGCCAAAAGCCAAGGGGCCGTGGCGTTGATTGTCATCGAGGTGTTCATCTGCCCCAAGGGAATATCGGCAAACAGCGCGCGCATATCGCCCAGATGGGCGATGGGCACGCCCACCTTGCCCACCTCGCCCCGTGCTAAGATATGATCGCTGTCATAGCCCGTCTGGGTTGGCAGATCGAAGGCCACCGACAGGCCGGTTTGCCCCTTGGCCAGATTGCCGCGATACAGCGCGTTCGACGCGGCGGCGGTGGAATGCCCCGCGTAAGTGCGAAACAGCCAAGGTTGGTCTTTTTGCATCTGCATCATCTGGCCTCGCGCGGCAAACTTGAATCGGTATGGTAATTTTATTTCGTCTTGCGCTGCATACCAGCAAGTTTTGGCAAGTGTCAATTCGCTGCATCGCGGCGGGAGAGGCATTTGCACCCCGCTTTTGACTGTGGCATTCAGGGAACATGACCCAAACCATCCCGATCCCGCTTTGGCTTTTGTTGCTGATTTTGGCCTTTGCGGTAACCTCTTTCCTGTCGAACTTCCTGTTCCCCTCCGTGCGCTGGTTTTTCCGCCGCCGCATCGAACGCTGGGTGGCGCGGTTGAACGAAAGGCTGGATCGGCCCATCGACATTTTCAAGCTGGCCGCCCGCCAAGACCGCATTGCGCGGCTGGCCTATGACCCGCAGGTGCTGGCCGCCGTCACCGAACACGCCAACGCCCAAGGCATCCCTGCCTCGGTCGCGTTTCAAGAAGCGCGGCATTACGCGCGCGAGATTGTGCCGGGCTTTTCGACGACGCTCTATTTCGGCGTGATGATCACCTTGGCCAAATGGCTGACGCGCCAGTTGTACCACGTGCGCTTTGGCCGGATGGATCACGTCTTGGCGGGGGTAGAGCCTGACGCCACGGTGGTCTTTGTGATGAACCACCGATCCAATATGGATTATGTGCTGGTGACGTGGCTGGTGGCCAACCGCGCCTCGATTTCCTATGCGGTGGGGGAATGGGCGCGGATCTGGCCGTTTTCGCGCTTTATCCGCGCTTTGGGGGCCTATTTCATTCGGCGCGGGTCAAAAAACACGCTCTACCGCAAGGTCTTGGCCCGGTATGTGCAGATGACCACAGCCGAAGGCATCACACAGGCGATCTTTCCCGAAGGCGGCCTCAGCTTGGATGGCAGGGTGGGTCAGGCCAAGCTGGGGCTGTTGTCGTATATCATGGCAGGGTTTGATCCGGCGGGGCGGGATGTGGTGTTTGTGCCCGTGGGTCTGGCCTATGACCGTGTGCTGGAAGACACGGTGCTGCTGAAAGCTGCCGCCCAAGGGGCGCGGCGGTTCGGGGTTAATCCGCTGCGGGTGCTGGTCAAGGCGGTGCTGGCGGTGGTGCGGGTGGTGACAGGGCGCTATCGGCGCTTTGGCACGGCGGCGGCGGCCTTTGGCGCGCCCTTATCGCTGCGCGCCTATCTGGCCGAAGTGCCAGACGGCGCGGCAGAGGGTTTGGGCGTGCGCATGATGCAGGCCATCGAACGGGTCGTGCCCGTGGTGCCCGTGGGCTTGGTGGCAGCGGCGCTGATGGAAGGGCCCGCAGATCGGGCGGACCTTCTGGGCACCCTGTCGCGCCTATCGCGCAGGCTTGAGGCCCGCGGCGCAGAGCTGAAGCTGGCGCCTGACGGGCTGCAAGCAACGCTGGACGAAGGCCTGTCGACGCTGATCACCCGCCGAATCGTGACGGCAGATCTGCAGCCGGTCGCAGCAAAGCGCGGGCTTTTGCAGTTTTACGCCGCACCTGTGCAGCAAAGGTTGGGGCTTTAAACCCGCCTTGCCGCAGCGCGGCAGACATAAAATTACAAAATGATATCATTTTCAGTTGCAATCTTGCGTGAGTGTTTATATCCAAGCCCCAACTCGCCCGCAATTCTGCGGCGCGGCATGTGTTAGGAGGCCCCAATGGCGCTCGATTCTCCCAAACTGGCCTATAACGCGCCGGTGAAAGACCTCTATGCCGTGGGCGAAATGCCGCCCTTGGGCCATGTGCCCGCGCAGATGTACGCTTGGGCCATCCGCCGCGAGCGCCACGGCAACCCAGACAAGGCCATGTTGGTTGAAGTTGTCGACACGCCCGACATAGACGCGCACGAGGTGCTGGTCTTGGTCATGGCGGCGGGGGTCAATTACAACGGGGTCTGGGCTGCGTTGGGCACGCCCATCAGCCCTTTTGACGGCCACGGCGAACCCTTTCACATCGCGGGGTCGGATGCCTCGGGGATCGTTTGGAAGGTCGGCGACAAGGTCAAACGCTGGAAAGTCGGCGACGAGGTGGTGATCCACTGCAACCAAGACGACGGCGACGACGAAGAATGCAACGGCGGCGACCCGATGTTTTCGCCCAGCCAGCGCATCTGGGGCTATGAAACCCCCGACGGCTCTTTTGCCCAGTTCACCCGCGTGCAGGCCCAGCAATTGATGCGCCGCCCCGCCCACCAATCATGGGAGGAATCGGCCTGCTATACCCTGACCCTCGCCACCGCTTATCGGATGCTTTTCGGCCACAAACCGCATGAATTGCGGCCGGGTCAGAATGTGCTGGTCTGGGGGGCCTCGGGCGGGCTTGGGTCTTATGCGATCCAGTTGATCAACACGGCGGGCGGCAATGCGATTGGGGTGATCAGCGACGAAGACAAGCGCGATTTTGTTATGGGCCTTGGGGCCAAGGGTGTCATCAACCGCAAGGATTTCAACTGCTGGGGCCAGATGCCCACGGTCAACACCCCCGCCTATAAGGACTGGTTCAACGAGGTTCGCAAATTCGGCAAAGCCATCTGGGAGATTACCGGCAAAGGCAACAACGTCGATTTGGTCTTTGAACACCCCGGCGAGCAAACCTTTCCCGTCTCGGTCTTTTTGGTCAAGCGCGGCGGCATGGTGGTGATCTGTGCGGGCACCACGGGCTACAACCTCACGCTGGACGCCCGCTATCTGTGGATGCACCAAAAGCGCGTGCAGGGCAGCCATTTTGCCAACCTCAAACAGGCGAGCGCGGCCAACCAGTTGATGGTGGAACGCAGGCTAGACCCGTGCTTGTCAGAGGTGTTTTCTTGGGACGAAATCCCCTCGGCCCATATGAAAATGCTTAAAAACGTGCACAAACCGGGCAATATGGCGGTGCTGGTGCAAGCCCCCCGCACGGGCCTGCGCACCTTTGAAGACACGCTCGAAGCCAGCCAAACCCGCTAAGCGTTTCCAAGAAGCCTACAGTGTGTTGCGCCTTGGGTGGGTTATATCGGGCGGCAGCCGTGCTTAGATAGCAAAGGCATTCGGCGGGAATGCCATCTGGCGCGGGGCAATCATGGGCTATGAGTGGATTTTCGAAGTGCTGAAAGACCTGCGCTCTTTTGCCCAAGTCAACGGCATGTCCGCCCTTGCCGCCAAAGCGGACGAGGCGTTGAAGATCGCCGCGGTCGAGGTGTCGGTGCTCAGCGATGCCGCTCAAAGCGGCCCGCCGTCGGGCTCACGCTCGGGCCCACCTTCCACCCATTGACCAAACCTTGGGCACTGGTCCTTGGCGGGGCGGTGGCCTAAGGTGGGCGCATGGCAAGCCTTCCCGCAATCACCTTCTCTGACGATCAGGCCGAGGCTTTTGACCGCGTCGCCGCTGATCTTTTGGCCGTAGGCGTCGATATCGGCGAAGGGGCGTTGTTGCCCATGGTCGAAGGCAAAGCCTCTGTTCTGGCGATTTTGGGCAAGGCGGGGTCGGGCAAGACCATGCTGTTGGCCAGCTTGTACCGTGCGCTGAAAGAGGCGGGGGTGGATATCGTCTCGGGCGATTACGAAGGGCGCAAACGCAAGGATCGGCGCACTTTGGCCGTGCTGGCACCCACCAACAAAGCCGCCTCGGTGCTGCGGTTGCGCGGGGTGCCCGCGACCACCATTCACCGCATCCTGTATACGCCCGTCTACGACCCGCAATACGAAAAGATCGCCGAATGGCTGGCCGGCAATCTGCCGCGCCCTGCGGTGGAAGGGCTCACCGAACTGGCGCTGGACCGCGCCTTTGCCTTTTACCAGCAGGTGCCCTCTATTCCCGGCGCTTTGGCGGCTGCAGGTCTGCGGGGCAGCGATTTCATCAAGGGCTGGAAACGGCGCGAGGAGCCGTTGGATGTGGGCTTTGTCGACGAAAGCTCGATGCTGGATGAACGCCAGCTGGAAGATTTGCGCGAGATTTTTCCAACCCTCGTGCTGTTTGGCGATCCTGCGCAGTTGGCGCCCGTGGGCCAATCGGGGGCGATGGTTTTTGACAAGCTGGGCGATGGCCGCAAAATGGTGCTCAGCCGCATTCATAGGCAGGCGCAAGACAACCCCATTCTGGATCTGGCACATGCCTTGGGCGATGCGACCCTGCGGTTTGAAGATTTCGAGGCCATGGTCCAAGACGCCGCCCGCCGCGATGAACGGGTGGTGTGGGCGGAACGCGTCTCGTCGGATCTGATGGCGCGCAGCCCTGTGCTGGTTTGGACCAATATGACACGCATCAAGCTGATTCAAGCCTTTCGCGCCGCCCACGGGGCGCCCGAAGACGCGCTGTTGCCCGGCGAACCGCTGATCTGCGACGGGATCGAATTGCCGTTAAAACACCGCAAAAAGCGCATTGATCTGGAAGCGCGCGGCCTGATCAAAGGCGCGCAGGTGATCTACCTTGGCCCCGGCAAGCGCGAGGGTTTTGCGCGCATCCATGTGGTGGGGGCAGAAGACCCGCAAATCTCGGCCGCTTGCATCATCAAGATCGAAAAACCCGATGAAGAAGAACCCTTCATCCCCTCTGCCGCCCATATGGGTGCGGCTTTCCTGCACGGCGCTGCAGTGACGATCCACAAAGCCCAAGGTTCGCAATGGGAAGATGTGCAGGTCTTTGCCCCCGATCTGTGGGCCGCCGCCCAAGCCGGACGGTCCGAAGCGGGCCTGCCGCTGTGGAAACGTTTGGCCTATGTGGCCATCACCCGCGCCGAAAAGCGCCTGCATTGGGTGGTGCGCAACCGCCTTGCGCTGCCCAAAGCCCCGCTGGGCGTGGCCGACCTTGTCGTGCGCCCCGCCCCCCTGACGCTGGAAGGGCTGGAAGCGCAAGCCAGCCTAAGCTAGGCTGCACCCAGCCAAGGAGTCTGCCATGACCTGCGTTTTCGTCCAATTCCGCTGCACCCCCGGCCGCACCTATGCCGTGGCCACCGCCATTTATGACCGCGAGGCGGTGAGCGAGCTGTATTCCACCAGCGGCGAATATGACCTGATCGCCAAAGTCTATATCCCCGACGGCGAGGATGTGGGCCATTACCTGTCAGAACGCCTGTTCGACATTCCCGACATCGTGCGCACCTTGACGACGATGACGTTCAAAGCCTTTTAGCGCCGCGCTTTGCGCCACGGTTCACAGCCAAGCGTCGCGTTGTGTGCCCACAGCCTGCGCGATGCTGGCATAGCCGTCCCGCGCTAATAGGGTGTCGAGCCCACGCGCAATATCGGCGGCGACCGAAAGGCCCTGATAAACCATGGCCGTGTAAATCTGCACCGCACAGGCCCCTGCGCGGATTTTGGCATAGGCCTGATCTGCCGACCCGACGCCGCCCACGCCGATCAGGGGCAGCTTGCCCGCCGTCAGTTTGGACAGGCGCGCCAGAACGCGGGTCGATTTTTCGAAAAGCGGCGCGCCAGATAATCCGCCCGTTTCAGAAGCTTGCGGCGCATGCAAACCCTCGCGCGATAGCGTGGTGTTGGTGGCGATGATGCCCGACAGGCCAGACGACAGCGCCACCTCGGCCAAAGCTGCCAAATCATCGGGGGCAAGGTCGGGGGCGATTTTCAAAAACACCGGAATCGGGCGGGCCAAACCGGCGCGGACCTGCATCACACCGTCCAGCAACGCAGCCAAAGCCGCAGGCCCCTGCAAATCGCGCAGTTTTTCGGTGTTGGGCGACGAGACATTGACCGTGGCAAAATCAACATGCGGGCCACACAGGGCCAGCACCTTTGCAAAATCAGCGGCACGGTCGGTCGAGGTCTTGTTGGCCCCCAGATTGATCCCCACCGGCACGGCCCCGCGTTTGTGCTGCGCAAGGCGGGCTGCGATTGCACTGGCCCCTTGGTTGTTAAAGCCAAAGCGGTTGATGGCGGCGTGATCCTCGGTCAGGCGGAACAGGCGGGGTTTGGGGTTGCCCGGTTGGGGCAGGGGGGTGGCGGCCCCCACCTCGATAAAGCCAAAGCCTGCGCGCGACAGCGGGCCCAAAGCCACGACGTTTTTGTCATAGCCTGCGGCAAGACCGACAGGGTTTGGCAGGTCCATCCCCGCCACTTGGGTTTTCAGCCTTGCACTTGTCACAGGGCCGGGCATCGGGGCCAGACCAAGGCGCAGCACTGAAAGCGAAAGCCCATGCGCCGTTTCAGGATCAAAGCGGTGCAGCAGGGCAAGGCCCAGGCGTTCAAAGGGTGTCAAAATATGCCCTCGGGGAAGATATGGCCCGTGGCCCCCAAGGGCAGGCTTTTGTCCCAAAGCACGTCGGCCATATCCAGCGCGCGGTACAGGTGGGGGAACAGGGCACCGCCGCGCGACGGCTCCCATATCAAGGCGGGGCCAAGGCGGTCGCTGTCTAGGGCCAAAAGCACCAGATCGCTGTCGGTGGCGAAATGTTTCGCCGCCGTCTCGGCCACTTGGGCGGCGGTGGAAAAGTGGATGTAGCCGTCTTGCACATCAATCGGCGCGCCCGCTGTGGTGCCTGCCGCGCGAAAGGCCACCCATTCAGGGCGGCGGAAGATTTTATAGATGAGCATGCGGGCCCCCGTGGTAAGATGCTGTCGCGTGATGCCCGATGGCTGACGGGCGGTCAACCTGCCGTCATACCCGTGTCACGGACAAGGGGCAGGCTGACCGCCATCGACCCTGCCCAGCACCCCGCAGATCGACGGCGAAAACGTCCATTGATGGAGACGACATATGACCAAATTCCTATTGAGCACCGCTCTTTGCGCCCTGATAGCCGCCCCCCTGATGGCTGATCCTGTCAAGATCACCCTGCTCGGCGTGGGCGATGTGTACAACTTTGCCGGCGATGGCACCCAAGGCGGCTTTGCCCGCTTGAACGCCGTGGCCAAGGCCGAACGCGCCGCCAACCCCAACACGCTGTATCTGTTTGACGGCGACATGCTGTCGCCGTCGCTTTTGTCGGGGTTTGACAAGGGGCAGAATACGATTGATCTGACCAACCTTGTCCCCTTTGATCTGGCCGTTCCGGGCAACCACGAATTTGACTTCGGGCCGGAAAACTTCGCCGAAAAACTGGCGGCGTCCAAGTACCCGTGGGCGGCGATCAACATCACCAACAAAGACGGCTCGCCCGTGGCAGGCTTGGGCGGTGTGGTTGTCAAAGACATCGCGGGCGTGAAAATCGCGCTCATTCCGGTGGCGCAAGACACCTCGCCAGAGGTGTCGACCACAGGCGATCTGGTGTTCCTGCCCACGGTTGACACTGCCATTGCTGCCGCCAAGCAGGCCCGTGCCGATGGGGCGGATTTGGTTGTGGGCCTTGTGCAGACGAATATCTACAACGATCTGGACTTGATCCATTCCAAGGCGTTCGACGTTGTTTTGTCGGGCGATGACCATTCCTATGGCACCTCTTACGATGGGATCACGGCCTATGTCGAAACCTCGATCGACGCGCGGCTGTTGTCGCCCTTGGACCTGATGGTCAATGTCAGCGAAAAAGACGGCAAGCGCGTGGTGAAATGGACACCGTCGTTCCGCTTTATTGACACGGCCACCGTCACGCCCGACCCCGAATCGCAAGCGCTGGTGGATACGATGCAAAAGGGGCTGGATGACACGCTGAACGTGGCGATTGGCACCACGACAACCCCGCTCGACAGCCGCCGCAATGTGGTGCGGGCCGAGGAATCCACCATGGGCGACCTGATCGCCGATGCGATGCGCCTGCAAAGCGGGGCCGATGTGGCGCTGATGAACGGCGGCGGCATTCGCGCCGACCGCACCTATGACGCCGGTGCTACCCTGACACGGCGCGATATTCTGACCGAACTGCCCTTTGGCAATACGCTTGCCGTGGCCGAATTGACCGGCGCGCAACTGGCTGAGGCTTTGGAAAACGCCCTGTCGCAAGTCGAAAAGGGCGCGGGCCGTTTTGCGCAAGTGTCTGGCCTGACCGTGGTTTATGACCCCAAGGCCGAAGCTGGCAAGCGCGTGACCGAGGTTTTGGTGGCGGGTGCTGCACTTGATCCGGCGGCGGTCTATAAGGTCGCCGTCAATGATTACATGCTGGGTGGCGGCGATGGGTATAAGATGCTCAAAGGGGCCAAGCAGGTCGTCACCGATGGCACCGGCGCTTTGGTGGCCAAGGTGGTGATGGACTATGTCGAAAAGGCCGGCAGCGTGCAGCCCACAGTCGAAGGGCGCATCAAAGCCCTAAGCCAGTGATCTAGGCCCCATGACACAGGCGCAAGGCAGGCCCCCTGCCTTGCGCTTTTTTCTTTACACAGGTGCAGGCCTTGCCTATCAGACCTGTCATGAACCAGCGCACCGCCCCCTTGGCCACCCTGCGACGCCGAAGCGTCACCGCGTAAGCGCGTTTCATTTGGCCTATCTTGGGGCCAAACCCTCCAAAGATCGTTGACCTTTGCGCCCGTCTTTGGCACCCCTTGCACTTCCGCTAAAGGACCTGACCCATGATCACCCCCGTCCTGCCGACCTATAACCGCGCGCCTATGGCATTTGTGAAGGGCGAAGGCTCTTGGCTGACAGCCGAAGATGGCAAGCGCTATCTTGATCTGGGCGCGGGCATTGCCGTCAACGCCTTGGGCCATGCCAACCCCGATCTGGTGGCGGCGCTGACCGAACAGGCGGGCAAGCTGTGGCATGTCTCCAACCTCTACCGCATTCCGCAGCAGGAAAAGCTGGCCGAGATGCTGGTCGATAAGACCTTCGCCGATACGGTGTTTTTCACCAATTCCGGCACCGAGGCGGCCGAGCTTGCGATCAAAATGGCGCGCAAGTACCATTACGAAAAAGGCCACCCGCAGCGCACGCAGATCATCACCTTTGAAGGGGCGTTCCACGGGCGCTCTACTGGGGCGATTGCGGCGGCGGGGTCTGAAAAGATGGTCAAGGGCTACGGCCCTCTGATGCCCGGATTTGTGCAGCTGAAATGGGGCGATCACGATGCGCTGCGCACGGCCATCACCGATCAGACCTGTGCCGTGATGATCGAACCCGTGCAAGGCGAAGGCGGCATTCGCACCGTGCCCGATCAGTGCCTGAAGGGCCTGCGCGATCTATGCGATAGCACCGGCACGCTGTTGATCTTTGACGAGGTGCAATGCGGCATGGGTCGCACGGGCAAGCTTTTTGCCCATGAATGGTCCGGCATCACCCCTGACATCATGATGGTCGCCAAAGGCATCGGCGGCGGCTTTCCTTTGGGCGCGGTGCTTGCCACCGAAAACGCGGCCTATGGCATGGGGGCGGGTACGCATGGGTCGACCTATGGCGGCAACCCCTTGGCCTGTGCGGTTGGGGCTAAGGTCATGGAAATCATCGCCGACGACGGCTTTCTGGGCGAAGTCACCCGCAAATCCGGCCTGCTGCGCCAAGGGCTGGAAAGCTTGGTCGCAGCCCACCCGACTGTGTTCGAAGCGGTGCGCGGCGAGGGTTTGATCCTTGGCCTGAAATGCAAGGCGCTCAACACCGATATCGTCAGAGCGGGTTATCAGGCGGGCGTCCTGACCGTGCCTGCCGCTGACAATGTGATCCGCCTTTTGCCCGCCCTTAACATCCCCGATGCCGACATTGCCACGGCCCTCACCTTGTTGGCCCAAACCGCCGCCTTGGTGGAAGCCGCCTAAGATGCCCCCAAAGGGGCCCTCTTTCAGACTTGCCCAAATATCCCACGGGGGTCCGGGGGTGTGAAACCCCCGGCGGCCCGCCAGAAAGCCAAAGATGAGACATTTTCTAGACCTGCACAAAACCGATGCCGCCGATCTGCGGCTGATGATCGACAGCGCCCATGCGATGAAAGCCGCCCGCCACGACCGCCCCAAAGGCGCGCTGGATGACGAACAGCCCTTGGCCGGCCGCATGGTGGCGCTGATCTTCGAAAAGCCCTCGACCCGCACGCGGGTGTCATTTGATGTCGGCGTGCGCCAGATGGGCGGGCAGACCATGGTGCTGTCGGGCAAGGAAATGCAACTGGGCCACGGCGAAACCATCGCCGACACCGCCCGCGTTCTGTCGCGCTATGTCGACCTGATCATGATCCGCACCTTTGAAGAAGCCACATTGCTAGAGATGGCCGAACACGCCACCGTGCCCGTGATCAACGGCCTGACCAACCGCACCCATCCTTGCCAGATCATGGCGGACGTGATGACCTATGAAGAACACCGCGGCCCCATCGCAGGGCGCAAGGTGGTTTGGGCGGGCGACGGCAACAACGTCTGCGCCAGCTTTTTGCACGCCGCAGGGCAGTTCGGCTTTGATCTGACCTTTACAGGCCCCGAACCCTTAGACCCCGAACAGGCCTTTATCGAGTTCGCCCGTGCGCGTGGGTCAAACATCCGCATCGAACGCAACCCCGACCTTGCCGTGGTTGGCGCCGATCTTGTGGTGACCGATACATGGGTGTCGATGCACGACCCCGAATCCGCCAAAGAACGCCGCAACAACCAGTTGCGCGGCTATCAAGTGAACGAGGCGCTGATGGCCAAAGCCAAGCCCGACGCCCTGTTCATGCACTGCCTGCCCGCGCACCGCAACGACGAGGCAACCAGCGCCGTGATGGATGGCCCTCATTCCGTGGTTTTTGACGAGGCCGAAAACCGCCTGCACGCCCAAAAAGCCATCCTGCGGTGGAGTTTGGGCGCTTAAGCGGCCCCAAAATCACAGCGCCGTGATCGGGCACGGACAAGGCCCGTTCACAGCTAGGATGCGCCTTGCCTTTCTGCGCCAAACCCGTCTTTGATGCCGCCAAATTTAACAGGAGCCTCCTATGCAATCGCCCGTCCCGATGTTCGTTCATTCCCTGACCGCGCTGTCCAAAATTCTCGACAAGGCCGAGGCTTTTGCCGATGCCAAAAAGATCAAGCCCGAAGTCATCCCCCAACTGCGCCTGATCGCCGATATGTTGCCCTTCTGGCGTCAGATCACCATCGCTTGCGACCATGCCAAAGGCGCGCCTGCGCGTCTGGCGGGGGTAGAGGTGCCCTCTTTCGCCGATACCGAAACCACGCTGGCCGAACTGAAAGAGCGTATCGCCAAGACCATCGCTTTCATCTCAACCATTCCGGACGCGGCCTTTGAGGGGGCCGAAGCGCGCACCATCACCGTCAAGGCCGGCCCGCGCGAACTGACCTTTCCTGCGCCGCAGTATCTGGCCAGTTACGCGATCCCTAACTTTTACTTCCACATGTCAACCGCCTATTCCATCCTGCGCGCCAACGGCGTCGACGTGGGCAAGTCTGACTTCTTGGGTGGTTGATTAAGCCTAAAAGGGGGGCATAGCGATGCCCCCCGCTCTCTGAAAGACCTTATATCCCATGACCCCAGACGACATTGCAGCCCTGTTCACCCATGCCGACGGGTCTTATCACTTCGCCCGCTGGGGGCGGCCCATCGTCCCCGTGGTCTTTGGCGTGGAAGATCAAACCCTGTCGGTCCTAAAGGGTGCGATCGAGGCTGTGGTGACCTTGGCAGGCCATAAGATGGCCGAAACCGATGCCGAACTGGGCGCGAACCTGATGGTGTTTTTCTTTCGCGACTGGGCCGAACTGCCCGGCGTGCCGGGGTTAGACGGCATCGTGCCCGACCTTGCCCCGCTGTGTGACAGGCTGGCCGCGCAAAAGGCCAGCCACTACCGCCTGTTTCGCTTTGACCAAAACGGATCCATCCGCGCTGCCTTTGTGTTTTTGCGCATCGGCGGGGATTTGGCCGAAGTGCCTGCCGAATATCTTGCCCTGTCTGAATCCGCCCAGATGATCTGCCTGTGGTCTGACACGGCCTTTGCCCACCGCGCGGTGTTAAGCGTGCAAGACGGCAAAGTCGTGCTTAACCCCCAAATCGCCGCCGTGATCCGCGCCGTCTATGACCCCGTCCTGCCCGTCGCCAGCACCGAAGCCACCCACGCCCTGCGCGTCTTTGCGCGGGTGAGTGTCGCGCAAGCATGACGGCTTGCGCGGGCGGTGCGCCCACCTTAGGCTGACCCCATGCACAGTTTCCAACTTCGCGTCTATTACGAAGACACCGACTTGGCGGGGATCGTTTATTACGCCAATTACCTGAAATTTATCGAACGTGCGCGCAGCGAATGGGTGCGCAGCTTAGGGGTCGACCAAGCGCAGCTGCGCGAAAAGCAAGGCTTGGTCTTTGCCGTGCGCCGGGTCGAGGCGGACTATCTGCGCCCCGCTGTCTTTGACGATCTTCTGACCGTGCAAACCTCACTTTCCGATCACAGCGGCGCGCGCTTGGTGCTGGATCAGGCCGTGCTGCGCGGGGCGCAGCCTTTGTTCACCGCCCGCGTTACACTTGTCTGCCTGACCGCCGCAGGCACGCCCACGCGCTTTCCCGCAAGCCTGCGCGCGGCCTTGGCGGGGCAGGGCTGACGGCCTTTTCGCGCAAAATGCTGCAAAGAGGGCGCAACTTAACGCAGTTGTGTTGGCAATCTTTCCAGAAATCCTATAGAATGCACACTAACCGGGGCAAAAGACCCCCAAATCGAGCAGGCGTCATGGACCAGACCACACTTGCGGCCGCGCAGGAGATCGATTTCTCTTTGCTCGCCCTTTTCTTGCGCGCGACTTTGACGGTGAAAATCGTCATGACAGGGCTGATGCTTATGTCCTTTTGGTCATGGGCGATCATCATTCAAAAACACATCCTGTTTCGCGCTGCACGCCGACAGGCAGCGGTGTTTGACCGGGCCTTTTGGTCGGGCGAGCCTTTGGACGAGCTGTTTGAAAAGATGGATTCGCAGCCCGATGGCCCTTCGGAAAAGATCTTCTCGTCCGGCATGCTGGAATGGCGGCGCAGCCACAGGCAGGATGGCGGGCTGATCGCAGGTGCGCAGGCGCGCATCGACCGCGCCATGGATGTGGCCATCAGCCGCGAATCTGAAAGCTTGAACAAGGGCTTAAGCTTTTTGGCCACCACGGGGTCAACCGCGCCCTTCATCGGGCTGTTTGGCACGATCTGGGGCATCAAACACGCCTTTGAACAGATCGCCATCAGCCAGAACACCAACCTTGCAGTCGTGGCCCCCGGCATCGCCGAGGCGCTTTTGGCCACAGGCATCGGCCTGATTGCCGCCATTCCGGCAGTGGTGTTTTACAACAAGCTCAACGCCGACTCCGAGCAGATCTTGGGCGGTTACGAAGCCTTTGCCGACGAATTCGCCACGATCCTGTCCCGCCAGTTGGACGCCTGACCATGGGTGCAGGTGTCATGAAATCTGGCGGCGGCGGCGGGCGCAGGCGCCGTCACCGTGGCCGCGCCGCCGCGATGAGCGAGATTAACGTCACGCCCTTTGTCGACGTGATGTTGGTGCTGATGATCATCTTTATGGTGGCAGCCCCCCTGTTGACCGTGGGCGTGCCGATCAAATTGCCGGAAACGGCGGCCAATGCCATGCCGACCGAACAGGAAAAGCCGCTGACCATCAGCCTGACGGCGGATGGGCGGGTGATGATCCAAGCCACCGAAGTGGCCGACGCCGATCTGATCCCCAAGCTCAAAGCCATTGCGGCAGAGCGCAAGTCTGACAAGGTCTTTGTGCGGGCCGATGGTTCGGTCAACTATGCCCGTGTGGCGCAGGTTATGGGCGCTTTGAACGCGGGTGGCTTTAACAACATCGGGCTTGTGACCGACCCCGGCGGGCCCAGTTTCGACGGCAGCAACTAGGGCAAGGCATGAACAAGGGCCTTCTCATCTCGGGTCTCGGGCATCTGGGGCTGGTGCTTTGGGCGCTTTTGGGCGGCTGGTTCACGTGGACAACCGAAACCCCCGCCGTGCAGGTGGCGCAGGTGTCGCTGATCACCACATCCGAGTTTGATGCGATGACCTCGGCCGCGCCCAAGGTGGATGACACAGCCCCCGCCCCGCAACTGCAACCGCCGGCAACCAAGACGCCCAAGCCCAAACCAAGACCCGCTCCAACGACGCCAAAACCCGCAGAGCCCAAGCCTGCCGAGCCCGCCCCCACGCCGGACCCGACGCCCACGCCCGACGCGGCGGCCCCCGATGCGCCAGAGGTTCCGCCACCCGTGGCCCCCCCGTCGGACACCCCGCAGCCCATTCCCGTGCAGCCGTCTGAAAAAGCCCCCGCCCCCGGTGCGGCCGAGCGCATCGCCTCGACCCCGGTCGATTCCACCGATCAGCCCAAAACCGCGGATACGGCGACTCCGGCGCAGACCGATACGCCCAGCCCTGACAGCCAGCCCGTTCCCGAAGACCCCGCCGCGGCACCGGAAAAGACTGTCACCGCCGTAGTGCCAGACGCCAAGCCCACCGAAGACAACGCCCCGCAACTGGCCCCCACCAGCAGCCCGCCCCCGCCCGCGCGGCCCAAGCCGGTCGACACGCCGCCCGAACCGACCAAAACAGCCGATACCGAAGCCACGCCAGACCCCGCCCCCGCCGACACCTCTGCCGCCGATCAAGCCGCGATTGACGCGGCCTTGGCCGATGCAACCGCCCCCGATACGGCTGCCGCTACGCCCGAACCATCACAGACCGGCAGCGGCGGCACGGGCGACCAGCCCATTGGCGCGGCGCTGAACTCGGGCGAGGTTGACAATCTGCGCCATGTCATCGGGCCTTTCTGGAACATCGGCTCTTTGTCCACCGAGGCCACTCGCGTCACCGTCACCATGCGCGTGCAAGTGTCGCAGGATCAAAAGATCCTCTCGGTCGAGATGGTCGATTTCACCGGCGGCACCGCCGAGGCGGCCAAGCAAGCCTTTGAAGCGGCAAAACGTGCTGTCTACCGCGGCGCATCAAAGGGCCTTGGCCTGCCGCCCGATAAATACGACACATGGAAATCCATGCTCTTCACCTTTGATACCAGCCAAGGGCGCCTGCGCTGATGCCCGCCCCTTCCCTTCCCCTGACGAGGACCGAATGACCCTTAGCCATTCCCTGACCCGCCTCTTGGCCCTTGGTGCACTGTGCTTGGGCCTGACCGCAGCGCCCATCGCCGCACAGACCGAACCGCATATCACCTTTTCTGATCCGGTGATTGAACCGATGCCCTATGCCGTGCCCGATTTCGTGGCCGAAAACGCCGAGGCCGCGCAAGCCGCCCATGATCTGGCGCGCGTGGTGGCCGATGATCTGACGGGCACCGGCCTGTTTCGCGAAATTCCCTCTGCCGCTTACATCAGCGGCATTGCCAGCTTTGATGCGCCCATTGCCTATGCCGATTGGCAGGCGATCAACGCGCAGGTGCTGATCACGGGGGCGGTGCAAGCCTCGGGCGGGGCGCTGTCGGTCAAGTTCCGGCTGTTTGATGTGGCATCCGGTCAGCCCTTGGGCGAGGGGTTGCAGTTCAACGGCTCTGCCAGCAGTTGGCGGCGCATGGCGCATAAGGTGGCCGATGCCGCCTATAGCCGGATCACCGGCGAAGGCCCGTATTTTGACAGCCGTGTGGTCTTTGTGTCGGAAAGCGGGCCCAAAGATGCGCGCCAAAAGCGGTTGGCTGTGATGGATTACGACGGGGCCAATGTGCAATATCTGACCGACAGCGCCTCTATCGTGCTGGCCCCGCGCTTTTCGCCCAATGGCGACCGGATTTTGTTCACATCTTATGCGACCGGCTTTCCGCGCATCTATGTGATGAACACCGCGGATCTGTCGACGCGGGTTTTGGATGAGCAGCCCGGTTCGATGACCTTCGCCCCGCGCTTTGCCCCTGACGGGCGCACGGTGGTGTTTAGTCTGGAACGTGACGGGAATTCTGACATCTATACGCTGGATATCGACAGCGGCGCTTTGAACCAGTTGACCAACGCGCCCTCTATCGAAACCGCGCCGTCATTCAGCCCCGATGGCAGCCAGATCGTCTTTGAAAGCGACCGCTCTGGCGCGCAGCAAATCTACGTCATGCCCGCCACAGGCGGAGAGCCGACGCGGATTTCGTCTGGCAAAGGCAAATACGGCACCCCCGTGTGGAGCCCGCGCGGCGATCTGATCGCCTTCACCAAGATCGCTGACGGGCGGTTCTATATCGGCGTGATCCGGTCAGACAGCACCGAAGAGCGCCTGTTGACGGCGTCTTTCATGGATGAAGGCCCCACTTGGGCCCCCAATGGCCGTGTCATCATGTTCACCCGCGAAAGCGAGGGGGCGACGGGGTCGGCCACGCTCTATTCCGTCGACGTGTCGGGCCGCAATCTGCATCAGGTGACAACACCCGGACCGGCCTCTGACCCCGCATGGTCACCGCTTTTGCCCTAACTTACGACACAGGCGGTTAACAGACCGCCGCAAAGGTGCTATATGCATCGCAACCGAGCCACCAAGAATGAGGAAATCCCCCATGTCCGCACGTTTTGCCCTGCCTATCAAGGTGCTGTTGATCGTCTCTGCCCTTGCCTTGTCTGCTTGCCGCAATCCTGACCGCTTTGGCGGCGGTGATCGTGGGGCCAATGGCGCTGCGGGCGGGGTTGAGGCGAATGGCATCACCACATCGGGCCTTGGCGATCCGTCAAATCCGGCCTCGGTGGCGTATTTCAACCAAAGCGTGGGCGACCGCGTGCTGTTCGTGGTGGATCAGTCCACCCTGACGGACGAAGCCCGCGCCATTCTGAACGGTCAGGCGCAGTGGCTGCAAGCCAACGCCGATTACGCCATCATCGTCGAAGGCCATGCTGACGAACAGGGCACGCGCGAATACAACATCGCCCTTGGCGCACGCCGTGCTGATGCGGTCAAGAACTATCTGATCGCCCAAGGCATTGCAGGCGGGCGGATTCAAACCGTGTCTTACGGCAAGGAACGCCCGATTGCGATCTGCTCGGAAGAAGCCTGCTACGCGCAAAACCGCCGCGCCGTGACCGTCTTGTCGATGAAATAAGGACCGCTTCCCATGATGCGCTGGCTTTTCGCCCTAACCTTGCTGCTGCCTCTGCCCGCCTTCGCACAGGACGCGCAGTCGCTGGCCGATGTGAAGGCAGAGCTGGCGCAACTGGCGGCCCAATTCCTGACGTTGAAACAAGAGCTTGTTTCCACCGGCGCTGCCACCGATGGCAGCGCGGGGGGCGATGCTTTGCAACGCCTTGACGCGATCGAGGCCGCGCTGACCAATCTGACCGCGAAGACCGAAGCGGTCGAGCTGAAAGTGAACGCCGTTGTCACCGATGGCACCAACCGCATCGGCGATATCGAGTTTCGCTTGTGCGAGTTGACCAAGGGCTGCGACCCCTCCACCCTGCCCGTGACGCCCGATCTGGGCGCTTTGGCAGGCGGCGCTGCAGCCCCCGCCGCACCTGACCCCGCCGTGTCTACCACACCCACCCCCGCGCCGAGCGACGGAGTAGAACTGGCGGTGAACGAAAAGGCTGATTTTGATCGCGCCAAAGCGGCGCTTGACGCAGGCGATGTTGCTGGCGCCGCTGATTTGTTCAAGACCTATGCGCAGTCTTACCCCGGTGGCCCCTTGGTGCCACAAGCCGATATGTACCGCGGCGATGCCTTGGCCCAAACCGGCGACACCGCCAATGCCGCACGCGCCTATCTTGACGCCTTTTCCGCCAACCAAACCGGCCCCTTGGCCGGACAAGCCCTGATCAAACTGGGGCAAGCCTTGGGCAAGCTGGGCCAAGGCCCCGAGGCTTGCGTGACCTTGGCCGAAGTTGGCAAACGCTTCCCCGGCTCGCCCGACGAGGCCGTGGCCAAGGGCGCCATGGTGGCCCAAGGCTGTCCTTGAGCGACCTGCCCGCGCGGTTTTTGGCCGGCCTTGGCCCTAGCGGGTCGCTGGGGCTGGCCGTATCGGGCGGGGGCGATTCGATGGCCATGCTGCATCTGGCCGTGGCCTGCGGCTTGCGCCCGGCCATTGTGACGGTAAACCACGGCCTGCGGGCCGAGGCTGCGGCAGAGGCGGAACAGGTGGGCGCGGTTGCATCCTCCTTGGGCCTAAGCCACACAACCCTGATCTGGCAAGGCTGGGATCACAGCGGCAACCTGCAAGACGCCGCCCGCAAAGCCCGCCGCCGCCTGATCGCGGCTTGGGCGGTGCAAAACCACATTGCCACGGTGGCCTTGGGCCACACGCAAAATGACATCGCCGAAACTTTCCTGATGCGCCTGCAACGCGGGGCGGGGGTAGACGGCTTGGCCACTATGGCCCCCCGCTGGCCCGAAGGGGGCGTGCTGTGGCAACGCCCGCTGCTGGGCTTTACGCGGGCCGAATTGCGCCAATGGCTGCAAGCCCAAGGCAAAACATGGGTCGAAGACCCCTCGAACGACAACCTGCGCTTTGATCGGGTGCGTGCGCGCAAAGCGATGGCGGTTTTGCAGCCCTTGTGCGTCACCCCTGCCCGCCTTGCCCAAGTCGCGGCCCAACTGGCCGAGGCGCGCACGGCGTTGGACGCGCTGGCCGATGACTGGGCCGCAAGAACGCTGCACGAACAGGCCGGAACCGTGACCATCGCCCCCGCCCTGTGGTCGGCCCCCGCTGAAACGCAGCGCCGTATTTTGCAACGGGTGCTGTTATGGATCTCCCCCGCCGAATACGCCCCGCGCGGCACCCAGTTGGGCCAATTGCTGGCCCGCCTCTCCAACGGCCAAGCCGCGACCCTTGCGGGCGTGCGCTTTGTTCACGGGCGCGGTGGCCTGCGGGCGCTGCGCGAGGTGAGGGCCGCAGCCCCGCGCTGTGCTGTGGATCAGATATGGGACGGTCGCTGGCAGGTGGCGGGCGATCTGCCGCAGGGGGCCGAACTTGGGGCGCTTGACGCCGCAGGCTTGGCCCAATGCCCTGACTGGCGCAGCACGGGCCTGCCACGGGCGGCATTGCTGGCATCCCCCGCCGTTTGGCTGGGCGAGCGGGTCGTTGCGGCCCCTTTGGCGGGCTTTGGAAGCCCCGCGATCCGCGCTTTGCCGCTGCATCCTTTGCTTGGGCCCAAGAACTTGGCGTTATCGCATTGAACCGGCCAAATGAATCTCTATCTTAGGGGTCAAAGCGGCGCGCCCTCTGTCGGGCAAGCCGCGTTAAAAGGAGTTTCAGGTGGGAAACGCGCGCAATATTGCTTTCTGGGTGGTGCTGCTGGTCTTGGTGCTGGCCTTGTTCAACCTGTTCAACAGCACGAACAGCTTTTCGTCCCAGACGGTTTCCTATTCTGACTTCATCGCCCAAGTCGACGCGGGCGAGGTGAAGGGCGTTACCCTTGACGGCGAACAGATCAGGGTCACCGCCAAAGATGGCAGCCATTATGTGGCGATCCGCCCTGCGGGCGAACAAGTGACAGATCGCCTTTTGTCCAAAGGCGTGGGTGTGCGGGCAGATGCGCAAGAGCAATCGGGCCTGATGACGATTGTGACCGCGTGGTTGCCCTTTATCCTGCTGATTGGTGTGTGGATCTATTTCATGAACCGCATGCAGGGCGGCGGGCGCGGTGGGGCGATGGGCTTTGGCAAAAGCCGCGCGAAACTGTTGACCGAAAAGCAAGGCCGCGTGACCTTTGACGACGTGGCCGGCATCGACGAGGCCAAGGAAGAGTTGGAAGAAATCGTGGAATTCCTGCGCAACCCGCAGAAATTCTCGCGCCTTGGCGGTAAGATCCCCAAGGGGGCGTTGCTGGTGGGACCTCCGGGTACGGGTAAGACGCTGCTCGCGCGCGCCATTGCGGGCGAGGCGGGGGTGCCGTTCTTTACCATCTCGGGCTCTGACTTTGTGGAAATGTTTGTGGGCGTGGGCGCAAGCCGCGTGCGCGATATGTTCGAACAGGCCAAGAAAAACGCGCCTTGCATCGTGTTCATCGACGAAATTGACGCCGTCGGCCGTGCGCGCGGTGTGGGCATCGGCGGCGGAAATGACGAACGCGAACAGACGCTGAACCAGTTGCTGGTCGAGATGGACGGCTTTGAAGCGAACGAGGGTGTGATCATCGTCGCGGCCACCAACCGCAAAGACGTGCTGGACCCAGCCTTGCTGCGTCCGGGCCGCTTTGACCGCCAGATCCACGTGCCCAACCCCGATATCCGCGGCCGCGAAAAGATTTTGACCGTGCACGCCCGCAAAGTACCCGTCGGCCCCGATGTCGACCTGCGCATCATCGCACGCGGCTGCCCTGGCTTTTCGGGCGCTGATCTGGCAAACCTTGTGAACGAAGCCGCCCTGATGGCCGCCCGCTTTGGCCGCCGCTTTGTGACGATGGACGATTTCGAACAGGCCAAAGACAAGGTGATGATGGGGGCCGAACGCCGTTCGATGGTCTTGACCGACGAGCAAAAAGAAAAAACCGCCTATCACGAAGCGGGCCATGCCATTGTGGGCATCAACCTGCCCAAATGCGATCCGGTTTATAAAGCCACGATCATCCCGCGCGGTGGCGCTTTGGGCATGGTGGTGTCTTTGCCCGAGATGGACCGTTTGCAGATGCACAAGGACGAGGGCAAGCAAAAGCTGGCCATGACCATGGCCGGCAAAGCCGCCGAGATTATCAAATACGGTGAAGAGGGCGTTTCCTCTGGCCCGGTGGGCGATATCCAACAGGCTTCGTCGCTGGCGCGGGCCATGGTGATGCGCTGGGGCATGTCGGATGTGATCGGCAACATCGACTATTCCGAAGCGCATGAGGGCTATAACGGGTCGACGGGTGGGTTCTCGGTCTCGGCTGAGACGAAGATGAAGATCGAACAGGAAGTCAAATCCCTGATCGACGAAGGCTATGAAACCGCCCGCCGCATTTTGCTAGAGCAAAACGAGGCGTTTGAAGCACTGGCGCAAGGGCTTTTGGAATATGAAACCCTGACAGGCGACGATATCCGCAAGGTGATCGCGGGCCATAAGTTGCACGGTGACGACGACAAGCCGTCAAGCGGCAGCGGCACAACATCGGTTCTGTCGATTCCCAAGACGCGGGGTAAGGCGGCGAAATCGGGGCTGGAACCGTCTGTTTAAAGGCTTTTGATCTGACACAGGCCCCGAAACCCATGGTTTCGGGGCCTGTCTTTTTGGTCTAAGCTGGCCTAAATCGGAATTTTCGCGGAAAGCCTCGCCATGCCCATTCTTAAAACGACAGACTACATCGGCCGCATCACCTTTTTGGGGCGCATGATCGGCACCTATGATCTGCTTCATTCCGAACCGTCCCAAAGCCTAAAGGCCACTTTCGCCGGCATCGAGGGCGAGACGCATGAGGGCATATCCGTGCCGTCTTGCACGCGCATGACGCCGCTGTACCGCAAGGGCACCCCCATCGCCAACACGCGGCAGGTGTCGATCCTGTCGGCCGAAGAGATGGCGCAGATTGCGGCCAAGATGGGGCTGGACAGCCTGTCGCCCAGCCTGCTGGGGGCGACGATGGTGGTTGAAGGGATCCCCGATTTCAGCCACATTCCCCCCGGCAGCCGCCTACAGGGCGCATCGGGCGCAACCTTGGTGGTGAACCTGAATAACCGCCCCTGCACCATCCCCTCCCGCGCGATCGAGGCGCAGCACCCGGGTTTTGGCGCCGCCTTTAGCGCAGCCGCCAAAGGGCGGCGGGGCGTGGTGGCTTGGGTGGAACGCGAGGGCAGCTTTGCCTTGGGCGACACCCTGCGCCTGCATATTCCCGACCAGCGGGTTTGGGCCCATCTGGACGCGGCGCGCAAAGCCTAAAGCGCCGCCTTCTTTCCCCAAAGGCAATAATCTTTCCTATCGGAAACCTTCTCTGGCGAATTTGGCGTGGGCAATGTCGGAAAAGCGACTTGGAAAGGTCGCATCCTTCGCTATGACCGATCCCAGCAGCCCTTTGCCCCCCGGGAGTGAGACATGGCCTTTAAGACCGACATCGAGATTGCACGCGAAGCCACGAAAAAGCCGATCATGGAGATCGGCGCGAAGCTTGGCATTCCGGCAGAGCATCTTCTGCCCTATGGCCACGACAAGGCCAAGGTCGGTCAAACCTTCATCAAGTCCTTGGAAAGCAAGCCGATGGGCAAGCTGATCTTGGTGACGGCCATCAACCCCACCCCCGCTGGCGAAGGCAAAACCACCACCACCGTGGGCTTGGGCGACGGGCTGAACCGCATCGGCAAAAAGGCCATCGTGTGCATCCGCGAGGCCAGCCTTGGCCCGAACTTTGGCATGAAGGGCGGGGCTGCAGGCGGCGGCTATTCCCAAGTGGTGCCGATGGAAGAGATGAACCTGCACTTCACGGGCGACTTTCACGCCATCACCTCGGCGCATAACTTGCTGTCGGCGATGATCGACAACCATATCTACTGGGGCAACAGCCTTGATATCGACGAGCGCCGCGTGATGTGGCGCCGCGTGATGGATATGAACGACCGCGCGCTGCGCGATATCGTTGTGTCCTTGGGCGGTGTGTCGAACGGCTTCCCGCGTCAAACCGGCTTTGACATCACGGTGGCTTCCGAAGTCATGGCGATTTTGTGCCTGTCCAACGATCTGGACGATCTGCAAAAGCGTTTGGGCGACATCGTTGTGGCCTATACCCGCGAGAAAAAGCCGATCTACGCCCGCGACATCAAGGCCGACGGCGCGATGACCGTTCTGTTGAAAGACGCGATGCAACCTAACTTGGTGCAGACGCTGGAAAACAACCCTGCGTTTGTGCACGGCGGCCCCTTTGCCAACATCGCGCATGGCTGCAACTCTGTCATCGCGACCAAGACCGCGCTGCGGTTGGGCGAGTATGTCGTGACCGAAGCGGGCTTTGGCGCTGACTTGGGTGCGGAAAAGTTCTTTGACATCAAGTGCCGCAAGGCTGGCCTGAAGCCCGCCGCTGCCGTGATCGTGGCCACCGTGCGCGCGATGAAGATGAACGGCGGCGTGGCGAAAGCTGATCTGGGCACCGAAAACGTGGCCGCTGTGCAAGCAGGCTGCCCGAACTTGGGCCGTCACATTGCCAACGTCAAAGGCTTTGGCGTTCCGGTGGTCGTGGCGATCAATCACTTCTTCTCGGACACCGATGCCGAAGTGGAAGCGGTCAAAGCCTATGTCGCCGAACAAGGTGCGACCGCGTTCTTGTGCAAGCATTGGGCGCAAGGCTCTGCCGGAATTGAAGATCTGGCGCATCATGTCGTGAAACTGGCCGAAAGCGGCGTGGCGAATTTCGCACCGCTCTACCCCGATGACATGCCGCTTTTTGCCAAGATCGAAGCCATCGCCAAGGGCATCTACCGCGCCGATGGTGTGGATGCTGACAAGTCGATCAAAGATCAGCTGAAAACTTGGGAAGCTGCGGGCTACGGCCATCTGCCCGTCTGCATGGCCAAGACCCAGTACAGCTTCACCACCGATCCCAACACGCGCGGCGCGCCGACCGGCTTTACCATCCCCGTGCGCGAAGTCCGCTTGTCGGCGGGTGCGGGCTTTATCGTCGCCATCTGCGGCGAGATCATGACCATGCCCGGCCTGCCCAAAGTGCCCTCGGCCGAGGTGATCCGCCTGAACGATCAGGGCTTTGTCGAAGGCCTGTTCTAACACTCAAAACGCCGCCGCCCCCTGAAGGGGGCGGCGGTTTGCCTTTTGCAACCTCTGCCGCGCCGGACTGGTCGCAGGCTATGGAGTACCGACATGACAGCCAAAGTGATCGACGGCAAAGCCTTTGCGGCAGGTGTGCGCGCCCAAGTGGCAGACGCGGTTGCCAAGCTGAAAGCCGACAACGGCATCGTTCCCGGTCTGGCCGTGGTGCTGGTGGGCGAAGATCCGGCGTCTAAGGTCTATGTCAAGAACAAGCACGCCTCGACGATCGAAGTGGGGATGAACTCGTTCGAACATCGCCTTGATGCGTCGACATCCGAGGCGCATCTGCTGGCGCTGATCGCGCAGTTGAACGCCGACCCGACGGTGCATGGCATCTTGGTGCAATTGCCGCTGCCGGGGCATTTGAATTCTGATCTGGTGATCAACGCGATTGATCCGGCCAAGGATGTCGACGGGTTCCACATCTCGAACGTGGGTTTGCTGGGGACGGGGCAAAAGTCGATGGTGCCCTGCACGCCTTTGGGCTGCCTGATGATGCTGCGCGATCATCATGGTTCGCTTGCGGGGATGAATGCGGTGGTGGTTGGGCGGTCAAACATCGTGGGCAAGCCTATGGCGCAATTGCTGTTGGGTGACAGCTGCACCGTGACGATCGCGCATTCGCGCACCAAAGACTTGGAAGCCGTCTGCCGTGGGGCCGATATTCTGGTCGCCGCCGTGGGTCGCCCCGAAATGATCACCGGCGCTTACGTCAAGCCCGGTGCCACAGTGATTGACGTGGGCATCAACCGGATCGAGCGCGACGGTAAGGCCAAGCTCGTCGGCGATGTGCAGTACGAAAGTGCTGCCGCCGTGGCAGGGGCGATCACGCCCGTGCCGGGTGGCGTGGGGCCGATGACGATTGCGTGCCTTTTGGCCAACACACTCACCGCCTGCTGCCGCGCCAATGGCTTGGCAGAGCCGAAGGGCTTGACGGCCTAAGCTGGTTTCCTGACACTATTGCAACTGCAAGGCCCGACGCTGAAAAGCGGTCGGGCCTTAACTCATAGGCCGCGCCAAGCAGGTGGGGCCTGTTAGCACCGCCAGCGCACGGGGCTGCATCAAGGCCTGCAAATCAGCGTGGTCGCAGAACAGCCCGCCGGTATAGGCGCCATAAGCGGGCATAATCACCCGCGCGGAATCGATCAGAAAACACGGTGCCGTGCGGCCCGGAAGGCG
>CANFSY010000035.1 GCA_947449875.1 Paracoccaceae bacterium
AGATCATCCGTAGGGCGGGCAAAACCCACCGCAAACATGTTCGTCTGGTGGGTGAACCCCGCCGCAAACACATCCGTCGGGTGGGTGAAACCCACCCCTCGCAAAGCGACTTAGGAGATGATCCCCATGATGTCGCTTTCTTTCATGATCAGCAGCTCTTCGCCGTCAAGTTTGACTTCGGTGCCCGACCATTTGCCAAACAAGATCCGGTCGCCGGCCTTAACTGCCGGTGCGATCAGCTCGCCCGAATCCTTGCGAGCGCCTTCGCCCACAGAAATGATCTCGCCCTCGGCGGGCTTTTCTTTGGCGCTTTCCGGAATAATCAGGCCGCCGGTTGTTTTTTCGGTCGAAGCAATACGCTTGACCAGCACGCGGTCATGCAGAGGTTTGAAAGCCATCTGGCAACACTCCCTAGGTTCCAGGTTCATCACGTTAGCACTCATATCTGGCGAGTGCTAATGAACGGTCAGGTAAGGGCTGCCCCCCGCCCTGTCAACACCTTGGGTGGCAAAAATCTTTGGTGCGCGCTGAACCTGGCTCAGGCGGTGCCTTGTTGGCGCAGACCCGATCTTGGCACCTCACCCCAAAGATCCCGCAGGGCTGTGCCGAAAAGCGGGTTTAGGACTTGCTCCTTGACCCAGAGCCCTTAAGGTCGGCGCTTGGATCAATTTTTATGAAGATAAGGACGGCAGGCGATGCGAAAGACCAGCTTGCTGTACGACGTTGCGCATTTGGGCATGGTCCGGCGCGCTGCCGTTCTTGTCTCGACACCGCGCCTTTGGCGGGCGCATGGTGTCTTTTGGCTGGGGGCCTTGGCAACTGGGTCGATTTCGGTGGCCTTTGCGGTCTTGTCGGCCCAAGGCGAAAAGCTGTTTTCGGCCATGACGGCGGGGGGCGGGTGGCACGCATGGATCCCTTTGGTGCTGACACCCGCCGGTATGATCTTATGCGGCCTTCTTGCGCGCACCTATTTCCCCGGCACCCAAGGCAGCGGCATTCCCCAAGCGATTGCCGCCCAACATATGCGCAACGCGGCCGGGCGCAGTGTGCTGCTCTCGGTGCGCATCATTCTTGGCAAAATCTTTCTGACGGTCCTTGCCCTCGCCTGCGGGGCCTCGATCGGGCGCGAAGGGCCTACGGTGCAGGTCGGGGCCGCGATGATGCTGGTATCGGCACGGCTGGGGCGCATGGCCCATACCCAAGGCGTGATCTTGGCCGGATCGGCGGCAGGCATTGCGGCGGCGTTTAACACGCCCTTGGCCGGAATCGTCTTTGCCATCGAAGAGATGGGGCGCACCTACAGCGCCCGCATCACCGGAGTTGTTCTGTCAACCGTGATCCTAGCCGGAGTTGCGGCCTTTGGCTTGGAAGGGTCCTACACCTATTTCGGCGTGTCCTTGGCCATGGGGCATTTCCCCCATGACTGGCCGCTGGTCTTGTGCTGCGGCATTCTGGGTGGGGCGGCGGGGGCGATTTTCAGCCGTTTGTTGCTAGAAATGACTTACCGCATCCGCAAATGGGGTATTCCGCCTGTGCGCAAGATAGTGATCATCGCGGGTGGAGCAGGCCTGATTGTCGCAGTCGTTGGCATCGCCACCGGTGGCTTAACCTTTGGCGCGGGCTATGCCGAATCGCGGGCCGGCATCGAAGGGGCGACCTTGCCGTGGTATTTCTTTGTCGGAAAGTTTGTGGCCACGCTTGCCTCGGCGGCATCGGGCATTCCGGGCGGCATTTTCGCCCCCTCTTTGGCCGTGGGCGTGGGGTTCGGCTCTGTCATGGCGGCGGTTTGGGGCTCCTCTGCGGGTTTGGGCGCGATTTTGGGCATGTCAGGCTATTTTGCGGGCGTGACCCAAGCCCCCATGACCGCGATTGTCATCATCGTCGAGATGACGGGCGCGCACGACCATATCGTGCCCATCATGGCCGCCGCCCTTTTGGCCAGCGGCACCTCACGGTTGATCGAGCCTGAACCGCTCTACCACGCCCTCTCGCGCCTGTGGGCGGCGGATACCTTGAAGTTGGTCGGGGCCGCGCCGGAGAACGGCTTGGCCAAAACCTCTTGAACCGCGCCGTTTGGGGGTGCAGCCCTGTTCTTGTGGCTGTGCGGGACAAAGTTCGGCATCGCCCATTCGCTCTGGCCCTTGGCTTGGGCTTGGCTCTGTCGGCCCCGCTTCAAGCGGCCCCGTGCCATGGCAAAAACCTGATCGCAGCCCTGCCTGCGGCGGACCTGCGCGCGCTGAAAGGGATTACTGCGGTGCCCTTTGCCCATGGCAACCTGTGGCAGGCCCGCAAGGGCAAGGCGCAGATCACACTGGTGGGCACCTATCATCTGGCCGACGCGCGGTTTGATGCGACTTTAACCACCCTTGCCCCCTATCTGGCCCAAGCCAAAGCCCTACTGGTCGAAGCGGGGCCTGCCGAGCAGGCCGCCTTGCACGCCGCTGTGACGCGCGATCCAAGTCTGATCTATCTGACCCATGGTCCCACCCTGCCCGCGCAAATGAGCGCAGCGGATTGGGATCAGGTGGCCCACGCCGTCACCGCCCGTGGCATGGCCCCCGATGCGGCCGCCACCATGCAGCCTTGGCTGCTGATGGCCTTTGTCGATGTGCCCGCTTGCCTGTTTCCCCTGCCCACAGGCGCCGATCAAGGGCTTGACAAACGCTTGATTGAACTGGCTTTGGCAAAAGGGCTTCCGATCGCCCCCCTTGAGCCATTCAATGCGGTTGTGAAGGTTTTTGCCCAAATCCCGCGCGCAGACCAGTTGGCGATGCTGCGCCAAACCGTGGCGATGGACGCGCAGTCTGACGACATGGCCACGACTTTGGCCGACAGCTACTTTGCCGGCGACAGCCGTTTGTTCTGGGCCTATATGGGCCAAGAGTCGGCGCAGTGGCCCGGCATAAGCCAGACCGAGGTTGATCGCGACATGGCGCTTATCGAGCAAAGCTTGATCACGGACCGCAACGTGGCTTGGGTCCCTGTGCTGGAAGATGCGGCACAAAAAGGGCCGATTCTTGCCGCCTTTGGCGCGTTGCATTTGCCGGGCGAAGCGGGTGTTCTTAACCTTCTGGCCAAACATGGCTGGACCTTACAGGCGCTTTCCCCATGAGCTTGCGGCAGGAAAAGATTACAGAATTACACGCCCTTGATCTGGGCCTGTTTGATGTAGGCCCCGGCAAACGGCGCATCTTGTGCCCCGCCTTTGTGCTTACGACCAATCAAGGCAGACACATCCTGTTCGACACCGGCTTTCCCCCGTCCTATGCAAGCGACGAGCGGGCAGCCGCCGCCAAGGACGGGTTGGACGGGTTCGGCCGACTGGTGAATTTCACCGCCGCCCAAACCGCCGAAGGGGCGTTGGCATTGCTGGGCCTGCGTCCGGCAGACATTGCCCATGTTATCTTAAGCCATAGCCACATCGACCATGTCGGATCGCTGCCGCTTTTTGCCCATGCCGAAATCATCCTGACGGCCACCGAACGCGCCGAACCCTCTCCGCTGTACTTCGGCGCGAACCGCCCGATGGCATGGCCCCAAGCGCGCTACCGCACCTTAACGCGGGCCACGCAAATCTGCGACGGGCTGCGGTTGATCCCGACACCGGGCCACACGGCGGGCCATTTGTCAGCCTTGGTGACAGTGGGGGGGCAAAACGTGCTGCTCACCGCCGATGCCATCAACCGCGCGTCAGAACCTGCCGAAGGGTTTCCCGATGCCGACGACCCCATCCTTGCCGCCAAATCGGCCGCAAAGCTGATGGCCTTGGCGCGCAAGACACAGGCAGAGGTGATTTACGGGCACGAACCCGCCCAAGCCGCCACATTGGGCCGCCGCATATGGCGTTAACCCGCGACCATAAGCTGGGGTTGATGCTGGTTTTCACCTCGACCCTTGCGTGGAGCACGGCGGGGCTGTTCACCCGTGCCATCTCGCAAGACATCTTTACCGTGCTGGTCTGGCGCGGGCTGTTTGGCACGGCGGGACTGCTTGGGGTGATCATCTGGCGCGACGGGGCACAGGGGCTGCGCAGGCTGGTTTGGCTGGGCAGCGCGGGATGGGCCTATGCGCTGATCTCGGGCCTTGGGATGGTGTGTTACATCATGGCGCTGCGGATGACCTCTGTGGCGCATGTGGTGATTATCTATGCCACGGTGCCCTTTATGACGGCGGGTCTGGCGTGGGCTATGATGCGCCAGCGCCCCTCACGCGATGCGGTGGTGGCTTGTGCGATTGCCTTTGCGGGGGCGGTTGTGATGGTGGGGTTGGGCGGCGATGGCAATCTCAGCGGCGATATTCTGGCGCTCTTGATGACGCTGAGCATGGCCTTGATGATGGTAATAGCCCGCAAACACCCTGAGATCCCGACTTTGCCAGCGGGAACGGCATCCTCGATCTTAGGCGTGCTGATCTGCCTGCCCTTTGCGGCCCCCGGCGTGCCCTCGGGCGATCAACTGCTGCTGTTGGCAGGCTTCGGGCTGGTCAACTCGTCGCTGGGGTTTGCGCTGTTCTTGCTGGGGTCGGCCAAAATTCCACCGATTGAAACCGCCCTTCTGGGCGCGATGGAGGCATCTTTGGCCCCGCTGTGGGTCTGGATGGTCTTTGCCGAAACCCCGACGCTGCCCACGCTGATCGGCGCCGCCATCGTGCTGTTCGCCGTGCTGTGGCACATCTTGCGCCAATACCGCCGCTGATGCCGCGCCGCAGCAATTTTGCAGGCTTCCCCCGTGACAAAAGCTGTTCAAGCGCCTATAAGCCCGCCAAATCATAAATTTCATAAGGCAACCCCATGACGATCAAGGTTTTCGGCCACAAATCCCCCGACACTGATTCCACCGGCTCGCCGATCATCTGGGCGTGGTATCTGTCAGAGGTCAAAGCCACCCCGGCCAAGCCCTATCTGCTGGGCGAGCCCAACACCGAAGCGGCCTTTGTGCTAACCCACTGGGACCTGCCCAAGCCCGAAATCATCGCTGATGTGTCGGGTGAGGACACCGTGGTGATCGTTGACACCAACAACCCCGCCGAACTGCCGCCCTCTATCAACGAGGCCAAAGTGGTCGGCATCATCGACCACCATATGCTGGTCGGCGGCATCAAGACCAAATCGCCCATCGACATCACAATCCGCCCGCTGGCCTGCACCGCCACGATCATGCACGATCTGATGGGCGACGATCTGGCCAAAGCACCGCGCGCGATCAAAGGGGCCATGCTGTCGTGCATTCTGTCTGACACGCTGGAATTCCGCTCGCCCACCACCACCGCGCATGACCGTGCTGTGGCCGAAAAGCTGGCGGCTGATCTGGATGTGTCGATCGCCGATCTGGCGACCAAGTTGTTTGAGGCGAAGTCCGATGTCTCGGCCTTTTCCGATGCCGCCCTGCTGCGGATGGATTCCAAGGAATACAACGTCGCGGGCAAGGAACTGCGGGTTTCGGTTCTGGAAACCACAGCGCCCAAGATCGTGCTGGACCGCAAAGCCTCGCTGATGGCGTCGATGGTGGGGGTGGCGCAAGAAGACGGGGCCGATCAGGTCTTGCTGTTCGTCATCGACATTTTGAAAGAAGAAGCGACCCTGCTGGTGCCCAACGATCTGGTGCGCCAAATGGCTGAAGCGTCTTTTGGCGTTAAAGTGACGGGTGACACCGTGGTGATCCCGGGGCTGATGAGCCGCAAAAAGCAGATCATTCCGGCGCTGAAACTTTGATGCAACGCTGATTTTTCGCAGAAAAATCGTAAGCCACGATTTTTCTGCGAAAAATCCCTCTCCCTCCTGCAGTCCAAAGGCAATCCATGACAGAGCTGATCCCCGCCCTTGCCCAGATTGCCCGCCGGTATGATGCGGTGTTTTGTGACCTTTGGGGCTGCCTGCACAATGGCAAGACACCCTTCCCGCAGGCCGTTGCCGCCCTGCAAGCCTACCGCGCGGGCGGTGGCAAGGTGGTGCTGTTGACCAACGCGCCGCGCCCCAAGCCCAGTGTCGTTGCGCAGTTAGATGCCATGGGCGTGCCCCGCGATGCGTGGGATGAGGTTGTCACCTCTGGCGATGCCACGCAGGTTGCGCTGTTTTCGGGCCAATGGGCGCGGGCGCATTTCATCGGCGCGGTCAAGGACGAGCCGTTTTTCACCGAATTCCCCGCCGATCTGACCCCTGCGCCCTTGGCGCGGGTGGGTATGGACCAAGCGCAGGTCGTGATCTGCACGGGTCTGGCGAATGACCTGACCGAAACCCCCGCAGATTACGCCCTGCCCCTGCGGCAAGCCAAGGCTGCGGGCCTGACGATGCTGTGTGCCAACCCCGATATCATCGTCGATTACGGCGACAAGCGTCTGTATTGCGCGGGGGCCTTGGCTGCGGAGTATGAGGCGATGGGCGGCAAGACGATGTATTTCGGCAAGCCGCATCCCCCGATCTACGACTTGGCCCGCCGGCGTCTGGCGGCCTTGGGTGTTCGGCCTGATCCGCAGATTTTGTGCATCGGCGACGGGATCGGCACCGATGTGCAAGGCGGGATGGCCGAGGGATTGGACACGCTTTATGTCACAGGTGGCATCTCGGCGGCAGAGTTCGGGCCAGATCCTGCCCATCCTGACAAGGGCTTGCTGGAAAAGTTTTTAACTGAACGGCAGATGTCGGCAACCTATTCCATTGCAGCGCTTCGGTAACAAAGTTACGTCACGCGCACAACTTGCGCATTCTTATTGCGCTGCGATGCGGCAGCGGTTAGGGTTCCCCGTAACAAAGGGGGAATCATGCTCGACAACAACGCGCCCAGCACGATCTTCATCGAAGATATGGAAATCGGCATGGTCCGCTCTCGCGGCAAAACCATCACCGACCGTGACATTGCGCTGTTTGCCGAGGTCTCAACCGACCACAACCCCGTGCATTTGAACGAGGATTACGCGCGCGACACCATGTTTGCCGGCCGCATCGCCCACGGCATGCTGACCGCCAGCCTGATCTCTGCCGTGGTGGGCGAGCAGCTTCCCGGTCATGGCACCGTCTATCTGTCGCAAAACCTGCGCTTCATGGCCCCCGTGCGGCCGGGTGATTTGCTGGAAGCATTTGTGAAAGTCACAGCGATTGACCATGCCAAGCGCCGTGTCACCCTTGAAACCCACTGCATGGTGGGCAATACCCTCGTCTTGAAAGGCGACGCGCTGGTTTTGGCGCCAAGCCGCAAGTTCGACTGACGGGGGCCGCCCCCGCATGGGGTAAGATGCAGATTTACCATCACTGGCAGGGGCTGAACGCCCCATTGGTGCACGCTTCTGTGGCGTTGGGCAACTTTGACGGCGTTCATCTGGGCCATCAGGCGGTGATCAATCTGGCGCGCACCGCTGACCCTTTGGGAATCGTCACCTTCGAACCCCACCCGCGCGAGGTGTTTCAACCCGACGCCCCGCCTTTTCGGCTGATGAATGCCGAAGCGCGGGCCAACCGTCTGGCCAAGCTGGGCGTGCAGCATCTGTATGAGCTGCCCTTTGATAAGACCCTCGCCAGCCTGTCGCCCGAGGCCTTTGCCCGCGATGTCTTGGCCCAAGGATTAGGGGTCAGCCATGTCGTGGTGGGGGCTGATTTCTGCTTTGGGCAGGGCCGTGCGGGCAAGGCGCAAGACCTTGTGCGGCTGGGCCAAACCTACGGCTTTGCTGTCACTGTGGCCGGCCTTGTGCAGCATGACGGCGCAGAGATTTCCTCCACCGCCATCCGCATCGCCTTGGCCGAAGGCCGCCCCCGCGATGCTGCCGCCATGCTGGGCCATTGGCACCGGATCGAGGGCGAGGTGATCCACGGCGAAAAGCGCGGGCGGCAGTTGGGCTATCCGACGGCCAATATGTCGGTGGCGGGCCTGCACCTGCCCAAGCTGGGCGTCTATGCCGTGCGGGTCGAGGTTCTGTCTGGCCCGCAGGCGGGCGCTTACATCGGCGCTGCCAGCTTGGGCGTGCGGCCGATGTTTGGCACCAATCTGCCCAATCTGGAAACCTTCCTGTTCGATTTCAGCGGCGATCTGTATGGCCACCACCTGTCGGTGGCCTTGGTCGACTATCTGCGCCCAGAACTGAAGTTTGACGGGTTGCCCGCCCTGATGGACCAGATGGCCGCCGATTGCGCCCAAGCCCGTACCATCCTTTCCTGACTTCCCATTCCGCGCATTTCGCGTCACTCTGGCCCGCATGACAGACCTTCGCCCCAAATTCTGGACCCTGCCCTTGGCCAAGCTGACGCAACCCGAATGGGAGGCGCTGTGCGATGGCTGCGGCAAATGCTGCCTGAACAAGCTGGAGTACGAAGACACGGGCGAGGTCGAATTCACCCGCGTCGCCTGCAAACTGCTGGACGGGCAGACCTGCCGCTGCACCAAATATGAAACCCGCCACCACTATGTGCCCGAATGCGTGCGTCTGACGCCCAAAACCCTGCCCAAAATCGCCTATTGGATGCCGCGCACCTGTGCCTATCGTCTGCTGTTTGAAGGCAAATCCCTGCCCGACTGGCACCCGCTGATCACCGGCGATCCGGAAAGCCCGCATGACGAAGGCATGTCGGTGCGCGGCTGGACTGTGTCGGAAGTCGAGGTTCCAGAAGATGTCTGGGACGAATATGTGATAGATGAGAGACCTTGATGTTCTTCGCCTCTGACAACGGATCGGGTGCTGCCCCCGAGATTATCGCCGCCCTCACCCGTGCCAATGACGGCTACGCGCGCAGCTACGGTGCAGACCCGATCATGGCCCGCGTCAAGACACTGGTGCGCGACCTGTTCGATGCGCCAGAGGCCGAGGTGCACCTTGTCGCCACCGGCACCGCCGCCAATTCCCTGTCGATTGCCCTGCTGACCCCCCCATGGGCGGCCGTCTTTGCCCATGCCGATGCCCATGTTGCCGTCGATGAATGCGGCGCGCCCGAATTTTTCAGCGGTGGTGCCAAGATGATTGGCGTCGGCGGGGCGCATGGCAAGATGACGCCGCAAAGCCTGTCAGATGCCCTGTCGCGCGTCGGCGAAGGCGGGGTGCACGGTGTGCAGCGTGGTATGCTGACGCTGACCAACGTGACCGAGGCGGGCACCGTCTACACGCCCGCCGAAATCGCCGCCCTGACGGAATTGGCCAAGGCCAAGGGCCTGCCCTGCCATCTGGACGGTGCACGCTTTGCCAATGCTTTGGTGGCCACCGGTGCCACCCCTGCGCAGATGACGTGGCAAGCGGGCATTGATGTGCTGTCGCTGGGCGGCACCAAAAACGGCTGCTTGGGGGTCGAAGCCGTGGTGCTGTTTGACCCCGCCAAAGCATGGGAGCTGGAACTGCGCCGCAAACGGGCGGGGCATTTGTTTTCCAAACATCGCTACCTGTCTGCTCAGATGGAGGCCTATCTGACCGATGGCCTGTGGCTCCGCTTGGCCACACACGCCAACGCCATGGGGGCACGGCTGGTTCAAGGGCTGGCGCAAATTCCGGGCACCAGCCTGCTGCACCCTGCCCCCGCCAATATGCTGTTTCCGATTTGGCCCTTGGGCACCAATGACAGGGCGGCGGCACGGGGTGCGGTTTACTACCCCATGCCAGCGCCCGCAGGTCACGAGGCGGGCCGACTGGTGGCCAGTTGGTCGACCACAGATGCCGAGGTGGACGCGGTTCTTACCGCGCTCGCCCCCTGACACTTGCGTGTTACGGCACAAACGGGGGCCTAGTAGGCGTCCAGATGGGCCTGCACGGCATGGGCTACGGCTTGTGCATGGGTGATGGGCACCATATGGGCCGCGCCTTGCACCGACAGCCTTTGGCAATGGGGCAAACGTGCTGACAAAACCTTGTGGACGGCGTCGATGATAGGCGGGCTGACGGCACCGTCGATCAGCAAGGTGGGGACCAAGACCGCCTCTAGCCCACCGGCGACGAGCATGCCTGCGGCATCATCCAGCAAGACCGGATTTTGCGCCTCGATCAGGTGGATGCGATCGAGCATATAGGTGCGGGTGCGCTCGGGCATATCGTCCAACCCCTGACCCGTGCCCCAATCACCGTGAAAGCGGCGCAAAGCTGTCTCGCGCGCGCCGGACAGAATCAGGCGGGCGAAATCCAGATGGCGGGCGCGAAAGTCGGTGTAGACAGGCTGGCCACGCGCTGCGGCAAAGATCACGGGTTCCACCAAGGTCAGGCTGCGCACCAGATCGGGGCGCGTCAGGGCCACGCGCAGGGCGACTGTGCCACCAAAGGAATGGCCCATCACGTCGATCGGTTGCCCCTGCCCCAGCGACTCCGCCATCCGAACCGCTGCCGCCGTCGCGGCGGCGTGCAGATCGCTTACGCCGTCCCAATCGGCAGCCTTGCCGTGGCCGATCTGGTCAATGGCGGTGACAGTGACGCCTGACAGACCCTCGGCCAAACCGTTCCACGCGCCGGAATGAGCAAGCGAGCAGTGCAGCGCCAGCACAGGGCGCACACCGCCCCGCACCCACGTGCGGTGCGGCGGTAGATCCACCAAGGTCATATCTTCGAGCATTCACAGCTTTCCGGCCAGATACAGGTCAAGATCCTCAAGCCGGTCTTGGCCCCAGAACCGCTCGTCGCCCACGATGGTGAACGGAACGCCGAATACACCACGCTGGACGGCTTCATCAAGGTTCTTTGCGTAAGTATCGGCGGCTTGCAGCATGTAACGGTCGGCAATGGCGGGGTCAAAGCCGTGTTGGGCGAGAATATCCTTGATCACCTCATCCTCGGCCACATTGCGCCCCTCTGCCCAGACCGCGCGGGGGAAGGCTTGCACCAAGCCCGCCAGATCACCGCCACCCGCCGTGATCGCGGCCAAAACCGCGTAAGACGAGGGCGCGGGGTTGACCGGAAAGAAGAAGGGTTGCAGGTCAAGCTTCATGCCCAACCGCTTGGACCAACGGCGCAAGTCTTGCAGGCGGTACTCTTTGCGGCTTTCGTGGCGTTCGGCCAAGATCTTACCGCCCGTGCGCGGGAATAGGGCGGGGCCGTCCAGCGGGATATAGCGGATGCTTGCGCTGTGTTTGGCGGCAATCGTCTCTAGCCGGTCGCCCATCAGATAGCAGAACGGCGAAATTGTCGCAAAAAAGTAGTCGATCTGATACATGTGGTCGCGCCCCCGCTGGCTTGGCTTTGCAAGACCCTAGAAGGTTGATAAGCGGTGTCAACGTCACGATTCCTCCCCGCAGGCCCAGCGTAAGGATAGCCTATGCCCGTTATCACCGAGCCCAAGCTCATCGCCGGCAACGCCAATATGACATTGGCCAAAGCCATCGCCCGTCGCATGTCGATGCACCGTGGCATGTCGGTCAATCTGGTCGATGCGCGTGTCGAACGCTTCAACGATGCCGAGATTTTCGTTGAGGTTTACGAAAACGTGCGGGGCGAGGATATGTATATCATCCAACCCACGTCGAACCCTGCCAATGATAATCTGATGGAACTGCTGATCATGGCCGACGCGCTGCGCCGCTCGTCCGCTGACCGGATTTCGGCGGTGATTCCCTATTTCGGCTATGCCCGCCAAGACCGCCGCGCCAAGGCGCGCACGCCTATTACGGCCAAACTGGTCGCAAATATGATCACCGAAGCGGGCATTGACCGCGTGTTGACGCTGGATTTGCACGCGGCGCAAATTCAGGGCTTCTTCGATATTCCGGTGGATAACCTGTACGCCTCGCCCATCTTTGCTTTGGATATTGCCCACCACTTCAAAGACAAAATGTCCGACATCATGGTGATTTCGCCGGATGTGGGCGGTGTGGCGCGGGCGCGCGAACTGGCAAAGCGGATTGATGCGCCCTTGGCCATCGTCGACAAGCGGCGCGAAAAGGCCGGCGAAGTGGCCGAGATGACAGTGATCGGCAACGTCGAGGGCAAGGTTTGCATCATCGTCGATGATATCGCCGATACGGCGGGCACGCTGTGCAAAGCCGCCGATCTGCTGATGGCAAGCGGTGCGAAAGAGGTGCATTCCTACATCACCCACGGCGTTTTGTCCAAAGGGGCCGTGGCGCGGGTGGCGGGGTCGGCGATGAAATCGCTGGTCATCACCGATTCGATTGAACCGTCGCAAGAGGTGCTGCAATCGCCCAACATCCGCATCGTTCCGACAGCGCCGATCTTTGCCCAAGCGATTTTGAACATCTGGAACGGCACATCGGTGTCGTCGCTGTTTGAAACCGAAACCTTGGTGCCGATTTATGAAGGCATGTATCAGCGCGGCTAACGGCGGGTTGAAACGAAAAAGGCCCCGCATGTGCGGGGCCTTTTTGTATTGGTACGTCGCGCGCGCTTAGTGCGCCGCCAGTGCCGCTTTCAACGCGGTCAGATCCGCAACCGTCTTATCGGCAGCATCTTTGCTTGCAGCGTCGGTGGGCGCCTTGGTTGCTTCTGCCAAAAGCTTGTCGACCATTTCGGCCGTGGCTTCCGCCAAAGGCACGGCGAGTTCGGCCAGAACCGACACGCCCGCAGCACTGATTTCCGCAAAGCCACCCGTCACGACATAGGCCGAAGCCCCCTGCGCGCCCGATGCGCGCAGGATGCCGGGGCGCAGACCGACCAGAACGGGCGCGTGCCCCTCCATCGCGGTCAAATCGCCCTCGGCCCCGGGGATCTGAACCTCGACAGCGGCCATCGACGCCAAGCGGCGTTCCGGGCTGACGAGGTCGAATTGCAGGGTCCCTGCCATCACGCCCCCTTAGGCCGCAGCCGCAGCGAGACGCTGGGCCTTGGCCTTCACGTCTTCGATGCCGCCAACCATGTAGAAAGCCGCTTCGGGCAGATGGTCGTATTCGCCGTTCACAACCGCTTTGAAGGACGCAATCGTCACGTCCAGCGGAACCTGCACGCCGTCAGAGCCAGTGAAGACCTTTGCCACGTCGAAGGGCTGGCTGAGGAAGCGCTGGATCTTGCGGGCGCGTGCCACGGTCAGTTTGTCTTCTTCGGACAATTCGTCCATCCCCAGAATGGCGATGATGTCCTGCAGCGACTTGTAGCGCTGCAGCGTGCCCTGCACTTGGCGGGCGACGTTGTAATGCTCTTCGCCGATGACAGCCGGGTCAAGCAGACGCGACGAGGAGTCGAGCGGGTCAACAGCCGGATAGATCCCCAGTTCCGAAATGGCGCGCGACAGAACGGTGGTCGCGTCCAAGTGGGCGAACGAGGTGGCGGGTGCAGGGTCGGTCAAGTCGTCGGCCGGAACGTAGATGGCCTGCACCGAGGTGATGGACCCGTTCTTGGTCGAGGTGATGCGTTCTTGCAAAGCGCCCATGTCGGTGGCCAGCGTGGGCTGGTAGCCCACGGCCGACGGGATACGACCCAGAAGGGCCGACACTTCGGAACCGGCTTGGGTAAAGCGGAAGATGTTGTCCACGAAGAACAACACGTCCGTGCCCGACTGGTCGCGGAACTGCTCGGCCAAGGTCAGGCCGGTCAAAGCCACGCGCAGACGTGCGCCCGGCGGTTCGTTCATCTGGCCGTAAACCAGCGCCACTTTCGAAGCGGTCAGGTCATCAATCTTGATAACGCCCGATTCGATCATTTCGTGGTACAGGTCGTTGCCTTCACGGGTGCGTTCGCCCACGCCCGCAAACACCGAGTAGCCCGAGTGCACTTTGGCGATGTTGTTGATCAATTCCATGATCAAAACCGTCTTGCCCACACCAGCGCCGCCGAACAGGCCGATCTTGCCGCCTTTGGCATAGGGGGCCAACAGGTCGATCACCTTGATGCCCGTCACCAGAACCAGCGACTCGGTCGCTTGGTCGGCGAAGGACGGGGCCTTTTGGTGGATCGAGCGGTGCTCGGTCGCCACAACCGGACCGCGCTCGTCCACCGGCTCGCCGATGACGTTCAGGATACGGCCCAGCGTGCAATCGCCCACCGGAACCGAGATGGGCGCGCCCGTGTCGCTGACCGGTGCGCCGCGCACCAAGCCTTCGGTCGTGTCCATCGCAATGCAACGGACGGTGTTCTCGCCCAAGTGCTGAGCGACTTCCATCACCAGCTTTTTACCGTTGTTCTCGGTGATCACAGCGTTCAGAATCGCCGGCAGCGCGCCATCGAACTGCACGTCGACCACGGCGCCGATCACCTGCGTGATTTTGCCTTGTGACATATTCGTCTCTCCGGTTCCTCAGAGCGCCTCGGCGCCCGAAATGATTTCGATAAGTTCCTTGGTGATCGCGGCCTGACGCGAGCGGTTGTACACGATGGTCATCTTGTTGATCATGTCGCCCGCGTTGCGGGTGGCATTGTCCATCGCGCTCATCCGAGCGCCTTGTTCAGAAGCCGCATTCTCCAACAGCGCGGTGAAGACTTGCGTCGCCACTGCACGGGGCAGAAGGTCAGCAAGGATTTGGTCTTCCGAAGGTTCATAGTCATAAGAAGCGGCCACGGGGGCTGCGCCTTCGAACTTGGCCGGAATGACCTGTTGCGCCGTCGGGATCTGGCTGATCACCGATTGGAAGCGGTTGTAGTACAGGGTCACCACATCGCATTCGCCCGCGTCAAACCGCGCCACGATGTCGCGGGCAATGTCACGCGCATTGGCGTAACCCACCCGCTTCACCTCGGTCAGGTCGACATGGCCGACAAAAAGATGGCCATATTCGCGGCGCATCTGTTCGCGGCCTTTCTTGCCGACGGTCAGGATCTTGACCGTTTTGCCGGCAGCGGTCAGCTCGGCGATTTTCGCCCGGGCCAGCCGGACGATGGTGGTGTTGAACCCCCCGCAAAGCCCGCGCTCCGAGGTCATGATGACCATCAGATGCACTTTGTCTGCACCGCTCCCGGCCAAAAGGCGGGGCGCGTTGTTGCTGGTGCCGACCGAAGCCGCCAGACCGGCCATCACAGCCGTCATACGCTCGGCATAGGGGCGGGCTGCTTCCGCCGCGTCTTGGGCGCGGCGAAGCTTGGCGGCAGAAACCATCTGCATCGCCTTCGTGATCTTGCGCGTGTTCTTAACGCTGCCGATCCGGTTCTTTAAGTCCTTTAAACTGGGCATTTTGCTGCTCCCGGACCCAAATTACGCGAAGTCTTTGGCGTATGCGTCCAGTTCGGCCCGAATAGCTTTTTCCAGATCACCCGTCACCTTGCGGTCTTTCGTGGTGATATCTGCCAGCAGCGCCGCACCTTTGGTGCGCAGGTGCTTCAGCAGACCCGCTTCATAGCGGCCCACGTCTTTGACGGCGATCTTGTCAAGGAAGCCGTTGGCCCCCGCGAAGATCACGCACACGATTTCCGCATTGGTCAGCGGCGCGTATTGCGGTTGCTTCATCAGCTCGGTCAAACGCGCGCCACGGTTCAGCAATTGCTGGGTCGACGCGTCAAGGTCAGAGCCGAACTGTGCAAAGGCCGCCATTTCGCGGTACTGCGCCAGTTCCAGCTTCACCTTACCCGCCACCGACTTCATGGCGTTGGTTTGCGCCGAAGAGCCCACGCGCGACACCGACAGACCGGTGTTCACAGCCGGACGGATGCCTTGGTAGAACAATTCGCCTTCCAGGAAGATCTGACCGTCGGTGATCGAGATCACGTTCGTCGGAATAAAGGCCGAAATGTCCCCGCCTTGGGTTTCGATGATCGGCAAAGCGGTCAAAGAGCCAGAGCCGTTGTCAGCGTTCAGCTTGGCCGACCGTTCCAGCAGGCGCGAGTGCAGGTAGAACACGTCGCCCGGATAGGCTTCGCGACCCGGCGGACGGCGCAGCAAGAGCGACATTTGACGATAGGCCACAGCCTGTTTGGACAGATCGTCATAGATCATCAGGGCGTGACGGCCATTGTCGCGGAAATACTCGCCCATGGCAGTTGCGGCGAAGGGGGCCAAGAACTGCATCGGGGCCGGATCAGAGGCGGTTGCCGCCACAACGACCGTATAGGCCATGGCACCGGTTTCTTCCAACTTCTTGACCAACTGCGCCACGGTCGAGCGCTTTTGCCCGATAGCGACATAGATGCAGTACAGCTTTTTGCCTTCATCGGCGCCAGCAGCGTCGTTGTAGACTTTTTGGTTCAAGATCGCGTCCAAAGCCACGGCGGTTTTGCCGGTCTGACGGTCACCGATGATCAATTCGCGCTGGCCACGGCCAATCGGGATCATGGCGTCAACGGCTTTCAGGCCGGTTGCCATGGGTTCATGCACCGACTGGCGCGGGATGATGCCCGGGGCTTTGACGTCGGCCACGCGGCGCTCAGAGAACACGATCGGGCCTTTGCCGTCGATCGGGTTGCCAAGGGCGTCAACCACACGGCCCAAAAGGCCGTCGCCTGCGGGCACGTCCACGATGGACTTGGTGCGCTTGACGGTGTCGCCTTCTTTGATGTCTTGGTCCGACCCGAAGATCACGACGCCGACGTTGTCGACTTCGAGGTTCAGGGCCATCCCGCGGATCCCGCCGGGGAATTCCACCATTTCACCGGCTTGGACATTGTCCAACCCGTGAACGCGCGCAATACCGTCACCGACGGACAGCACGCGACCAACTTCTGCAACTTCGGCATCTTGGCCAAAGTTCTTGATCTGCGCCTTCAGGATCGCAGAGATCTCAGCAGCCTGGATTCCCATCACCCAACCTCTTTCATTGCATTCTGGAGTGCGGCGAGCTTGGCCTTGACCGAGGTGTCGATCATGGTTGAGCCCAGCTTAACGATAAGACCGCCGATGAGGCTTTCATCAACGGTGGCGTTCAAAATCACGTCCTTGCCGACATTGGCCTTCAAGGAAGCCACCAGCGCGTCGCGCTGGCTTGCGCTTAGGGCTGTGGCAGAGGTGACCTCTGCCGTCACTTCGCCTTTTTCCACGGCGATGCGGGCCTTAAGGTCCTGCACCAGCTGGGGAATTACAAACAGGCGACGCTTTTGCGCCATCAGCGCCAAAGTGTTCTGTGTCAGCGTCGAAAGGCCCATTTGGGACGCGACCGCTGCCATAGCAGCGCTTTGTTCGCCTTTGCCCACAACAGGCGAAGCGATCATCGCGGCAAGCTCTGGGCTTTCGGTCAAGACCGCGGCCAAAGCTGCGGCATCGGCTTCCAGCGCGTTCAAAGCGCCAGCTTCCTTTGCCAATTCAAACAGGGCCTGGGCATAGCGCCCGGCGATGCTGAGGGAGATGGATGCTGTTTCCGACACGTCAACCCTTCCGCTGTTTCAGGCTGTCTGATGCACCCTAGGGGCAGATCATAAGCCTCCGTTGGCGCACACGTAGTGTATGCGTCTTTGATAGATTGCGGCGTCCATAGCAGAGGCCCCGCCACCTCGCAACCAAGAATCCCGCAGTTTTCGCTGCTCTTGCGAAGGGAATTTTGCACTTGGGTGTAACGGGGGTGTCACGGCGTTGTGATCGCTGGACTTCGGGCGTTCACCCACATGTTGTGGGCAAACGCAGGCACGCTGCACAGGGGTGCGCTTTGCCTTATGCTGCGTTGATTATTCCAGTCGTGGCACGGGTTGGGCGGCAGGCATGCCTTCTAGCGCGCGCAGGGGGCGGCGCACTTTGGCGGTCAAACCACCCCGCGTGGGGGCGTAAACCTGTTTGGAGGCTTCGACCATCAAAACCCCGCCCGCCAGCCAAGGCGCGGCGCGGCCCAGCCATTCCCAAAAGCCCGAGGTGCGCAGCCAGAATCGCCCCAGCGACGGCGGCGCAAAAAGGGCTGTCATGGCGCGTTCGGGGGTGAAGCCGTGGCGCTTAAGCTCAGCCTCGATCTGGCCCATCGAATAGGGGCGGCCAAAGCCAAAGGGCGTGCCGTCGCCGCGCGCCCAAAGGCCCAAGCGGTTGGGCACGATGAACAAAACACGACCACCGGGGCCAAGCACGCGAAAGCATTCTTCCAGTACGGCGGCGGCATTGTCAGAGGTTTCCAAGCCGTGCATCAAGATCAAACGGTCAACAAACCCTGTGGCCAGCGGCCATTCGCTGTCTTCACACAACAGGCTGACATTCCCTTCGCCCAAGGGCCAAGGCATCACCCCTTGCGGCGCGGGCATCAGGGCGATCACGCGGCGCGCTTGGGCCAGATAGGGGCGCAGCAATGGCACGGCAAAGCCAAAGCCCGCGACAGTCTGACCCGCCATAGGCGGCCAAAGTTCCACCACACGCTCGCGGATACCGCGCTGCGCCACACGGCCAAGCGCGGTGCGGTAGTAAAAATTCCGCAGGTCCAGCACGTCAAGATGCATTGTCAGCCCGCGCCCCCTTTGCCAGTGTGCCCGCATCATAGCCAAAGAGCCGCGCAACGCCATGACCGATCTGACACAGGCTCCGCCAAGCCAAAGCCGCACCGCACGCTGCGAATGCGGCGCGTTGGAAATCACCGTGACCGCAGCGCCCCGCCATGTGCACGCTTGCACCTGCACCAAGTGCCAAAGATCCTCCGGATCGGCGCTGTCATGGTCGGCGTGGTTTCCCCAAGACGGGGTAACGATCAAAGGCGCGTTTGTGACCTATTATTTCGCGCAGCCGGAAGACCCCCGCCAGATGGCAGGGTTCTGCCCCACCTGCGGCGGGGGCAAATTCTTTCGGACGGGTGATTATCTGAGCGATTGCATCGGCATTTCGGCGGGCAGCTTTGCCGATCCAGCGTTTTTGGCCCCCGATCATATCCACTGGTGGCCCGATCGCCCGCAGTGGATGGGGCCTGCGGTGGGGCCGCACCTGTTTGACGGGAATTAAGACCGCCGATTGCAGGGCGCAGCAAACTAGGCCACGGTTGGGGTCACCCTTTTGGAATGCCGCGCCATGCCCCTAGACCTGATCACGATCCCCTGCCTCACCGACAATTACGCCTACCTGATCCGTGACAGGGCGACCGGCCAAACGGCCCTTGTCGATGTGCCCGAAGCCGCCCCCGTTTTGGCGGCGTTGGCGGCCAATGGCTGGCGTTTGGACAAGATTTTTCTGACCCACCACCACGACGACCATGTGCAAGGCACCGACGAACTGGTCAAAGCCACAGGGGCCGAAGTTTACGGCGCTTTGGCCGATGTGCACCGCCTGCCCCCTCTAACCCGCGCCTTGGCTGAGGGCTGCGAAGTGACCGTGGGTGAAACCATCGGGCAGGTGATGGATGTGTCAGGCCACACCATCGGTGATATCGCGTTTTGGTTCCCCTCAGCCCGCCTGGCCTTTACAGCCGACAGCTTGATGGCAGGCGGCTGCGGGCGGCTGTTTGAAGGAACGCCTGCCACAATGTGGGCGTCTTTAAGCAACCTTGCGGCCCTGCCGGAAGATACGCTGATCTGTTCGGGCCATGAATACACCACCTCTAACCTGCGCTTTGCCGCGACGATCGAGCCTGACAATGCCGCCCTTCAGGACCGCATCGCCCAAGTGGCATCGACGCGGGCGGCGGGGGTTGCCACCGTGCCGTCATTATTATCGCAAGAACTGGCCACGAACCCTTTTCTGCGCGCCAAACTGCCCCATATCAAAGCCTCGTTAGGGCTAACGGCTGCGTCTGATGCAGAGGCTTTCGCCGCCCTGCGGGCCCGCAAAGACACGTTTTAACCTTGGCCCATCACTTTTTTGGGCTTGGATCAAGTTATCTGCGCTTTCTATCGAAATAGCCCTTGAAGATTGCCGCAGAAAACCGAAGCTTACCATATTGAGGCCACGGTCAAGGCAAGCCCGTCCGATCCCCGCTCGGGCATTGCCGACCTGCAGGACAGGAGCACGACGCAAGTGCCGACATTTTCGACCACCCTTGAGCAAGCCATCCACGGCGCCCTTGCGCTGGCCAACGCCCGCCGCCACGAACTTGCCACGCTGGAACATCTTCTTCTGGCCCTGACCGACGAGCCTGATGCAGCGCGCGTGATGAAAGCCTGCTCGGTCGATCTGGAGGTCTTGAAAAAGACTTTGACCAGTTTCATCGACGACGACCTGTCAACATTGGTCACCGATGTCGAAGGCAACGAGGCCGTGCCGACCGCCGCCTTCCAGCGCGTGATCCAGCGCGCGGCGATCCATGTGCAATCGTCGGGGCGCACAGAGGTGACGGGGGCCAATGTTCTGGTCGCCATCTTCGCCGAACGCGAATCGAACGCAGCCTTCTTCCTGCAAGAGCAGGACATGACACGCTATGACGCGGTCAATTACATCGCGCACGGCGTGGCCAAAAACCCCTCGTTCGGCGAAGCGCGGCCTGTTTCGGGGGCAGACGAACCCCACGAAACCCCCAAGGCCGAAGCCGGAGAGGCCAAGGAATCCGCTCTGTCGAAATATTGCGTTGATCTGAACGATAAGGCCATGAAAGGCGACGTTGACCCCCTGATCGGCCGCGAGGCCGAGGTAGAGCGCGCCATTCAGGTTTTGTGCCGCAGACGCAAGAACAACCCCCTTCTGGTCGGCGACCCCGGTGTGGGCAAAACCGCCATCGCCGAAGGCTTGGCCCGCAAGATCGTGCAGGGCGAGACGCCAGAGATTTTGGCAGGTGCCACGATCTATTCGCTGGATATGGGCGCTTTGTTGGCAGGCACGCGCTACCGCGGCGACTTTGAAGAGCGGCTCAAAGCCGTTGTCAAAGAGATGGAAGACCACCCCGACGCGATCTTGTTCATCGACGAGATTCACACGGTGATCGGGGCCGGTGCCACCTCGGGCGGGGCGATGGATGCGTCAAACCTGCTGAAACCCTCGTTGCAGGGCGGCAAGCTGCGCTGCATGGGATCAACCACCTATAAGGAATTCCGCCAGCATTTCGAAAAAGACCGCGCCCTGTCGCGCCGGTTCCAGAAAATCGACGTGAACGAGCCTTCGGTGGAAGATTCGGTGAAAATCCTGATGGGGCTGAAACCCTATTTCGAAGAGCACCACGACCTGCGCTATACCCATGACGCGATCAAAGCCGCTGTCGAACTGTCGGCCCGCTACATCCACGACCGCAAATTGCCCGACAAGGCGATTGATGTGATCGACGAAGCGGGGGCAGCGCAACATCTGCTGAGCGAATCCAAGCGCCGCAAGACGATTGGGTTGAAAGAGATCGAAGCCGTGGTGGCCAAAATCGCCCGGATTCCCGCCAAATCGGTGTCAAAAGACGATGCCGAAGTGCTGCGCGATCTGGAAAAGAACCTCAAACGCGTGGTCTTTGGGCAGGACAAGGCGATCGAGGCGCTGTCGTCGGCGATCAAACTGGCCCGCGCTGGCCTGCGCGAGCCCGAAAAACCCATTGGCAACTATCTGTTTGCCGGCCCTACGGGTGTGGGCAAGACAGAAGTGGCAAAGCAACTCGCCTCGATCCTTGGGGTGGAATTGCTGCGCTTTGACATGTCGGAATATATGGAAAAGCACGCCGTTTCCCGCCTGATCGGGGCCCCCCCCGGCTATGTGGGCTTTGACCAAGGCGGTATGCTGACAGACGGCATCGACCAGCACCCGCACTGTGTGCTGCTGCTGGACGAGATCGAAAAGGCCCATCCGGATGTTTATAACATTCTGCTGCAGGTCATGGATCACGGCAAGCTGACCGACCACAACGGCCGTCAGGTTGATTTCCGCAATGTGGTGGTGATTATGACCACCAACGCCGGCGCGGCAGATGCCGCCAAAGAAGCCATCGGCTTTGGCCGCGACAAGCGCACCGGCGAGGATACAGCCGCGATTGAGCGCACCTTCACCCCCGAATTCCGCAACCGTCTGGACGCGGTGATTGCCTTTGCGCCCTTGGGCAAGGGCATCATCCGCTCGGTCGTGGAAAAGTTCATCATGCAGCTGGAAGCCCAACTGCTGGACCGCGGCGTGCATATCGACCTGTCACCCGCCGCCGCCGACTGGCTGGGGGAAAAAGGCTACGACGACAAGATGGGCGCGCGTCCCTTGGGGCGGGTTATTCAAGAGCATATCAAGAAGCCCTTGGCCGAAGAACTGCTGTTCGGCAAACTGACCAAGGGCGGGCTGGTGCATATCGGCGTCAAAGATGGCGCAATTGTGCTGACCTATCAAGACCATGCCAAGGCGCGCCTGACCACCACCAAGCCGCCGCTGCTGACGGCGGAGTGAGCAACGCTTGGCCTTCGCCCGATGGGCGGGGGCCGAGGGGGGCTTGCTCTGGCGCAAAGGGCCAACTTTTTCGGATAGCCGCTAACGTCGTGCCATGAACGCGGTCAGGGTGCTTTCGGGAAGATTGGCCTTTGCGTAAGCCACAGCGTCTTGTGTCAAGCCAAGGCTTTCATAGGCCAGACCCAGATGCCAAACCGTCTGGATGTAAGTCGAGTGCGCAAACTCCCAACAGTTTGCCGCCACTGCAGCCCGTGCTACTTTGTCGATCATGGCCTTTGTGATAGCGTGCGTATTCTCGGCCTTTGTCAGCGTGGTTACGGCTGATTGGAACGCTTCGGGGCCCAGACGATCGGGGCGTTTGTCTATGATATCCAAAAAGCGTGGAAAGCTTTGCATCGCGCCGGCCAAGGTTTCTGGCAGATCAGGCACGACGGTGTTGATATGGGCCTGAAGGCTTTGCGCATCCACCGAGCCATCCACAATCGCGGCGAGTATGTCGCGTAACGGAAAGATACGGTTCAAAGAATTCATCGACGGGTGGCCAGAAAAAGAAACGGTCAAGGCTTCAGATCGGGTTTGCGATAAAATAACTTCGGCGTGTTTTGCATCGTGAACATGCTTGTCATCGTAAACAATCAGTCCGCGCCTGTCAGCATGATCGCCACGGGCAATCCCATCACGGGTGTTGGAAAGAAGATCGCGGTCTTGCGAAAACCTAAAGTCCTTTATTTCGGCCATAAAGGGGTCAAAGATTGTGCTCATCGGCGATAGGGCAAAAAAATAATCGGCGTTTAGCGCAGTTGAAAGGTTCACTGCGGCATAGCCCCCCATCGAACTGCCATAGGTGATAATGCGGCTTCCGGCTGTCACGGCCTTGATGGCGGCGATGGCCTGTTCCACCTCTGGGGCAAGATACCAGCAATTCCGACTGGTCACGAACGACATGAAATTGGCGTTCAATCCCCAGCTGGCAACGTGGTCGGGCAGGAATTGGCGAGTAAAGTCGCCCGCGACAAGGGGATGATCTGCATCGCCACGCCACGAAAACCCGATGATCGTGCAGGGGTGGACCCGTGGCCCATGCGAAAACACCAGATAATTTGTGTCGCAAAACACCTCAATGCGGTCTTTGGTCATAAAAATGCTTTCAATTTCAACCGAATTTATAGCCAAGTTCTCGCACAAAATCCGGCGCAAAACAATTGGTTTTGCAGACCCACCCACGGCCCCCGCTGAATCAAAGGCATGCGGTGCTGCGTCGTTCAGCGGGTCAACTCGCCAAATGCCGCAGCCCCTGCGTCACGTCCGTGCGCACGGCCAGACGCAGGCCCGGCTCGTCGCCGGCGCGCAGGGCGGCAAGGATCAGGCGGTGGTGTTGGGGCACATCGCGGCGGCGCAGTTTGTCGTAAAGGGCGCGCATGGTGGGGCCCAGTTGCAGCCAGACCGTCTCGCAGATGGCCAGCATCGCAGGGGTTTGTGCGCGCAGGTACAGCGTGCGGTGAAATTCCAGATTGCTGCGCACATAGGCCACCGCATCGTGGTTCAGCACCGCCTCTTGGTTCAGCGCGTTGATTGCGGTCAATCGGTCGATCAGGGCAAAATGCACGCGCGGCAGGGCACGCGAGGCCATCTCGGGCTCGATCAGGGCGCGGATGGCGGCAAGTTCTTCGATACGCTCGGGGCTCAATTCCGGCGTGGAAACCCTGCCTGACGACGAAATCGTCAACGCCCCTTCGGCCGCCAAACGGCGCACGGCTTCCCGCGCGGGGGTCATTGACATGTCATATTGCGCGGCCAGACCGCGCAGTGTCATCGACAGGCCGGGGGCGAGTTCACCGTGCATGATCTGCTGGCGCAGCATGCGGTACAGCCGCTCGTGCGCGGGCGCAGAGGGATCGGCCAGCCGAAGGCTTGCAGGGCGCGGGGCAATTGACATGGGCCAACCCAAGCAAACCCAAGGCCCCGCGTCAAGCGTCTGTCGGCCCAAAGCGGTAGCTGTGCAGGCGCGGGCCATTGGCATGCAGCCAAGCCCGTTCCGCCTGCCAATTTGGATAAAGCCGCGCCACCACAGCCCAGAAATCGGCGGAGTGGTTCATTTCCACCAGATGCGCGCATTCGTGTGCTGCGACATAGCGCAGCACCGACGGCGGGGCCATGATCAGCCGCCAAGAATACATCAGCGCGCCCTGATGGCTGCACGACCCCCAGCGCGACCTTGTATCGCGCAAGGTCAGACGCGCCACCTTGCGCCCCAAAAGACCTGCGTAGTGATCAGAAGCCTCGGCCAAGCGGTCGCGGGCCAAAGCGCGCAGATAGGCCGCCGCCCGCGCGGCCACTTGCGCCTCTGCCCCCGGCAGCAAAAGCGAATCACCCAAGTGCTGCGCCGCGCGGCCCGTGCCTTGGGCCAAGACCACCTCGCGCCCCTCGATCGGCAGCACGCTGCCAAAGCCAATCGCCAAAGCCCCACCCTGCCGCGCCAAGGCCGCCCGCAGCCAATCTTCATGCTGGCGGGCGAAAGCCATCGCCTCGGCCTCGCGGGCGCGCTGGGGAATTGACAGGGTCACACGCCCATCAAGTGCCGAGACTCGCAATGAAAATCGCACCGCCCGCGCCGAACGGCGCAGCGTGATATCCAACGGGGGAGAACCGGGCAAAACGGGCATGGCACCTCGGGCAAGCAGGGTTGAGCTTAACGCATTCTGCGCCCGCCACAAAGGCCTTTGCCTGCGTCGAAAAGTCTTTGACTTGGCCCCCGCCCTATGGCAAGCGAGCGGTTCTCTGGCAATAGCCTAGCAAGGATTACCATGCCCAAAGCTGAATGGGGCACGAAGCGCATCTGCCCGACCACTGGCAAGCGTTTCTATGACCTGAACCGCACCCCTGTCGTCAGTCCCTACACCGGCGAAGTTGTCGACATTGAAAGCGCCCGCCGCAAGATGGCCGCTTCTGTGATCGCCCGCGTTGCGCCCGAAAAAGACGATGACGTTCTGGTCGATGATCTGGACACCGATGACGATCTGCTCACCCCCGGTGTGGCCGATGACGCCGAGCTGGACGATGAGCTGCTGGAAGAAGACGCCGACGACACCGTGTCGCTGGACGATCTGACCGAGGTTCCCGGCGACGAAGAAGAAGTCTAAGAAAACCTTGCGGGGGGCCGCAATTTTCCCTTGCACCCCCCCGCGCCTGCCAATATGAAGCCGCAACGACGCGCCCAGCGTCGGACGACCGCAGGGTCGGACGGGTTAAAATGGGGTCATAGCTCAGATGGGAGAGCGCTTGAATGGCATTCAAGAGGTCGGGAGTTCGATCCTCCCTGGCTCCACCAATCTTATCAATGATTACAAGACCATAAGCCGCCCTTCGGGGCGGTTTTGGTTTATGAAAAAAGTTGTAAAGACTTATAAAGGCGGTGGGTGCGGGGTTTGGCGCGGAACCCTCCGCTGAACTGCGGTTTTGGGTCGCGAACCCGACACCGACAGCACCGCTTTTCCCAACTGAAACTTATAAAGAGTTATAGAGAGGTAGGACCCCTGCGATGGGTGGGGAATCGCGGGGATGTGCGGACGCATCAGATGTAACGAGAAAGATTATAATGGAATGCGGCGTCACCCCGAAGCGTTCCGGGAGATCCGATCCTGCATCATCGCTGCTCTGGATAGCTGCGCGTACTTTTGGCGTCGTCGTTGCTTGCTTATGGATATGGATCAGCATGGTCATCCCCCGTCCCGAGATTCCCTCACAAGTGACCTTGCCATGAACAGCGCAGATCGCCGAGGGGAGATGTGATAATCCAGGATGGAACACCTAATCAGCGTGTGAGGGCTGTTGATATGAGCGGACGGTTAGTGGATTTTATGTGACCGATTCGAAAATTTCACAAATTCGATATTGCAATGATCTCAATTTTGGAATATCATTAATCGGGAGTAGGAGCATGGAGTCTTCATCATGTCAATGAAAATTAGCCGTATCATTCTTGTTATCGGTTTCATTCTATTTTCACGAACTTCCGTTTATGCTGATCAATACAATTTCACACTCG
>CANFSY010000036.1 GCA_947449875.1 Paracoccaceae bacterium
GAGGTGGACGGTGCGACCCATATCACCGCCCAAGACCCCAAACATCCCGATTACGGGGCGATCGAACTGGTGTTTAGCGACGCACCCATTGCCCTGACCCAATGGACCATCACCGATGACATGGGCGGCCAAACCGCCGTAACCTTAGCCCCGCTGCAAAGAGGGGCCAGTTATCCCGACAGCCTGTTTTCGATCACCGCCGAAACCACCCGTCGGGGGCTTGGAAACTAGCGCAGGCAGCCAGCCAACTGGCTGTGGTAGCGCTGCGAGCGGCTGCCCACGTCGTCTGCCACATCCATCAGCCAGCCCTTGGACTTGTAGCTTTGGCGGGCAAAGCCCTTGCGGCCCTCGTGGTAGGCCAGATACTGGCTTTCGGCGTCGCCTTTGGAAATACCCAACTTGGCACTCGACGTGTCCATGTACCAACCCATAAAGTCGGTCGCATCGCGGATATTGTCGCGCCGCGCCCCGCCACGGTGGCGTTCTTTGCGGTAATCATCCCATGTGCTGTCTAACGCTTGCGCATAGCCGTAGGCCGAACTTTGCCGCCCCATGGGAATGACACCCAACGCATATTGGTGCGGGGTGCGCGCATTGCCGATGAACTTTGATTCTTGATACAAAACAGCCATTTGCACAGAAATCGGCACCCCCCATTTGCGTTGGGTGGCCTGCATCGCCTTCAGGTAACTGGGCCGTTGATGAATGACCGAACAGGCGTCATCCATGTTGCGCGGCGCCGAAAAGTTGCCACCCCCGCAGGAGGCTAAAAACAGCAACAAGATCGACGCACGAAGAGTTCTGCTCATCTGCCCCTCATGCGTTCTATTTATTTGGGCCAAGCCTAGCCGAAAATCGCCGCCGCTCCAATGGGCAAGCGCTGATCATCGGCGCAAATCTGCAAAGCTTCGGGCCAGCCCCCCAAACCGGGGGCCATCCTATCCAAAGGGGGCAAAAATCCTGCCAAGGGGTCGGCGCTGATCAGTGGACAGTCGACTGTGGCAGGATTATGAACCCTGTGTAGGGAGATTGCAGCGATGCTTAGAACAGCGGCGAAATATCACATCGGGCAAGTGCTGCGGCACCGCAAGCACCCGTTTCGCGGTGTTGTGTTTGACGTGGATGCGATGTTTTCCAACACCGAAGAATGGTACGAAAACATCCCCGAAGAGATGCGCCCGTCCAAGGACCAGCCGTTTTACCACCTTTTGGCGGAAAACGAGCAAAGCTATTATGTGGCCTATGTGTCCGAGCAAAACCTTGTGCCCGATGAAACCGGTGAACCGGTGGATCACCCCGATTTGGCCGATCTGTTTGGCGATTTCACTGACGGGCGCTATCCGCTGCAATTTCAGATGAATTAGGGCGGCGGCACTTTGGCGCGCCATCTTCCCCTTGGCCAAAATCCATCCTAGGCTGCCCCCAAAGAGGTGCGCCATGCGTGATTTTCAGATGCCCGGCCGGTCGGCCGTTTATGCGACAAACGGGATGGTGGCGACATCGCATCCCTTTGCGGCCCAAGCGGCAGTGGAGATTCTGAAATCGGGCGGCAATGCGGTGGATGCCGCCATTGCGGGGGCGGTTTTGTTGGGCATTTGCGAACCGCAAATGACTGGGATTGGCGGGGATTGCTTTGTTCTTTTGAAACCTGCGGGTGACGAGCGGGTCTTGGCGCTGAACGGATCAGGCCGCGCCCCTGCGGCGGCCACGGCGGTTGCCCTGCGCGATGCGGGCCACGCCACAGTTCCCCTGCGCGGGGTTGAGGCCGTGACCCTGCCCGGCGCGATGGACGCCTTTTGCCGTTTGTCATCCGACTGGGGCAAGCTGGGCCTTGACCACGTTTTGGCCCCCGCCATCCACTATGCCGAAGCGGGCGTGCCCGTCGCCCCGCGTGTGGCCTTTGACTGGGCCGATGACGCGCCGTTCTTGCAAGGCAAGGCACGGGAGTTCTTTCTGCTTGACGGCGCGGTTCCTAAAGCCGGCCAAATCTTCCGCGCCCCCGGTCAAGCCGAAGTGCTGCGCCGCATTGCTCGCCAAGGCCGCGCGGGGTTTTACGAGGGCGAGGTGGCCGAGGATTTGATTGGTTCGTTGAACGCCTTAGGTGGCTCGCACACCCTTGACGATTTGGCCGCCACAAGTTGCACATGGGGCGAACCCGTGGCGGGCACCTACGGCGATGTCACGGTGTTGGAACATCCGCCCAATGGGCAGGGTGCTACGGCGATCTTGATGCTGAACATCCTCAAGCACTTTGATCTGAAATCAATGGACCCGTTCGGCGCCCAGCGCGCCCATATCGAGGCCGAGGCCGGCAAGCTGGCCTATGACACGCGCAACCGCTTTATTGCCGAACACAGCCCGCGTCTGGATCATATGCTGTCCGACGCCACCGCCGCCAAGCTGGCCGCCCTGATCGACCCCAACCGCGCCGCCCCCAGCCCCAACCCGCTGGCAGAGGCGATCCACCGCGACACGATCTATATCAGCGTCGTCGACCGTGACCGCATGGCCGTGTCGCTGATCTATTCGATCTATTACGGCTTTGGGGCGGGGCTGGCCTCGTCCAAGTTCGGGGTCATCTTCCAAAACCGCGGCGCGGGCTTTAGCCTGACCGAGGGGCACCCGAACGAGCTGGCAGGCGGCAAGCGCCCGATGCACACGATCATTCCGGGGATGCTGAAACGCAACGGTAAGGTGATCATGCCCTTTGGCGTGATGGGCGGGGCCTATCAACCCACGGGTCACGCGCGCTTTGTGTCGAACTTGGTGGATTACGGATTGGACACGCAAGCCGCCGTCGACGCCCCGCGCAGCTTTTCGTGGGTCGACGGGATGGAGGTTGAGCGCGGCTATTCCCAAGGCGTGCGCGACACGCTGGCGCAGATGGGCCACAAGGTCATCACCCCGCCGGATGCTTTGGGCGGGGCGCAGAATATCCTGATGCAAGACAGCGGCGTGTTGATCGGGGCCTCTGACCCGCGCAAAGACGGCTGCGCTTTGGGGTATTAAGATGGACAGACAGGCGATTACCGACGCAATCCTTGCCTTGACCCAAGGCGAGACGGATACCGTGGCGCTGATGGCCACGGTGGTTTGCGAAATTCACCACCACCACGATTTCGCCGATTGGACGGGGTTTTACCGCGTGGTGGCCCCCGATTTGCTGAAGATCGGCCCCTATCAGGGCGGGCATGGCTGTCTGGTCATCCCGTTTTCGCGCGGTGTGTGCGGGGCTGCGGCGCGATCGGGGCGGGTGCTGAATGTGCCCGATGTTGACGCATTTCCCGACCATATCGCCTGCGCCTCTTCCACCCGTTCAGAACTGGTGCTGCCGGTTTGGAACGGGGCGGGCAAGCTGTTGGGGGTCTTGGATTTAGACAGCGACACCCCCGCCGCCTTTGACCGCGACGATGAAGATTGGCTGGTGCCGTTGTTGGCCCAAGTGTTTGAAAAGGCAGAGTGATGCGCGGATCGTGCCTATGCGGCGCTGTGGTGTTTGAGGCGGCTTTGCCGCTGCGACCGGTGATTGCGTGCCACTGCACGCAGTGCCGCAAAACCTCGGGGCATTTTTGGGCGGCAAGTTCGGTGCCCTTGGCACAGTTTTGCTTGATCGAAGACAAGGGCTTGAAATGGTTCCAATCCTCGCCCCAAGCGCGGCGGGGGTTTTGTAACACCTGCGGGGCCAGCCTGTTCTGGCAGCTTGAAGGCGATGACGCCATCAGCTTTGCCGCAGGCGCGCTGGATGGGCCAACGGGGCTTGCCATCGCCAGCCATTGGTACGTGCAAGACGCAGGCGATTACTACGATCTGCCGCAGGGGCTTTCGCCCCAAGCGCAGGCTTGATAGCTAACCCTTTTACCCAGCAGCGACGGAGGCCGACATGGCAGCAATCACCCTTCTTGACGGTGGCATGGGACAGGAACTTGTCGCACGTTCAGGCGATGACCCGACGCCGCTTTGGGCGACCCGTGTGATGATCGACCACCCCGGTCTGGTGCGCGACATTCACGCCGATTACTTTGCCGCCGGTGCCACGATTGCCACGACCAACACCTATGCGATCCACCACGACCGGCTGGAACGCTTCGGGATGGACCCGCTGTTTCACGCGCTGCATTTGCGCGCACTGGCCGAGGCGCACGAGGCCAAGGCCGCCCATGGCGCCGGGCGGATTGCGGGGTCGATGGGGCCGCTTATAGCATCCTATCGCCCCGATCTGACCCAGCCTTTGGACATCGCCGTGCCCAAATACACCGAAATCGCGCAGATTTTGGCCGCCCATGTCGATGTGATCTTGTGCGAAACCATGGCCTCGGTCGAGATGGCAGAAGGCGCTTTGGCCGGCGCGCAGGCGGCGGGCAAGCCTGTCTGGCTGTCGGTATCGGTCGATGACCATGATGGGGCGCGCTTACGCTCGGGCGAGCTTGTGAGCGATCTGGCGCGGCTGGTGCGCGATTATCCGGTGGCGGCAATGCTGGCCAATTGTTCGGTGCCCGAATCGATGGCGGCGGCTTTGGCGGCGTTGAAGGATTTGGGCAAGCCCTTTGGGGCCTATGCCAACGGGTTTACCCATATCTCGGGCAACTTCCTGAAAGATGCGCCGACGGTCAAGGAACTGACCCACCGCCATGATCTGACGCCGGAAAAATACGGCGATTTCGCCATGGCTTGGGTGGACATGGGGGCCACGATCATCGGCGGGTGCTGCGAGGTGGGGCCAGCCCATATCCGCCACTTGGCCGAGCGTCTTAAGGCGGCGGGTCATACCATCGTATGATGGAGTTTACCTATTCCCCACCTGATGTGCCGCTGCGCATTGTGTACGAAGACCGCGCGATTTTGGTGGCAGATAAGCCGTCGGGGCTGTTGTCGGTGCCGGGGAAGACTGAAGGGCGGGCCGATTGTCTGGAAACCCGTCTGCGGAGGGCCTATCCCGGCACGCTGCTGGTGCATCGGCTGGATTGTGACACCTCGGGCGTGATGATCTTTGCCCGCAACAAGGCCGCGCAAGGGTTTCTGGGGCAGGAATTCGAACAACGCCGCGCCAAGAAAACCTATGTCGCACGGGTGTTTGGCGATGTGCAGCCAGACCGCGGAACCGTTGATCTGCCCATCGGCGTGGATTGGCCCAACCGCCCGCGCCAGATGGTCGATGCGCTTAACGGGCGGGCGGCGGTGACGGATTGGGTGGTTCTGGGGCGGGATGCGGGCGAAACGCGGGTGCATCTGTTCCCGCTGACGGGGCGCAGCCACCAGCTGCGGGTGCATATGCTAAGCCTTGGCCATGCGATCTTGGGCGACCCGATCTATGCAACAGGGCAGGCCGCAGCCTTCCCCCGCCTGATGCTGCACGCCGAAAGCCTAAGCATGCATCACCCCGACAGCGGAGAGTGGATGACCTTCACCGCGCCCTGTCCGTTTTGATCCCCTAAAGCGCCAGCGCCAGTTTGCGCCCCTCGTGAAAGGCATAGGCCGCCAAGCGGGGGGCTGTGCAATCGCCGATGCGGTGGGTTTGTTTGCCGGCGAAGGTTTCGGGAAACGGATCGAAGGCGCGGTTGGTGGTGGACATCACAAGGGCTGAAGCGGCGATGGTTTCTTCGGTTCCGGTCAGCATATTGCGGATCGTCACACCGTTGCCGTGCCAGCGGGCAAGACAATGTTCGGTCTTAAACTCTACGCCCAACTGCGCGATCCGGCGGCGGGCCGCGCCATCGGCAGCGGTGCGGGCGATTTCTTTGCCCACGAAAGCCTCGGGTGTGACAAGGATCACCTTTTTGCCCTGCTCGGCCATGGCCCAAGCTGTGCCCACACCGCGCCAGTTTGACCCTTCGTCATACAAAACCACGGTGTCGCCCAACCGCGCCTCGCGCCGCAGAACGGCTTCGGGCGACCAGACACCGCCCAAGTCGATACCCGGTAGCGTTTCTTGCGCGGGCACCCAGCGTTGAAAGCCTGTCTCGTCGGGCAGCGAGCCTGTGGCCAGAATGACGGTATCGGCGGTGTGGGCCGCTATATCGCTTTCGTCCAGATAGGTGTTCAAGCGCAGGTTGACGCCCAGTTTGACAAATTGGGCTTCATACCAGCCCAGCAAATCCAAAATCTGCGCGCGGCGGGGTTGTTGGCCTGCAAGGCGGAATTGGCCGCCGATCACGGGCAAGGCCTCGACGATCTCGACAAAATGGCCGCGTTCGGCGGCGGCACGCGCGGCCTCTAACCCTGCGGGGCCCGCACCCACCACCAGCACCGAGCGGGGGGTTTGCGCCATTGTGAACCGATCACCGCCCCATTCAAACTCGCGGCCGACCGAAGGGTTGATCAGGCAGGAAATCCAGTAATCGCGGCTGCGCCGCCCCCAGCACATCTGGTTGCAAGAAATACAGCCGCGAATATCGTCTGCGCGCCCTTCGGTGGTTTTGCGGGCCAGATGCGGGTCGGCGATCTGGCCGCGCACGATCGACACAAGGTCGGCCTCGCCGCTGGCGATGATGGTTTCGGCGTTATCGGGCGTGCGAACCCCCGCTTCTGACGTGATGACGGCGTGTTTGACGATGGCCTTAAGTTGGGCGGTCAAGGGCGTGGTCAGCTTTTCGCCGTGGGTGAAGGGGGGGATGATGCCTTCGAAATCCAAGTAGCTGCCATAGCCGCAGGTGACATAATCGACATCGCCGGTGGCATCATGCAGGGCTATAATCTCGCACATGTCGGCATCAGACAGCATCACCGGATAGGCGGGGGAATAGCTGATGGCCAGCCCGATGATGAAATCTGGCCCGCAGGTCTGGCGGATACGATCAATCAGGGTGCGCGAAAAGCGGGTGCGGTTTTCCAGCGACCCGCCCCATTGATCGGTGCGCCGATTGCTCCACGGGGTCCAGAATTGATCCAGCAGGGAATGATAGGCGGCCCACACCTCGACCCCCTGAAAGCCGGCGGCTTTGGAACGGATGGCGGCGGCAACATGGGCGTCAAGCAGTTCTTCCACCTCGGCACCTGTCATGGCGTGCGAGCCGTCGGAATCGTGGTAAGATGGCAGGCCAGAGGGGCTCCAATGCGGGGCAAAGGACAGGTCGGAATCGCCGTGCGCGCCGATGTGGTAAAGTTGCTGCAAAATCACCGCGCCTGCGGCTTTGACGGCATCGGTGATCTTGCGAAAATGCGGGATCACGGCGTCATCGGAATGCGCATAATTGCCCCGCGTCAGCACGCCGGTGCGGTGGACGGGGACGGGTTCTGACACAATCATCCCCGCCCCGCCCAAGGCGCGTTCGACGAGATACCCCTGCACGCGCGGGCCCGGAATGCCCATGTCAGACATATTCGCGGTATGCGCGCCAAAGACGATGCGGTTGCGCAACGTATGGCCGCGCAGGGTGAGGGGGGAGAGAAGATGGCGGTGTTGGGTCATGGCGGCCTCTGGCTTTTGGGAAAGCCTAAGGGCGCGGGGCGGGGGGAATCGTCAAAAAGCGTCATCCCGTGGTCTGGTTTGCGGCTTATTTGGGGGCGCAGGGGGGGTGGCCCCCCTGCGCGGGCGCTTATTCGCTGGACAAGGGCTGGGTGACATCCCAGCCGGAAATGGCCTTGGATTCCAAGAACTCTTCCAAGCCCCAAACCCCGCCCTCGCGGGCACGGCCCGAGGATTTCATACCGCCAAAAAACGCCCCTGCCCCGCGCGAGCGGCCATTGGTCTGCACCATGCCCGCCTTCAGCGCCAAGGCCATGCGGTTGCGCTTGGCCCCGTCTTGGGTTTGCACATAATGCGTTAACCCATAGGGGCTGTCATTGGCGATGCGCACGGCATCGGCTTCAGTGTCAAAAGGGATCATCGCCAGCACGGGGCCAAAGATCTCTTCGCGCTCGATCGTCATGCCGGGGGTGACATCGGCAAAGACGGTGGGCTTGACGTAAAAGCCACGGTTGAACCCCTCGGGCAGGCCGGTGCCGCCCGCGACCAAGCGCGCACCTTCGTCGATGCCCTTTTGGATATAGGACTGGATCTGATCCCATTGGCGTTTGCTGACCACGGGGCCGATGTGGTCGCCGGCTTGATGGGCGGATCCGACCTTGATGCTGTCGGCGACTTGCGCTGCAACCGTCACCGCCCGATCATAGATCGGGCGCTGCACCAGCATGCGCGAGGGCGCGTTGCAGGACTGGCCCGAGTTGTCCATCATATGGCGCACGCCGCGTTCGACGGCCTCGTCATCGGCATCGGCGAAAATCACATTCGCCCCCTTGCCGCCCAGCTCCAGCGTGACACGCTTCAGCGTGTCTGCGGCGGCTTTGGAAATGGCCTTGCCCGCGCGGGTCGATCCGGTGAAAGAGATCATCTGCACATCAGGATGGGTCGACAACTGGCTGCCCACCCCCACCCCATCGCCGTTCACCAGATTGAACACGCCCGCAGGCAGGCCTGCATCGTGGCAGAATTCGGCAAAGATCATGGCGTTCAGCGGCGATTCTTCCGACGGTTTCAGCACACAGGTGCAGCCCGCCAGAATGGCCGGAATGACTTTCAGCGCGATCTGGTTCATCGGCCAATTCCACGGCGTGATCAGACCCACCACGCCGATCGGTTCCTGCGCAATCATCGTATCGGGGGCATGCGGGCCCAAGGGGCGCACCCATTCCATCTGGTCAAAGGCCGTCAGAAAATTGGTCAAATGCCACGGCAGGCAAGGCGCTTGCGACCCGCGCGCATGGTCGATGGGAGAGCCCATTTCCATCGAAATGGCTTGCGAAAGGTCTTCCAAGCGGCGCTCGTACTGCTGCAAAATGCGCACCACGGCCGCGCGGCGCTCAGCCCGGGGGGTTGCGGCCCATGCGGGAAAGGCGGCAAGGGCAGCGGCCACGGCGGCGTCTGTGTCGGCCTGACCGCCCAAGGAAATGACAGCGCAGGCATCCTCGGTTGAAGGATCAATCACTTGGGCGTCACGCGGGGTGGCAGGGGCGGTCCAAGCGCCATTGATGTAAAAGTCGCGGCGGATGATCATGAGGGCCTCCTATTGGGATGGGGTATCGTCGCATCTGGGCGGGCTTGGGGCAAGCACAGGGCGCGGCATGTTTGATCAAATTCCGACTTTAAGTGCGGGTTAGAAAAATCTTTCGCCCAAGGCGACGGGCAGAGAACAGCATACTTTTCTTTGCGCCAAACCCCGCAGGCTAGTGAAACTTCGTTCCAAATTGCCTATGTCTTCGGCATGAACACCAGCATGAGGATTGCCATGGGCCTGCGCATCAATGACATTGCCCCCGATTTCACCGCCAGCTCCACCGCCGGAGAGATCAAGTTCCACGATTGGCTGGATGGCCATTACGGCATCATCTTCAGCCACCCGCGCGATTTTACCCCCGTTTGCACCACCGAATTCGGTGCCGTAGCACAACTGGTGCCCGAGTTTAAAAAGCGCGGCACCAAGGTGATCGGCGTGTCGGTCGATTCGGTGCAAGATCATGAAAAATGGAAGCGCGACATCGAAGCCTTTGGCGGCGCACCGGCCGATTTTCCCATCATCGACGACACCAGCCTGACCGTCGCCAAGGCCTATGACATGCTTCCGGCCGAATTCTACCTGCCCACCGAAGGGCGCACGCCCGCCAATTCGGCCACAGTGCGCACGGTGTTCATTGTGGGGCCGGATAAAAAGGTCAAACTGACGATGACTTACCCTATGTCCGTCGGCCGCAACTTTGCCGAGATTTTGCGCGCTTTGGATGCCGTGCAATTGACCGACGGCAAACCACTGGCAACCCCGGCCAACTGGCAAGCGGGCCAAGACGTGATTGTGGCCTTGGCGTTGAACAACGAACAAGCCACCGAACGTTTTGGCGCGCTGGATATCAAACTGCCCTACCTGCGCTTTGCCAAAGCGCCGCAATGAACCGCAAGCGGCGGGCTATTTGTTAATCGCCCGCCGCGCCTTTTTCTGGTCAACCCGCCGCACCACGCGGTAGGTCAGCAAACCGATCAAAGCTGACCCGATGGCAAAAACAGCATAAGAAATCGGCCAAGGTATCCCCGCCGTCATCATAGAATATTCTGACATCCCACCCATGCCCGCCAAAATGTTCATGGGCAAGAACACCACGCTGAGCATGGTCAATTGCGTCACACGGCGGTTCTGGTTGATGTTGATGAAACCGATGGTCGCATCCATCAGGAAGTTGATTTTATCAAACAAGAACGCCGTGTGGCTGTTCAAACTGTCAATATTTCGCAAGACCTGCTTTGCGTCTTTCACATTGCTGTCTGACAAGGCGCGCGATTGCATCAGAAACACAATGGCGCGCTGGCTGTCCATGATATTGGCGCGAATACGACCGTTGAGGTCTTCTTCTTCGGCAATATCCGCCAGAACAGAGGCGGCCTCTTCATCGGTCATCGTTTCTGACAGAACGTGTTTGCCGACACGGCTAAGGGTTTTATAAATATCCTCAAGACTGTCAGCGGAATACTCAACGTCTGATCCGTACAAGTTCAACAGCAGATCAAAGCAATCCGTCGCAAACCCCGGCACTGTTTCAGCCCGGCGGCGTTGCAAGCGAAAGACCGGCAAGTCTTCATTGCGCAACGAAAACAGGATGTCTTTGTGCAAGATAAAGGCCACAGGCACAGAGCGGCTTTTACCCCCCCGATCCAGCAGGAAATTCGAATGCAGATTAAGCGCGCCGCTTTCTTCGATATGAAAGCGATTTGACACCTCTAGATCGGTTTCATCCCCCGGATCGGGCAGATCCAACCGGTAAAACTCGCCAATATAAGCGCGCTGCGCAGAAGAGGCGTTCAGCAAATCAATCCAAAGCGGTTTTTTACCCTCAAGATCCTTACGCGCCTTGATCGCACTTTGCTTGATGCGCCCCCCCGTCAGTTCAAAAACCGACACTTTGGTTTCCGCCAGACGCGGGCCCGCCACCTCTTCCAACTGATCGCGCAACTCGTCGGAGACTTCCCACAGCACATCGGTCGAACGCCCCGCCGGAACGCGCGGCCACAAAAGAGCCGCCTCATCCGCGGGCAAAGCTTCAAGGATTTCAACAATATCAGCCACGGCAAGCTTGGCCATAAAATTCTCAAGCTCAACCGACTGCTGCCGCTCGACCACGGTTTCCACCAGATTCTGATGCGCCGCCCCGTGGCCCTTGACCAGACCCTCAACCAATTTCTGCTTGCGGAGAAGTTCGCGCACGGCTTCCAGATACATGGCCCTCTCCTGGGTGGTGTGCCTTGGTTCAACAGGGCGACGGGCGCTGTGTCAAGCGGGGTTTGGCGGGATTTTGGCCTGACGTGACAGCGCGTTGCGCCCCACATCCCGCAAGCATCTGGCCAAGCCCGCATTTTGCACCTAGGCTTAGACTGCTGCAGACATAACCGTGGCGCAAAGTGGCCACACGGGATAGCAAAGCAAGACCGACATGCACACCGAATTGATCATTTCCACTTACAACAATCCCCGCGCGCTCGATTTGTGTTTTGAATCGGTGCTGATGCAGGATTACCGTTTAACCAGCATTTGTATTGCCGATGATGGATCTGGTCCGGAAACAAAAGCCATCATTGATGCCTTTTCCGCGCGCTCATCCGTGCTGGTCAGGCATATGTGGCATGCCGATAACGGATTTGAAAAAGGCGCGATTCTGAACAAATCGATCGCCACCTCGTGCGCCGATTATTTGGTGTTTATTGATGGTGATGTGCTGATTCACCCGGGTTTTGTGCGCAGACATGTTCAAATGGCCCGTCGACAGGCCTTTAATACGGGCAGCCTGATCCGTTTAAATAAGACCGCTACGGAAATTGTGACACGTGACGACGTCAAAAACCTAACCGTTTTCCAAAGGCCTTGGCTGCGAGCTCAGGGGGCACTGACGGACATATCCGCTTGGCTCAAAACTGCGCCTTTTGCGCAACCGGTGATGTCGGTTTTGGAATGGATCAACCCCATTCGCACCTCGCTGTGTGGGGCGAACGCATCTTGCTTTCGCGAAGATATTTTGGCCGTGAATGGGTATGACGAGCGGATCAAATATGGCGGGCAGGATAAAGAATTAGGCCAGCGGATGAAGAATGCCGGCTTCAAGGCGCGCACAGTGCGGTATTCGGCACCATTGGTTCATCTTGACCACCCGCGCGGCTATGATCGCCCAGAGGTGCGCCAACGCAATCGGGAAATCAGGGCGCAGACCAAGACATTGCGGATGAAGACCACGGCGTTCGGGATTTTAAAATGTGGCAGCGAGGATCAGGACGAATGAGGGCGATGAATACGGTAGCTATAATTCTTTATGGAATGCCAAGAAGCATTAACCCATTCTTGCAATCCATTGAACACACCCTTTTAAGATCGATTAGAGATAGGGGTTTAAAGTATCGCGTCATCGGTCAGCTAAATTTACCGTGTCGCATAGAAAATCCTAGATCAAAGGAAAGCGGGATCATCGAGCAACCGTATAAACTCACAGAGATTTTTTCTGATGTACAGTTAAAGCAGCAAGATGAAAATCAAATTACAGAGAGATTGAAAAGATTTTCGAAGTTTGGTGATAGCTGGTCGGATAGTTTTCAATCGCTTTCAAATCTACTCCACCAACAACATTCGCTATTAAACGGAACAAAGTTGGCGCTTGAACTGGGCGCTGAGCTTTTTGTGTTCATTAGACCTGATCTGATATATCATGATGATTTTTCTCAAATTATTGAGAACATTGCGTCGACAGAAACTGAAAAAGTAATTGTGCCAGCTTGGCAATTCTGTGGCGGCCTAAATGACCGTTTTGCCTTTGCAGTTGGCACAAAGGCAGCAGAGTCATACGGTTTTAGGATCAGAGACGCAGATTCCTTTGTTGCTCGAGGACGCAGGCCCCTGCATTCAGAAAGGCTGTTAGCATATAGTTTAGGCACTAGAGGGGTTCGTGTTGACTACATGGAGCACCGTGCATCAAGATGCAGAATCGACGGAAAAATACGGAAAGAAGACTTCGCCGTTAAGATGAGAGTTAAGTGGAGGACTAATTTGCGCCTAAAATTTCACCCACGCAGTTTTGCGTAAAAGGAAACGAATTTGCATTATTTTTCAATTCCACTTTCCCATGCCGCCTTCAGCCAATCTACACTACCGATCCGGCGATACCACTTCTGCCCGCCGCCCGCCAGAACCTCTGTCATTTTCGGTTCACCGGCAAAAACCACAATCCGCGCGTTCTTTGGGCGCATAGGATTGGCCCAATAACTGGCGAAGCCACGCGGAACGCAGACATTTTTAAAACTCACACACCACTCCTTTGGCCAGTAAGACAACTCATCGGCTTCGGCCAAGGCAGCACTTTGGAATTGTTGCGAGATTTTGTAGGCTGATGTTGCGGCGTTTGGGTCGGCCACGAAGCGCTTTAGCACATGGTCGTGCGCCCCTGCCCGAAACCGAAAGACCGATGAGTTGCCAACCATTTCCAGAAATTTATGGCGTTTGGGTTGGAACAGAGCGCGCAAATGTTTGGATCGAAACAAATCGGCGTCGCGAATAATGGGCACCGCCCCCGGCTGCGTGAAAAACGCATCCAGCGATCCGAAAATCACCAGATCAAGGTCCAGAAACAGGGTCGGGCCGACAAGGTCGTCCAAGGGGTTGGAAAACAGGGTCAGCTTGCGCCAGCGCAAATCTTCTTTGCCATCAGGCAAATTTAACCGGGGAATGGGGCGAATTTCAACATCGGCGACGATGCCTTGGGCGTTGTCCGTAAAACACACAAAACGGTGTTTTAGCGACAGATGCTTGGCAACACCGTAAAACAGGGCGTTCACATACTCCGCCCCATACAGCGTGCCCCACTTCATGCACACCACATTGACCACAGGATCGTCTGGGGTGACAGCAGAACTTACGGACATGACAGGCTTTCAGATAAAAGACGGGCTCCGGTTTCCCGGAGCCCTTGGGTCAATTCACCCTTCGGCCGCTTCCTTGCTTTCCGCAATTTCCAGCCCGGTTTCCTGATCGACCATCTTCATGCCAAGGCGCACCTTGCCGCGGTCGTCAAAGCCCAGAAGTTTTACCTTCACCTCTTGGCCTTCTTTCAGGATCTCATTGGGGTGGTTCAGCCGCTTGGAGGCGATTTGCGAGACATGGACCAAACCGTCACGCTTGCCAAAGAAGTTCACAAACGCGCCGAAGTCGACGAGTTTCACCACTTTGCCCACGTAAATCTCGCCCTCTTTGGGTTCTGCCACGATCGAATAGATCATGTCATAAGCCTTTTTGATGGCGGCGGCGTCGTTCGAGGCGATTTTGATCATGCCGTCGTCGTTGATGTCGACCTTAGCGCCCGACAGTTCAACGATTTCGCGGATGACTTTGCCGCCCGACCCGATCACTTCGCGGATTTTGTCGGTCGGGATCGTCATGGTTTCGATCTTGGGCGCATAGGCGCTGAACGCCTGCGGGCCAGAGATCGACTTGGCCATTTCGCCCAAGATGTGCATCCGGCCATCTTTGGCTTGGGCCAAAGCTTGCTCCATAATCGCGGGCGTGATGCCGGCAATTTTGATGTCCATCTGCAAGGACGTGATCCCGTTGGCGGTACCTGCCACCTTGAAATCCATATCGCCCAAGTGGTCTTCGTCGCCCAAGATATCGGTCAAGACGGCAAAGCGGCCGTCGTCTTCCAAGATCAGGCCCATGGCCACGCCGGCAACCGGCGCTTTCAGCGGCACACCAGCATCCAGCATCGACAGCGACCCACCGCAGACCGACGCCATCGAAGACGACCCGTTGGATTCGGTGATCTCGGACACAACGCGGATCGTGTAGGGGAAGTCGGTGGCGGCGGGCAGCACGGCTTGCAGCGCGCGCCACGCCAGTTTGCCGTGGCCGATTTCGCGCCGTCCCGGGCTGCCCACGCGGCCCACTTCGCCGACCGAATAGGGCGGGAAGTTGTAGTGCAGCAGGAAGTTCGAGCGGGTGTTGCCATTCAAGGCGTCGATGATCTGCTCATCCTCGCCGGTGCCCAAGGTGGTCACGACCAGCCCTTGGGTTTCGCCGCGGGTGAACAGCGCTGAACCATGGGTGCGCGGCAGCAGGCCGGTTTCGCAGACAATCGGGCGGACGGTTTTGGTGTCGCGCCCGTCAATGCGTGCGCCGCCGTTGATGATATCGCCGCGCAGGATCGACGATTCCAGCTTTTTGATCGCCGAGCCAAGGTTGATATCGGCCAGATCTTCCGCCGACAAAGCGCCCTTGATGGCAGCCGAGGCCGCATCAATCGCGTTCGAACGTTCTTGCTTGTCACGCAGCGCAAAGGCGGCGCGCATCTGGGTTTCACCCGCAGCCGCCACACGGCCATAAAGCGCCGATATGTCGGGGGGCGAGAAGTGGAACGGCTCTTTCGCGGCAATTTCGGCAAAGTCGATGATCAGGTCGATCACCGGTTGCATCTGGGCATGGCCGAATTTCACAGCGCCCAACATTTCGTCTTCCGACAGCTCGTAAGCTTCGGATTCCACCATCATGACGGCGTCTTTGGTGCCAGCCACAACCAGATCAAGCCGCTGCTCGGGGTTCTGGCGCAACTGGGTCATGTCGTCCATTGCGGGGTTGAGGACATAAGCGCCCTTCGAGAAACCTACGCGCGCAGCAGCGATCGGGCCCATGAACGGCACGCCCGAAATGGTCAGCGCGGCCGAAGCGGCAATCATCGCAACGATATCGGGATCATTAACCAGATCGCACGACAGCACGGTCGCCATGACCAGCACTTCATGCTTGAAGCCTTCGACAAACAACGGGCGGCAGGGGCGGTCGATCAGGCGGGAAACCAGCGTTTCCTTTTCAGACGGGCGCGCCTCGCGCTTGAAAAAGCCGCCGGGGATCTTGCCGGCTGCGTAGTACTTTTCCTGATAGTGAACCGTCAGGGGGAAGAAATCTTGGCCCGGCTTTGCGGCTTTGGCAAAGGTCACGTTGGCCATGACAGAGGTTTCGCCCAAGGTGGCGATAACCGACCCATCCGCTTGGCGGGCAACCTTGCCCGTTTCCAGCGTCAGGGTGTCATTGCCCCACTGGATGGATTTTGTGGTGATGTTGAACATGTGTCATCCTATCTTAGCCGGGGGACCCTCCCGCCGGCGGTGCGTAGGGGCCGAATGCCCCTGGCTCATTTTGATTTGCGGATCCCCCGCCGCGCAGAGCCCTGGCGCGGATGGGCCGCCCCGGATCAGCCGGGGCCAGAAAGGCAAAGCGCCCGAGCAGTGCCCGGGCGCGATGCAAGGTTAGCGGCGCAGACCCAGACGGGTGATCAGCGCGGTGTAACGGGCGGCATCTTTGGACTTGAGGTAGTCCAACAGTTTGCGGCGTTGGGCCACTTGCATCAGCAAACCACGGCGAGAGTGGTTGTCTTTCTTGTGGCTTTTGAAGTGCTCGGTCAGGGTCGCGATGCGCGACGACAAGATCGCCACCTGAACTTCGGGCGAGCCCGTGTCGTTTTCTTTGGTGGCAAATTCTTTGATCAGGCGGGTTTTTTCTTCAACAGTGATCGACATCGAGATCTCCTAAAGGTTGTGGGTGACGGCGCAAGCCGGGATGTCGTCCAGCAAGGCCCTTGGTCTTCCCTTATGGGGGAAGATGCGCGCGTATAGGGGAAATAGGGGCAAAAGGAAAGGGGATTTCGGCTGGGCGGGCCTTGGGCCTCCGGCGGGGATATTTGGGCAAGTATGAAAGGGGGGGTGCGGGGGGTTACAGGCCCAAGACATCCATCATGTCATAGCGGCCGGGTTTTTGGCCCAAGCCCCACTGTGCGGCTTTCAGCGCGCCGCGCGCAAAGATGGCGCGGTCGGTCGCGATGTGGCGCAGCACAATGCGCTCGCCAGAGGTGGCGAAGATCACATCGTGTTCGCCCACGATATCGCCGCCGCGAATGGCGGAAAAGCCGATGGAACCGGGGGGGCGCGCGCCGGTGATCCCGTCGCGGGCCGGGGTCTTGGCATCTGTCAAAGTTGTGCCACGCCCGTTCGCTGCCGCCTCGCCCAGCATCAGGGCCGTGCCTGAGGGGGCGTCGACTTTCAGGCGGTGATGCGCCTCGACCACTTCGATATCCCAATCCAGATCAAGGGCTTGGGCTACTTTTTGCGTAAGCTTTGTCAAAAGGTTGACGCCCAAGCTCATATTGCCGGCTTGGATGATGGCGGCATGGGGGGCGGCAAGGTCAAGGGCGCGGTGATGGTCAGGGGCAAGGCCTGTGGTGCCCACGACATGCACAAGGCGGGCTTGGGCGGCCAGTTTGGCAAAGCCCACGGTCGCCTCGGGCGATGTGAAATCCACCACAGCGCGGGCGCGGGCAAAGGATGGCAGGGGATCGTCGGTGACGATCTGGCCCAAGGTACCCATACCCAGCACCTCGCCCATGTCGTGTCCCAGCCACGGCGACCCTGCGCGTTCGATACAGCCTGCCAGCTGCCAATGGTCAGAGGCCAAGATCAGTTTGACCAGCGTTTGGCCCATCCGACCGGATGCGCCAGTGACCACTATGCCGGGCTTATCGCTCATTATCGCCTCCACGCTTTGGCAGGGTTTAGGATGCGGGGCGTTTTGGTGCAAGGCTTTGCTGGCCAACGTGGCGAATCGCGCGGCGTTTGGACCCCGTTGCGGGGCGGCGAAATTGCGCCTAAAGGGGCGCATGGTCAAACAAACATCCAAAGGGCCCGGCCAGCGTCAGCTGCGCGTGGGCGAAATGATCCGGCGGCGCTTGTCCGAGATCCTGTCACGGGGCGAGATCCATGATCCGGCCTTTGACGCCATGTCGATCACCATCGGCGAGGTGGCGGTTTCCAGCGATCTGAAAATCGCCACGGTCTATGTGATGACCCTTTTGGGCAGCGGCAATGTCGATCAGGCGGTCGAAGCGCTGTCGCGCCACAAGGGGATTATCCGCAAGAAAGTCTCGGAAGAGGTGATTTTGCGCCATGCCCCCGACCTGCGCTTTCGCCGCGATGAAACCTTTGACCGTCTGGACGAGACGCGCCGGATGTTCGCCGACCCCGTGGTGATGCGCGACCTTGCCGCACCCGACACTCTGCCCGAGGACGAGGTAGGCAATCCTGAAAGCGACGCCTAAGATCCTGCGCGCCGTGGCGCTGATGCTGGTCTTGGCGGCGGGCCCTGCGGCGGCGACCTGCGCCGACATGATGTTCGAGGGCGCGCAGTTTGCCGTCTGCACCGCGCAGGCGGGCGAGGATCTGCGGCTGTTTTTGAACGGCGCTGACGGGCAGCCTTACGGCGGATTTGCTCCGCTTAAGGGCGATTTGCAAGCACAGGGCCAGCATCTGGTCTTTGCGATGAATGCCGGTATGTTTCAGCCTGACCTGTCGCCGGTGGGTCTGTATATCGAGAACGGCGTGCAACGTCACCGCATCGTCACGCGCGACGGGCCGGGGAATTTCGGGCTGCTGCCCAATGGGGTGTTTTGTATTGGCGATGGGGTTTTGGCTGTGGTCGAAAGCCGCACCTTTGCAGCCGCCCCCCTGCCCTGCCGCTATGCCAGCCAGTCGGGGCCGATGTTGGTGATTGGCGGGGCCTTGCATCCGAGCTTTCTGGCGGACTCTCTCTCGTACAAAATCCGCAACGGGGTGGGCGTGCGGGCGGATGGCGCCTTCGCGTGGTTTGTGCTGGCCGATACGCCCGTGACCTTTGACCGCTTTGCGCGCTTCTTTCGCGACGGGTTGGGCGCGCGCGATGCGTTGTATTTCGACGGGTCGATCTCGCGGATCTATGCGCCCGAATTGGGACGCAGCGGGGCGGGGTTTGCGATCGGGCCCATCGTTGGGCTGGTAAAGGGAAACTGAACATGGGCCGCACCAAAAAGGGGCGCAAGCTGTCGGGGTGGCTGATCGTCGACAAGCCGGCGGGACTCGGGTCAACCGATGTGGTCAACAAGGTCAAATGGCTGCTGAAGGCGCAAAAGGCGGGGCATGCGGGCACGCTGGATCCGGCGGCAACAGGGGTTCTGGCTTTGGCCTTTGGCGAGGCGACCAAGACCGTCGCCGTGTTGACCGATGCGCTGAAATGCTACCGCTTTGCCGTGCGCTTTGGGGCGCAAACCAGCACCGATGATGCCGAAGGCGCGGTTGTGGCCACCAGCGATCTGCGCCCGACGACCGAGGCGATCGAAGCCGCCCTTGCGGCCTTTCGCGGCGAGATTATGCAGGTGCCGCCGCAGGTCTCGGCTGTTAAGGTCGATGGCGCGCGGGCCTATGATCTGGCCCGCGAGGGGGAAGCCTTTGAATTGGTCGCCCGCCCGCTGTGGGTAGACTCGTTAGAGGTGATCGAGCGAAGCGATGACGATCATGTGATCTTGGAAATGGTCTGCGGCAAGGGCGGCTATGTGCGCGCCATCGCCCGCGATCTGGGCCATGCTTTGGGCACGGTGGCGCATGTCGCTTGGCTGCGGCGGACGTGGTCGGGGCCGTTTGATGCCGAAGACGGGTTGACGTGGGACGCGGTGCTGACACTGGGCGAGGCGGGCACGCTGGAAGATCATCTGTTGCCGATCGAAGCCGCCTTGGCCGATCTGCCGCAGGTGGAAGCCACCGCAGACGGCGCACGCAAGATTGCCGTGGGCAATCCGGGCGCGGTGCTGACCTTTGCCGAGGGCGAGGTTTGGGCCAGCCACAATGGCCGCGCCTTGGGCTTGGGGGAAGTGCGGTTGGGCATGTTTCACCCCGCGCGGGTCTTTGTGACAGAGGCCCCATGATCCGCCGCCAGCATCAAAAGGGCGATGCGGCGAGTTTTGCGGACTATTCGCCGGACGAGGCTTACCGTTACCTGTTGGTGCGCACATGGGCGGCCGGGCCAAGGGTCTTGTTTGTCATGCTTAACCCCTCAACCGCGACCGAGGCGCAAAACGATCCCACGGTTGAGCGGTGCGAACGCCGCGCACGGGCCTTGGGCTTTGGCAGTTTTGCCGTGGCCAATATCTTTGCCTACCGTGCCACCGACCCAAAGGTGATGCGGGCCGTGGTCGATCCTGTCGGGCCACAGAATGATGCGGTGATTTGCCAAAGCGCGGCGCAGGCTGACCGCGTGATTTGCGCTTGGGGCACCCATGGGCTGCATCTGGGGCGCGGCGCTGCCGTAGAAGGCTTGCTGCGGCAGGCTGGTTTGCCGCTGTATCATCTGGGGCTTAGCAAGGGCGGTTTTCCCAAACATCCGTTGTATATCGGCTATCACATGCAGCCGGTGCTTTGGGTGTGACGCGCTGACGGCGGGGGTTTCACACCCCCGCACCCCCGTGGGATATTTGGGCAAGTATGAAAAGGGGCGGTTAGAAATCGACGGCGAGGCCTTTGCGTTCCCAATCGCCGTAGCGGATGGGGTCTAGGCCTTTGGGGCCGCCGAGTTCGGGCGGTTGTGTAGGGGGGGCGGCGGCTTTTCGGCGTGCCTCAGCCTCGGCCAAGGCGCGGTGGGCGGCGGGGGACAGGGGGGCTTGGATGGCGTCTGCGGGGTCGTCTTGCATGGGCGCTCCTTGGCAAGGGGGTGGGTTGTGTATAAGCGGCTGACAGGTTTGAGCAAGGGCGGATGATGGCAGAGGGTTTGACAGCGCGGCGCGCGGTTTTGGACTTGTTGGACGGGGTTTTAAGCAAAGGGATCAGCTTGGCCGAGCAGGGCGATGCGCCCTTGGCAGGCCTGTCAGCGGGCGATAGGGCGCGCGCGCAGCGCTTGGCCTCGGCGGTGCTGCGGCAGGCCGAGCCGATTGACCGGATGCTGGGGGCGCATTTGCACAAAGAACCGCCCTTGGCCGTGCTGAACATTCTGCGGTTGGCGGTGACGGAATTGGCCGAAGGCGGGGCGGCCCACGGGGTGGTGAATTCCGCCGTGGAATTGGCGCGGCGGGATAAGACCACGCAGGGCTTGGCAGGTTTGGTCAACGCCGTCTTGCGCAAATTTCCCCCACCCGTCGTGATTGCAGGGCCGGTGCAGCGGTTGCCGGGATGGCTGCGGCAGGCTTTGGTCGCCCGCTACGGCAAGGTGGCGGTTGGTAAGATGGAAGAGGTGCAGGCGCGCACGCCCGTGGTGGACCTGACCCTGCGCCATGACACGGCGGCAAGCAGCATTGCAGGGGCTGAGGTGCTGCCGACGGGATCGCTGCGGATGGCGGCGGGGGGGCAGATCTCGGCCCTGCCCGGTTACGGCGAGGGGGCGTTTTGGGTGCAAGATGCCGCCGCAGCTCTTGCTGTGCGGATGCTGGGCGATGTGGGTGGCCTGTCGGTGCTGGATGTCTGTGCGGCACCGGGGGGCAAGACCTTGCAACTGGCCGATGGCGGGGCCGAGGTGACAGCGCTGGATATCTCGGGCCCGCGCTTGGTGCGTTTGCAAGAGAACCTCGCGCGCACGGGGTTGCGGGCCAAGATCGTGACCGCCGACGCGCTGCAATGGGTTCCGCATGCTCTCTATGACGCGATCGTGCTGGATGCGCCGTGTTCGGCCACGGGCACGATCCGGCGGCATCCGGATTTGCCCTATCTGCGCCAGCCGTCAGACATCGCGGGCTTGGTGGAGTTGCAGGCCCGCCTGCTGGACCGCGCTTTGGGCTGGCTGAAACCCGGTGGGCGGCTGGTCTATTGCACGTGTTCGCTGTTGCAAGACGAGGGCGAGGGCCAGATCGCCGCCGCTTTGGCGCGGCATGACGGCGTGGTCTTGCTGCAACCGCAAATCAGCGGCATTGATCCGGCTTGGATGACAGCCCGCGGCTTGCGCCTGCGGCCGGATTACTGGGCCGAGGCGGGCGGGATGGACGGGTTCTTTATGGCGTGCCTGCAAAGGCCCGTCTGATCCGTGCCCCAGCGGTTATTTCGGCGCGAACATGCGGTAATAGGCCCAATCGGGCAGGAACTGCGACAGGCGAAACAGCCATGAAAAGACGGTGGGGAAGCTTTTTTTGAAAGATGCGCCTTGAATCAGGGCCATCATATGGGCGGCGGCCTCTTCGGGTTCCATCAAAAAGGGCATAGCGAAGGTGTTCTTGTCGGTCAACCGCGTGCGGATAAAGCCCGGATTGGCGACCTGCACCTTGATGCCCGTGCCGCGCAGATCGGCGTAGAGGCATTCGCCCAAGGCCATAACACCGGCTTTGCTGGCCTGATAACCCATGGCGCCGGGAAGCCCGCGAAAGCCCGACAGCGAGCCGGTGAGCACGATATGCCCTGATCCCTGCGCAACCATCGCGGGCAGCACGGCCCCCAACACACGCGCGCAGCCGGTGAAATTGACATCGCACATCTGCACAAACGCGTCTGCATCCAGCGCATCGGCGGGCATGGGGGTGTACACACCTGCCAGCCAGATCATCCCGTCAATCGGGCCAATCTGTGCCGCAACCGCCGTCACCGCCGCACTGTCGCTGACATCCAGCGGGGCTGCCGTGGCATTGGGCAGGGCGGCGCAGACCTCTTGCAGCCGTTTGGCGTTGCGGGCCGACAGAATGACAATGGCACCCGCGCGGTGCAACTGCGTTGCCAGCGCCAAACCCAAGCCTTCCGATGCGCCGACCAGCCAATAGCGTTTGCCTGCAAAACTCATGGCGCGGGCACGGGGCGCATGGTGGCGACCAGCTCGGCGACTTTGATCCCGAACTTGCGAAACTGGCTGCGGTTCATGATGGTGCCGTTGGGCATGAGATACATCCAATCGACCACGTTCAAGACATGCCCGCCCGAGGCTTCGGGCAGGCGGATTTTGTAGCGCATTTGCACGGCGGGGCCGCCAATGTGGCCTATTCCGGTGCCCACCAGATCCTCGGCCTGTGCGCGCAAAGAGCCATCGCCCGCAAGGGTCAAGGCCCAAGCGCGGTCTTGCTGAGCGCCGGAATCGTAGGTAAACTTTTCGGTCAAGCGGCCCTGATTGCCCTGCCACGTGCCGTGCATATCCGCCACAAACCGCGACGAGACGCGGCCAAGGGGGCCGTAGATGACACCTTCACACAGGATCGGGCCAGACAGGTGGGTGCGCGCATCAAACGCCGGGCCTTGGCCTGCGTACTGCGCGGGGCGTTGCGCGCGAAAACCAAGGACGCGGGGCAAGACCACCAGCACCGCAAGACCCACACCGATGACGGCAAGAAGAGCAAAAAGCATCAAGACACCTCAGAGGTCGGGGGTTGCGGGCGGGAGCGAAAGACAGCGCCTTTGGCCCAAAGCTTCAGGGCCTGCCAATGGATCAAGGCCAAAACACGGCGCGACCCGAAGGGGCGGCGGATCAGGGCCCAAAGAATGCTGGCATTGGTCAGGGGGCGCAAAGGGCCGGTGAGCGTGGCGATCAGACCATCCTCGCCTGCGGCATAGGTGATAACGATGTTCAACCGATCCGCGCGCAGATCAAGGCGAAAGGTATAGCCGCCCGCGATGGCTTGAAAGGGCGAGACGTGAAAGATCTTTTGCGCGCTTAGATGATCTTGCGGCCCGATCGGGCCAAGATCGGCGCGGTGACACAGATAGGAATGGCGGTCGCCGTAGGTATTGGTCACCTCGGCGACAAAGGCGCGCAGGCCGGTGGCATCTTCGGCCAGCCAGAAGGCGACGGGGTTGAAGACATGGCCCAACAGGCGGGGCTGGGCCAGCAGGCGCACCCGTGTGGGGCTGGGCAGGCCGTGCGCGGTAAGGACCTGCCGCAGCCAAGCGGCACCGCGCCCCTGCCCCGGTGCGCCGCCGTGGTCACTGTCATGCAGGGCCGCGACATTGGCGCGGTTGCGCGAGAAAAGGCGGGGGGTGGGGCCTGCGCTTTCGGCATCGAGCAGCACGTAATCGACGCTGTAGCGAAAGCTGTTGGCGACAGTGCCTTTGCGGCCGTGAAATGTGTGGCCCATCAGGTGTTGGACAGTCATGCCAGCCCCCTGACGGCGCGCGCGCGGCCAAGCCGGGGGGCCGCCTGCCCCCCGGACCCCCCGGGGATATTTGGGCACATATGAAAGGGGGGAGGCGGGGGGGTGTTTTGGCGGCGGGAATATTGGGTCATGCGGCCTCGCGCAGGGCGTGGCGGGCGTTCAGGGCAGTGGCGACATCGGCGGCAGAGGCAAAGCCGTCTTCATGAAAGCCGTTCCTCATCCAAGCACCGCAAAACCATGTAGAGGCCTGCCCGTTGAGCTGGCGCAGCTTTTCTTGCGCCACAAGGGCCGGCTGGTCGTAGACCGGATGGTGAAAGGTGCGGACCTGATGGATCAGGCGGTCATCAATCGGGCGGGTGGGGTTGAGGGTGACAAACAGCGGATCGTCGTGCGGAATGGGTTGCAACGAGTTCATCCAATAGGTCAGGTCGATGCGGTCAGGGCGCGGGCCTGCCGGTTCGGCATAGTTCCAAGACGCCCAGACACGGCGGGATTTGGGCATCTGCGTGGGGTCGGCATGTAAGATCGCCTGATTGGGTTGGTAGCGGATGGCCGAAAGGCTTGCCGTCTCGACCGGCGTGGGGTCGGCCAACAGGCGCAGCGTATCGTCGGAATGGGTGGCAAAGACCACTTCGTCAAAAAACTCCCATTCGCCGCCCACAGCCCGCACCATGGCCCCAGCCGATGTGCGCCGCACGCCCGCGATGGGGGTCGACAGGCGGATTTTTACGCCCTGACGCGCCAAAGCTGCGCCCAGCCTGCGGACATATTCGACCGAGCCGCCTTGAACGGTAAACCACTGATGATGTGTCCAGACCCCCATCAGCCCGTGGTTCTTGAAAAAGCGGATGAGCGCCTCGGCCGGAAAATCGAGCATGCCCGCCGAGGGTGTTGACCAGATAGCCCCCGTGAAGGGGGCGATGTAGTGGTCGCGAAAGGCCGCCGACATGCGCATCGTGTCAAGCAAATCGCGCAGCGTCATGCCCGGGGTCAGAACACGGTCAGCGCTGCGGTGAAAGCGCAAGATATCGCTGAGCATGCGCAAATAGCGCGGGCTGAGCAGGTTGCGCCTTTGGGCAAACAGCGTGTCCAGATTGCGCAGGCCATATTCCAGCGCCCCGCCTTGGATCGAGCAGGCAAAGCTCATGTTAGACGGAGCAATGGGCACATCGAGCGAGCCAAACAAAGCCGTCAGGCGGGGGTAGTTGACCTTGTTAAAGACGATAAAGCCCATGTCGACCGGCTGATCACCGCGCTTGCCCGCCATGACCGTCATGGCATGGCCGCCCATCTGCGCGCCTGCTTCAAACAGAACAACACTGTGATCGGGGGCCAAAAGGTGGGCCGCCGCCATGCCAGAAATTCCGGCCCCGATCACAGCAATGCGACGGGCGGGCGCGGAGGTGGTTTCAAACGGCATGACGGTTCCTTTAAGATGACAATATAGGTACGCGCGGCAGGCCGCTCTGGATCAGTATGGGGCAATTGCGCGCCAGTGATCCAGTCCTCGCCGCGCTGCGTAAGAGCTTTTATGATGATGACATCTTTGCTAAACCCTGTTGCTGATGGACGCCGCATCGTTCGCCCCTATGGTGCGGACATGGGCGCGTCTTGGACAGCAAAGGAACGCACCACGGTGGCATCGGACGAGACAGACTGGTCAGCACTGATGCTGGCGGTACGCGACCGGCGCGACAGAGCGGCCTTTGGCACCCTGTTCGGGCATTTTGCGCCAAGGCTGAAATCGTATCTGATGAAATCGGGGGCCTCTGCCTCTAAGGCCGAAGACTGTGTGCAAGATGTGATGGCCACGGTCTGGCACAAGGCCGCCCAATTTGACCCCGAACGCGCCGCCGTATCGACATGGGTCTATACCATCGCGCGCAACCGCATGATCGACATCCTGCGCCGCGAGCGCCGCCCCGAGCCCGAGGCGATGCCGTGGGATGAAGAGTCTGAACCCGATCAGGCCGATGTTTACGCCGCAGCCGAAGAAAGCCGCCTCTTGACCGCCGCTTTGGCCGAATTGCCCGAAAAGCAGCGCAATCTGATCCAGCGCGCCTTTTACGGCGACTTGACACATTCTGAAATCGCACACGAAACTGGTTTGCCCTTGGGCACCATAAAATCGCGCATCC
>CANFSY010000037.1 GCA_947449875.1 Paracoccaceae bacterium
ATATCATGACCATCGCCAAGGGCCTGTCGTCGGGCTACCAGCCCATCGGCGGATCCATCGTGAATGACCACGTGGCCGAAGTGCTGGGGTCGGCGGGCGATTTCAACCACGGCTACACCTATTCCGGCCACCCTGTCGCCGCCGCCGTGGCCTTGGAAAACATCCGCATCCTGCAAGAAGAGCATATCGTCGAACATGTGCGCGATGTGGCGCATCCTTATCTTTGGGCGAAATGGCAGGCGCTGACGGATCATCCTTTGGTGGGCGAGGCGAAGTTGGTTGGCCTGATGGGCTCTATCGCGCTGACGCCCGATAAAGCCAGCCGTGCGAAGTTCGCCGCTGACACCGGAACGGTCGGCTATCGCTGCCGCGAACGCTGCTTTGCCAATGATCTGATCATGCGCCATGTCGGCGACCGGATGATCATCTCGCCCCCCTTGGTGATCACGCCTGAGGAGATCGACATTCTGATCGCCCGCGCCACCAAGTCGCTGGACGAATGCTATGCGGGCCTAAAGGCCGATGGCTTGATGAAATCGGCCTAAGAGTGTTGCGCCGTGCCGGAGACGGGCCAACCCGTGTCGGCGCGGGGCAACTGGCAGGCGGGGCGCTGGTCTATCAAGCGGTATGATGACCCTGTCCACCCTGCGCCACGCCCGCGCCGCGCTTGCGGCCTTTTTCGCTATGGGCATTTTGTGGGGCAGTTTTGCGGCAGACTTGCCCGATATCAAAACCATGCTGGGCGTCAGCGAAAGCCGCCTGGGGTTTTTGATGTTCCTAACCCCGCTCGCCGCCATGCTGGCGATGCGGGCAGCACCTTGGATCAGCGAACAGCTTGGCCCCTATGTGCTAGGGGTTACATCACTGTTGATGGCCTTGGCCTTTGTTTTGCCGGGGCAGACGGGGGTTTGGTATCTGTTCCCCGCCGCGATGCTGGTCTGCGGGGCGACGACGGGGGCGGTGGATGTGTTGATGAACGCCCGTGTGTCAGCACTGGAAGTGGCGCGGGGGCGGCCTTTGATGAACCTGTGCCATGCGGCCTATTCCTTTGGCTATGCGGGCGGGGCCTTGGGCACGGGGGCGCTGCGGTCTTTGGGGGCATCGCCCGGCGTGGTGATGGCGATTGCGGCGGGTTTGGCCATGGTGGCAGCATTGGCCACGTTTGAAAAAGACGGCCAGATCGACGGCCTGCGCGCCCCGCCAGAGGGCACAAGTGCAGCCCTTGGCCTGATCCCCGTGATCGGCGGGGCCATCGTCTTGATCGCGTTTATGAGTGAGAATGCCGCCGAAAGCTGGTCGGCCCTGCATATCGAAAAGACGCTGCATGGGTCGGCAGCGCTGGGGTCGGCGGGGCCTGCGGTGCTGGCGCTGACGATGGGCACGGCGCGGGTGTTCGGGCACGGGCTGTCATCGCGGATCAGCGCGCTGCGCTTGCTGCTGAGCGGCGCTGCGATTTCGGCCTGCGGGGCCTTGGCTGTGGCCTTTGCGGCCAGCCCGGTCTTGGCCTATGCAGGCTTTATCGTGATGGGCATCGGATCGTCGGTCATCGCCCCCACGGCCTTTACGCTGGTGGGCACGATGGCGGCCCCAGACGCGCGCGCAAGGGCCGTGGCCCATGCCACGATGCTGGGCTATGCGGGCTATTTCATCGGCCCCCCGATTTTGGGCCTGATTGCGGGTGGCTTGGGCCTGCGCGCCGCCTTTGTCTTTACTGCCGCCCTTTTGGGCTTTGTCTGGCTTTTGGCCCCGTTCTTGGTGCGCCTTAAGCCAAACCGTTCTGCTTGAAAAAAGCCGCCGTCGCATCCAACAGGCTGTCGAGCATGGCGGGGCTTTGGGTGGCGTTGAAGGAATGGTCCATCGGGGTGATCCAAGCCTGCTGCTTGCCCTGATGGGCGGCCAGATACTGATCGGCGGCATGGGGCAGAACGGCGGTATCTTGCCCCCCGTGCGCTACGAACAAAGGCCCCGTATAGTGGCGGATCTCTTGGGTGGGTTTGAGCGTCATCACCCCGTCGAAATAGCCTTGCTTTAGGGCAATCGTTTTATCTTGCAGCGTGATCTGCACCGCCCGATCGCCCGTTTTCAACCCCGCCGCCAGAGCATCAGCGCCCAAAATCCCGCCAAAGGTTTCCACCGGATCGGCCACGGCAGCCCAAAGGGCGGTGGCCAAGGGGCGCTTGCTGCGAGCGGCAACACAGGCGGCGACAAGGCCGCCTTGGCTCCACCCCAGCAACGCAATCCGCTGGCCTTGCACGCGCGGGTCAGCCGCCAAAACCTCAAGGGCTGCCAGCGCATCGGCGATCTGGCCTTCATAGGTTGTGTCGGCAAAATCGCCTTCTGACGCGCCACTGCCGCGACAGTCTATCCGCAGCGAGGCCAAGCCCTGCTGCGCCAATCGACGGGCCGAACGCGAGAACACGCCTTCGCCCGTGCCCGCCACCGGCATCTCATCGCGCGATCCGGTAAAGCCATGCACCATCAACACCACCGGCGCACCGGCCCCTTGCGGTAGGCACAAGGTGCCCGTCACGCGCTGGCTTTGCACGGGAAAATGCAACAGGGTTTCGATCATTCCCAACGCCCCTCGAAGCCTTCGGGCACCAGCACATGCTCGCGCGAGAATTCGCGGGCGTGCTGCACGCCGCATAGGGCCATGGTGATGTCGATTTCCTTCTGGATCACCTCTAGCGCGCGGGTGACACCGGGTTGACCCATAGCGCCCAAACCATACAGAAAACTGCGCCCGATGAAGGTGGATTTGGCCCCCATCGCCAAGGCTTTGAGCACATCTTGGCCAGAGCGGATGCCGCCATCCAGATACACCTCGACCTGATCGCCCACGGCGCGCACCACCTGCGGCAAGCTGCGGATGGTCGACAGCGCCCCGTCCAACTGCCGCCCGCCGTGGTTGGACACCAAAATCCCGTCGGCCCCCACATCCAAGGCCATGCGGGCATCTTCAGCATCCAGAATGCCTTTCAAGATCAGCTTGCCGCCCCATTTATCCCGCAGCTTGCGCACTTTGCCCCAATCGAGCTGCGGGTCGTAATTTTCGTTCGACCAAGCGTTCAGATCGCGCAAGGACACCACGCCCTTGGCATGGCCCACCACATTGCGAAAGGTGCGCCGTTTGGTCATGGCCATGCCGTAAGACCACGCCGGATGCAGCGCCATGTCCAACAGGTTGCGCGGCGTCATCTTGGGCGGGGCGGTCAGGCCGTTTTTGATATCTTTGTGACGCTGGCCCAGAATTTGCAGATCCAGCGTTAAGACCAGCGCATCACAGCCCGCTTTGCGTGCGCGCTCGATCAATCCGTCCACAAAATCTTCGTCGCGCATGACGTACAGCTGAAACCAGAATGGCGCTGTGGTGTGGGCGGCGATGTCTTCGATCGAACAGATGGCAAAGGTCGACAGGGTAAAAGGCACCCCGAAGGCCTCAGCCGCGCGGGCGGCTTTGATTTCGCCGTCAGCCGATTGCATGCCACACGACCCGACGGGGGATAGTGCGACAGGCATCGCCACCTTGCGGCCCATCATGGTCGTGTCGGTGGTGCGCCCCGACAAATCGCGCGCGACCCTTTGGCGCAGGCGGATTTTGTGAAAATCGCTGCTGTTTTCGCCAAAGGTTTGCTCGGTGTAAGACCCGCTTTCGCAATAATCCCAAAACATCTTGGGCACCTTGCGGCGGTGAATCTGTTTGAGGTCGTCGATACAGGTGATGATGGGCATGGGGTTACGCTTTCTGTGCCTTGGGCACAAACCGTCGATCCGGCACGATCCATGCGACGGCCACAATGGCGATCATTGCAAGGGCTGCAAGGGGATAAAAATATGATAGCGGCAAGGCCAGAACATAGACCGCCAAAGACAGCTTGCCTTTGCGATCCGACCCCAAAGCCCGATCAAACGCGCTGTCCTTGCCATGTTCGGACCGCAGGGCCTGAACCAGCACGCTATAGGCTAATGCGCACATCATCAGTTCAAAGGCATAAAACATCACTGTAAAGCCGCTAAAATCGTCTTCCCCGATCACGCCGGTAAAAAACGGCATCAAAGACAGCCAGAACAACAGATGAAGGTTGGCCCAAAGCACCCAGCCGCCGACATGCTGGACATGGTGGAACATATGGTGGTGGTTGATCCAATAGGTGCCCACGATGATGAAGGATAAGGCATAGCTGACGATAATCGGGTAAAGTGGCACAAAGTCGGCCCATGTGTGCACTTTGGGCATATGCAGTTCCAGCACCATGATGGTGATGATGATGGCGATCACGCCATCTGAAAACGCCTCGATCCGGGATTTGTTCATCAAAAATCTCCTAAAGTTTTCACCGGCAATCTGCGGGCAATTGCGCGGGTGTTCAAGCGCCTCGATCCGCCCGATCAACGCCGATTTGCGACGGCACGGCCTTTCGTGCCAAAGCCCCCCCGATTTTCGTGGTCGGGGTGGTCTACCCCGATACAGTCTGCGCCACCTCTTGATGTTGGCAGACTTCTTGAAAACCGCTTCGGTCCTCATCAAAGGTTCGTGCAGTATAACACCCGCTTTCAGAAAATTCCCAAAACATTTTAGAAGTTTTGTGGCCAGAAACCTGCATGAGGGTGTCGCATGTCAGGACAGGGATAAGATTTATCCTTTCGGTATCTCAGCCGTAAACATGCGATCAGGAAGAATACACACCAAAGCTGTGATCGCAATCAGGGCGATCGCCGTGCGTGGAAAGTAAAGAGACAAAGGCACGGCGAGAACATAGGCGCTCAGGCAAAGTCTATCTCTTGGACTGATCCACATAGAGCGAGGAATTGCGCTGTCGCCCTTGTGTGCGGCGCGCAGGGCGAGAACCAACACGTAAAACGATACAGCGCACATCATAAATTCAAAAGAATATAGCAACGTCGTGAACCCGTTAAAGTTGTCTTCCCCGATCACACCCGTAAAAAAAGGCATCAAGGACAGCCAGAACAACATATTTAGGTTCGCCGGTACCACCCAACCGCCAACAACTTTGACCTTGTGGAACATCGCATGGTGTTTGGCCCAATAAGCCCCCGTGACAGCAAAGCATAAAGCATAACTGGCAAAATTCGGAAAAATTGGTGCGAAATCCAACCAGCCTGTCACCTTGGGCATTTGCAGTTCTAAGACCATGACGGTGATGATAATGGCGAACATACCATCCGAAAATGCTTCGATTCGGCCTTTTGTCATAATGCTTCTCATGCCCCACCCGCTTTCAAAGACAATCTGCGGACATTTTATGTGTCATTCAAGAGAGTCTATCCGCCCGATCAAGGCCGCTTGGCCGTGGCGGTTGCCCGACAGGTCGGTCACGGTCCACAAAGTGGTCTGCGAAATGCGAAAGCGCCGGCCTTTGGCCGAGATGCGAATGCCTTGGTAATCGCTGACCCAGCCTTTGGCGGCCGCCTGCGCCAGATAGGCGCTGCGGTCGGTTTGGATGGCGGGGTCGACTTCTGCCGACAGGCGCGAGGGCAGCTTGGTGAAACTGTCCCAGTCCATCTCCCACAGCGCCAGCGCGGCGGGGTTGGCATAGCGAAAGATCGGGTCGGCCTGCGTGCCATGCGACACCAAGGGCTGCGCCAAAGTCCAAGGGTCACCCAAGGCCCGACCTGTCACACGTTCAAAACTGTCGGCCAAAAGGCGGGCATAGGCCGGATCGCGCATCAGGCGCGGTGCGCCCCTGCGGCAAGGCTGGCCACAAAGGCCAAAACGTCCGACACCGGACGCCCCTCGCCGATCTGCTTGACGATGGCTGACCCCACCACGCACCCATCCGCGACCGAGGCAATGGCCTGCGCCGCATCCGGGGTGTTGATGCCAAAGCCCACGATCACGGGCAGATCGGTTTGCGATTTGATCCGCGCCACTTCGGGGGCCACATCGGTGGCCAGTGCCGCAGCCGCCCCCGTGATGCCGGTGATCGACACGTAATACACAAAGCCCGAGGTGTTTTGCAGCACTTTGGGCAGGCGCTTGTTGTCGGTGGTGGGCGTGGCAAGGCGGATAAAGTTCAGGCCGGCCTTTTGTGCAGGGATGCACAGCTCGTCGTCTTCTTCCGGCGGCAGGTCGACGATGATCAGCCCGTCAATGCCCGCTTGCTGCGCTTGGGTCAGGAACAGATCAACACCGCGCGCATAGATCGGGTTGTAATAGCCCATCAGCACGATCGGCGTTGTGCTGTCGGATGCGCGAAAATCGCGCACCATTTGCAGGGTCTTGTCCAGCGTCATCCCGCCTTCCAGCGCGCGTTGGCCCGCCAGTTGGATCGTGGGGCCATCGGCCATCGGGTCGGTGAAGGGCAGGCCCAGTTCGATGATATCGACACCCGCCGCAGGCAATCCTTGCATCACGGCAAGGGCTGTGGCCACATCGGGGTCGCCTGCCATGATATAGGCCACAAAAGCCTTGCGCTTTTGTGCAGTTAGACGGGCGAACGTGTCATCGATTCGGGTCATGTCAGCGATCTTTGCCAAAAGAAATGTTGGCTTTCATGTGCACTTGGGCGCGGGGAAAAGCAATGGCTTGACCCAAAGCAGCGCCAGTCTGCGCCCCTTTTTTGACCGCCAAGGCCACAGCGGGGCCTTTTGTCCCCCGACCGCCCCCTTGACCGGAACGCGCCCGCCTCCTATGCCGCATGGGCGCAACGGCGGAGGGTGTCATGGGTTTCAAAATGGGTATCGTGGGTTTGCCGAATGTGGGAAAATCCACCCTTTTCAATGCCTTGACCAGAACGGCTGCTGCACAAGCCGCAAATTTCCCGTTCTGTACGATTGAACCCAATGTGGGCGAAGTCGCCGTGCCCGATGCGCGGTTGGACAAATTGGCGGAAATTGCGGGGTCTAAGCAAATTATTCCCACCCGCATGACCTTTGTTGACATCGCAGGTCTGGTGCGCGGCGCCTCCAAGGGCGAGGGGTTGGGCAACCAGTTTCTGGCCAATATCCGCGAATGCGATGCCATCGCCCATGTGCTGCGCTGCTTTGAAGACGGCGATATCACCCATGTCGAAGGCCGCATCGACCCCGTGGCCGATGCCGAGACGATTGAAACCGAACTGATGCTGTCCGATCTGGAATCGATCGAACGCCGCCGTGCAGGCCTCGCTCGCAAGATCAAGGGCGGCGATAAGGACCTGGTCGATCAGGACCGCCTGTTGGCTTTGGCGCAAGTGGCGCTGGAAGCGGGCAAACCCGCGCGCACGGTGCAGGTGGGCGAAGACGATCTGCGCGCGTGGCGCTTGCTGCAACTGCTCACCTCAAAACCCGTGCTCTACGTCTGCAACGTCGAAGAGGCCTGTGCCGCCAAAGGCAACAGCCAATCGGCGCGGGTGGCCGAGATGGCCAAGGCGCAGGGGGCGGCCTCGGTCGTGATCTCGGCCCGGATCGAGGAAGAGATCAGCCAGCTGGCCGCCGACGAGGCCGCGATGTTTTTGGAAGAAATGGGCTTGGCCGAGGCGGGCTTGGACCGCTTGATTCGCGCAGGCTACGCGCTTTTGGGCTTGCAGACCTATTTCACCGTGGGCCCGAAAGAAGCGCGGGCTTGGACGATCCTCAAGGGCACGCTGGCCCCGCAAGCGGCGGGCGTGATTCACGGCGATTTCGAGAAGGGCTTTATCCGGTCAGAAACCATTGGCTACGCCGATTATGTCGCAGGCAATGGCGAGGCGGGGGCCAAAGAGGCGGGCAAGTTCCGCGTCGAGGGCAAGACCTATGAGGTCAAAGACGGGGACGTGTTGCACTTTTTGTTCAACGCTTAAGGCCTGCGGCCGCCCAAGGCCGGGGGGCGCTGCCCCCCTGGACCCCCCGGGATATTTGGGCAAGTATGAAATTGGCGCGCGGCTGGTTTAGCGGGCAGCTTTTTCGGCGATGCCCGAAGTGCCTGCGCGTGTGTCGAGTTCTGCCAGCACCTGTGCCAGTGTCACATCGCGGGCAGCGAGCATGACGAGGAGGTGGTAGAGGACATCGGCTGCTTCGGCGGTGAGTTTGGCTTTGTCGCCTTTGACAGCTTCGATGATCGCCTCGACCGCCTCTTCGCCGAACTTTTCGGCGCATTTTTCGGGGCCTTTGGCCAGAAGCTTCGCTGTCCAAGAGCTTTCGGGATCAGCGGTTTTGCGCGCTTCGATGGTGGCGGCGAGGCGGGTCAGGGCGTTGGTCATGACAGCCTCATGGGAATGCCTGCGGCGTGCATATGGGCCTTGGCTTGGGCGATGGTATAGGTGCCAAAGTGGAAGATAGACGCGGCCAGAACGGCAGAGGCGCCGCCTTGGGTGACGCCTTCGACCAGATGGTCCAGCGTGCCCACACCGCCCGAGGCGATGACGGGCACGCCCACGGCATCGGCGATGGCGCGGGTCAGGGGCAGGTTGTAGCCGCCCTTGGTGCCGTCACGGTCCATTGAGGTGAGCAGGATTTCGCCGGCACCCTTGGCGGCCATGGTGCAGGCAAATTCGACCGCATCAATACCCGTGGCCTTGCGCCCGCCGTGGGTAAAAATCTCCCACCGGCCCGGGGCCACGGTTTTGGCATCAATCGCCACGACAATGCATTGCGCGCCGAACCGGTCTGCGGCCTCGGCCACAACATCGGGGTTGGCCACGGCGGCGGAATTGAAGCTGACCTTGTCAGCCCCCGCCAAAAGCAAAGCGCGCACGTCGTGGTGGGTGCGCACGCCGCCGCCGACGGTCAGGGGCATAAAGCACTGCTCGGCGGTGCGGGTGACCAGATCAAACATCGTGCCACGGTTTTCGTGCGTGGCGTGGATATCCAAAAAGCACAGCTCATCCGCGCCCGCCGCATCATAGGCCCGCGCCACTTCGACCGGATCGCCCGCGTCGATGAGGTTGGTGAAGTTCACGCCCTTGACCACGCGGCCATCGGCAACATCAAGGCAAGGAATGATGCGGGTTTTCAGCATGACGCCCTTATAGTCAAAACGCCTGCAAGGGCAAAGCCCTTACGCCTGTTTCAGCGCTTGCAGGGCGGCGGCCAGATCAATCGCCCCATCGTAGAGCGCGCGGCCCGAAATTGCGCCCGCAATTGTGCCCGTGTCGCGCAGCGCCAACAGGTCGGCCATGGTGCTGACCCCGCCCGAGGCGATCACGGGAATCGACACGGCGCGCGACAAAGCTTCGGTGGCGGCGATATTGGGGCCTTGCATCGCCCCGTCACGGTCAATGTCGGTATAGATAAGGGCCGCAACGCCGGAATCCTCAAAGCGGCGGGCAAGGTCGGTGGCTTGCACGGTCGTCTCGGTGGCCCAGCCTTTGGTGGCCACAAAGCCCTTGCGCGCATCAATGCCCACGGCCACGTGCCCCGGAAAGGCGCGGGCGGCTTGGGTGACAAGATCGGGGTTTTCCACGGCCACGGTGCCCAAGATGACGCGGGCAAGGCCCTTGGTCAGCCACATTTCGATCGTGGCTATGTCGCGGATGCCGCCGCCAAGTTGGCAGGGCACTGTGACGGCGGCCAAGATCGCCTCGACCGCGGCGGCATTGACGGGGGTGCCCGCGAAAGCGCCGTTCAGGTCGACAAGATGCAGCCAGTCACAGCCCGCCGCCACGAATTTCGCGGCTTGGGCGGCGGGGTCGTCGCCAAAGACCGTGGCGGCCGACATCTCGCCGCGCAACAGGCGCACGCATTGGCCGTCTTTAAGGTCGATGGCGGGATACAAGATCATGGGGCTCTCCGAAACTGCGCAGGGTTTAGGCGGAAGCGGGCCGAGGGGCAAGAGAGTGTGCGACCGACACTCTTGCGCCAATGGACAGGGTGGCGGCGGTATGGGATAAGGGGGCATCACAGGAGTTGATTATGAAAAAAATGATTCTGACGACGCTTGCCCTTTTTTGGGCAGGAGCAAGCTTTGCTGATCCGGTTGAGGGTGTGTGGAAAACCACGCCGAACGACAAGGGAGGCTATGCCTATGTGCAAATCGCGCCTTGCGGCGATAAAATGTGCGGCACGGTGGTCAAGGCCTTTGACAGCGCCGGTGTCGAAGAGGCGGGCGGGGATGTGGGCAAAGCCATCATAACCGGCATGACTGCGGCAGGTGCGGGCAGCTTTACCGATGGGCAGATTTTGCCGCCCGGCGGTGACAAGGGCTACTCGGCCTCGATGGCGGTGGATGGCGACACGTTGAACGTGAAAGTCTGTTCGATTTTGTGCAAGACGCTGGGGTGGAGCAAGGTCGCAGGCTAAGACAGCCTGCTCACCGGCCTTAAGGCTTCCATGACAAAAAGTTGGCGATCAGGCGCAGCCCGGTCGCCTGACTTTTTTCGGGGTGAAACTGGGTGCCCACCATCGTATCGCGCCCAATGATGGCCGTGACATCGCCGGCATAGTCAACATGGGCCAGACGCTGGGCGGGGTCGGTGACTTTGAAGTGGTAGGAATGCACGAAATAGGCGTGGTCGCCGGTCTTTAGCCCTGACAGAACCGGATGGGCGTGGCCGATCACCAGATCGTTCCAGCCCATATGCGGCACCTTCAGATGTGCATCTTGCGGGGCAATCTTGACCACCTCGCCTGCAATCCAGCCAAAGCCCTGGGTGTCTTCATATTCGCGCCCCCACGTGGCCATCATCTGCATGCCCACGCAGATGCCCAAGAAGGGGCGCGCCTTGATCGTCACCGCCTCTTCGATCGCCTCAAACAGCCCGCCATAGCTACCAAGTGCGCGTCTGCACGAGGGAAAGGCCCCATCGCCGGGCAAAACGATGCGGTCGGCGCGTGCGACATCTTCGGGGCGCGATGACACCAGCACCGTTCCGGCACCCGTCTCTGTCGCCATGCGCTGAAAGGCCTTTTCTGCCGAATGCAGATTGCCGCTGTCGTAATCGACCAGAACCGTCAGGCTCATAATGCGCCTTTGGTCGAGGGCAGGGCGTCATTGCGGGGGTCTTTTTCCACCGCCATGCGCAAAGATTTGGCAACCGCTTTAAACGCGGCCTCGGCGATGTGGTGGCTGTTAAAGCCGTGTTTTTTGTCGATATGCAGCGTGATGCCGCCGTGAGTTGACAGGGCCTGAAAGAACTCGCGCACCAGTTCGGTGTCAAAGGTGCCGATCTTTTGGGTGGGGAAATCAAGGTTGCAGATCAGATAGGGCCGCGCGGACAGGTCCAGCGCGCAGGCGATTTGCGCGTCATCCATGGCAAGCGCAAAATGGCCATAGCGGCGGATGCCCTTTTTGTCACCTAAGGCCTTAGCCAGCGCTTGGCCAATCGCAATGCCCACGTCTTCGACCGTGTGGTGATCGTCGATATGCAGATCGCCCTTGGCCGTGATGGTCATATCCATCAGCGAATGCTTGGCCAACTGGTCCAGCATATGGTCAAAAAAGCCGATACCGGTGGAGATCTTCGCCGTACCGCTGCCATCCAGCGACAGCGATACGGAAATCGCCGTTTCAGATGTGGTGCGGGTGATTTCGGCGTCGCGCATCGGGGCCTCCTGAGCTTTCACACCTTATAGGGCGATTGCTGTTTGGATTGAAGGGGCGCTTTCGCGGCGCGCTTACGCCCCCGTTTGGGCGGCTTTTTCGACAGCGGCCACAATGTCTTGCACCACATCGGCCAGAAGGTCTGCGTCTTCGCATTCGGCCATCACGCGGATCAGCGGTTCGGTGCCCGATTTGCGGATCAGGATGCGGCCGCGGCCTGCGATGCGCTGTTCGTTGGCCGATATCGTGGCTTGAACGGCGGCGGCGTCTAGTGGTTTTGATCCGGCGGGGTAGCGGATGTTGTGCAACAGTTGCGGCACGGTCTGAAATTGGTCGACAAGGCGGCTGGCCGCTTGCCCCGTGCGCGCCATTTCGGCCAGAAATTGCAGACCCGCGATCAGGCCATCGCCAGTGGTGGCATAATCGGTCATCACGATATGGCCCGATTGTTCGCCGCCAAGGTTCCACCCGCCGCGCCGCATCGCTTCCACCACATAGCGGTCGCCCACGGCGGTGCGTTCCAGCCGCAACCCGCGCCCAGTCATAAACCGTTCAAGGCCAAGGTTTGACATGACCGTCGCCACCAAAGTGCCGCCTTTCAGCCGCCCCTCTTCTGCCCAGCGGCTGGCCAGCAGGGCCATGATCTGGTCACCGTCTGCCACGCGGCCGGTTTCGTCCAAGATCATCACGCGGTCAGCGTCGCCGTCCAGACTGATGCCCAGATGCGCGCCGTGGGCCACCACGGCCTCGGCTGCGGCTTTGGTGTGGGTAGAGCCGACCTGATCGTTGATATTGGTGCCATTGGGGCTAACGCCAATGGCGATCACTTCGGCCCCCAGTTCCCACAAAACCTCGGGCGCGGCTTTGTAGGCGGCGCCATGGGCGCAGTCGATCACGACTTTCAAGCCGCCCAGCCGCAGGCCTGCGGGGAAAGTGGTTTTGACAAATTCCTGATAGCGCCCGCGCCCATCGTCGATGCGCCGCGCGCGGCCGATCAGGGCGGGGTCGGCGGGGGTGATTTCGCCCGCGACGATGGCTTCAATCTCGGCCTCGGCCTCATCCGACAGTTTGAAGCCGTCGGGGCCGAAGAACTTGATGCCGTTGTCTTGATGCGGATTGTGTGAGGCGCTGATCATCACGCCGAGATCGGCGCGCATCGAACGGGTCAAAAACCCCACCGCAGGCGTGGGCACTGGCCCCAGCAACAGCACATTCATGCCGGTCGAGGTCAACCCCGCTGTCAGCGCATTTTCCAGCATATAGCCCGACAGGCGGGTGTCTTTGCCAATCACCACGCGGTGAGCGGCACTGCCCGCGCGCCTAAAATAGCGCCCCGCCGCAGCGCCAAGGCGCAGGGCCATCTCGGCGGTCATCGGATAAGTGTTGGCACGGCCGCGCACCCCGTCGGTGCCAAAAAGCTTGCGCGTCATTATGAGGCTCCTTGGGTGGTGGCTTGCCACAGCGACAGGGCTTGGCGGGTTTCGGCCACATCATGCACGCGGATGATCTGCACGCCCTGCGCCACACCCCAAAGCGCCACGGCCAATGATCCGGGCATGCGGCGGGCGGCTTCGGCCTCTTGCCCGATGGTGCCGATGAACCGCTTGCGCGAAGCCCCCAGCAAGACCGGAAGGCCAAGGTTGTGAAACAGGCTCAGGCGCTGCAACAGCGCCAGATTATGCGCCAGCGTCTTGCCAAAGCCGATGCCCGGATCGACGGCGATATTGGCGCGTGCGATGCCTGCGGCTTCGGCGGCAGCCACGCGGGCGGCGAGGGCATCGTAAACATCCAGCAGAACGTCGTCGTAATAGGGGTCAATCTGCATCGTCGCAGGGGTTTCTATCGAATGCATCAAGATCACGGGCACGTTGTGCGCCGCCACCACGTCTGCCATGCCCGCATCAAAGCGCAAGGCGGTGACGTCATTGACCCAAGAGGCCCCCGCACCCAACGCCGCCTTAGCCACGGATGCCTTGCGGGTGTCAATCGACACGGGCAAATCCAGCCCGCCTTCGCGCAATGCGGCAATCACAGGCGCGGTGCGGGTGATTTCTTCGGCCACGTCCACCTCGACCGCCCCGGGGCGCGTGCTTTCGCCGCCGATGTCTATAATGTCGGCCCCTGCCGCCATCAGACGCGCCTGCATCACGGCGGCTTCAGGTCGCAAGAACATCCCGCCATCGGAAAAGCTGTCAGGCGTGATGTTCAAAATGCCCATGAGGCGCGGCTTGGCCATGCCCAAGGCCCCAAAGTCAGGCCGCACAGATGACAACCGCGCCTGATCTTCCAGCGGCAACTCTGCCGCCGCCACACTGTGCGGCGCGGCGGTGCGTGACAACACCTCTACCCTGTCAAACCAGCAAGACCCGCCCGCCAAGGGCAAGGCCCCCGCCGGACGGGCAGGGTCGCTCATCGCAATCGGGCGCAGATAGTCTTGCACGGCTTTGTCTTTCATATGTGCCCAAATATCCTGCGGGGGTTCGGGGGTGCAAAACCCCCGACTTGGGGCCCGCGCTGAAAGTGGGGGTTAAGCCGCAACGCCGTGCTGGGCAAGAGGACGGTTTACGCCCTTTCCACCCGCACGCGGCTTCCTGCCGGCACTGTCACAGGGCCGTGAACGATCAAGCGGTCGGCGGCCATGGTTTCGGCCAACCACAGCGCCAGACCGACTGCATCGCGGGCTTGCGGGCCATCGGTTGCGTCCAGCACCATTTTGGAAGGGGCCCAGACCATCATCTGGCCGCGCTTGACGGCCCAGTCAATCTCGGTGCGGGTTTGCATCACAACGCAGCGCGCATCGCGGGCGGCAAGGCCCCAAGCGTTTTGCTCGATCGCCAACAGATCGACACGGCGTTGGGTGGGTTTGTGGCCGGTTTGCGGGCGGGGCAGGTCGGGCAGGCCAAGGGTCAAGATCACGGGCAAGCCGGTCGCGGCCCATGCGTCCAGCTTGTATGACAGATCAGGGGCCGCCAGTGTGGCATTGTCCAAGAACACCACCAACGGATGCACCGCCGCCTCTAGCCCGTCGTGGCCCACCACTTTCACCGCCGCCTCGGCGCGCGAGCGCACAATCTCGACCCCCAGCTTATAGGGGCCAACGTCCAGCTTTTCGATGCGCACAAAGGCGCGCATGGATTGGGGTTCGGCCAGAATGCGTTCGGCCACGCGCTCGGCCAAGGTTTCCAGCAGGTTTAGCCGTTCGGCGGCCAGCTCGGTCGCAATCGCTTCGGTCAGGCGGTCATACGACAGGATGCGGTCCACATCGTCGTTCAGCGGTTGCGGCGCGGGGCGCACCTCGACCACGATGTTGAACAAGATACGCTGGGTGTGCCCGCGCTCTTTTTGAAAAGCACCAATGTCCACTTCCACCATGTGATCGCGCAGAGAAATGCGGTCGCGCGGGTCAGCGCCGGCCGAGGCAAGGCTGCGCTCTTCTGGATGGGCAAAGGCCAGACGGATGTCAGAGGTCACGATATCAGAGCTCACGCGGCCCCTCCCGTTGGAACAGGGCCAGACTAGCGGCTGACCCGATGCCTGATGTGCCCGAACCCGACCGCCTGTGCAAGGCGCGCGACGTTATAGCGTGGTGCGGTAAAACACGTGCCCGCCAATGGCTGCGGTCTGCAACAGGTTCCGCCACTTGGGATTGACATCTTGGGCGTGAAAAAAGGTTGCACCCGCTGTCAACGGGCGGGGCGCGCCGTCTAGCATCACACGGGCAATCCGGCCCGCTTGGTCAATGGCGGATGCGTCGCGCATTGTGTCTGAACGCCCATCGCACATGAACGAAAAGGCACAGGTGCCTTCACCGTCTTGATGCACCACACCGCAGACTGTCTTGGGAAAGCCCGCGGCATCCTTGCGGTTCAAGATCACCTCGGCCACGGCAAATTGCCCTTGAATGGTTTCACCGCGCGCTTCGAAGTACAAGGCGCTGCGCAAACACTCCCACTGGGCATCGCCCTTGGGCGCGGGCAGGTTAGCCAGCCACTCTTGGGTATAGGGCAAGGCTGTGTTGGCGGCGGGGGCGGCTGGCGTGGCCAGCAGGTCGCCCTTGGCCAAAGCCGTCAGATCGGCCTGTGGCAAAGCGTTGACCGCGCTATGCTCGGCCTCGAATAAAGTGCCAAACGCGGCCCCCATAGCAAGGGACGGAGCGTTGGATTGGCTGACCATCACATCGGCGAAGGCAGCACCTGCAAGGACACTGAAGGCCAAGGTGGCCAAGGTCCGGCAAAGGGGCAAGCGCATTGGTCTATGTTCCCGGTTGTTTCCAAAAGCCGCTGCCTGCGCCCGAAGCCATGGGGTCAAACAGCGAGCGGTCGGGCTAAAGACGAAATCGGCAGGGGTCCACCCACGCGGCAAAATTGTCACAGATTTTGCGCGAATTTGCGCGGAAATCCGCCGGAAATCTGTTGTTTCCAGATCGAAAAAATTAGTAAGTTAATGATATTGCGTGTTATTTTAGATTTTTGTTCAAATCCGCCAAAGCCAGATGGGCTGCCGCCAATCGCGCCAAAGGCACCCGATAGGGCGAGCATGACACGTAATCGAATCCCGCTTTGCGGCAGAAATCGATAGATTCGGGGTTGCCGCCATGCTCGCCGCAGATCGACAGGGTCAGGTCCGCCCGCGTGCGTCGGCCCCGTTCTGCGCCGATATGCAACAGCTCGCCCACCCCGTCGATATCCAGCGATAAGAACGGGTCTTCGGGAAAAACGCCCTGTTGCACATAGGTAGACATAAAGCGCCCCGCGTCATCGCGCGACAGACCGTAGGTCATCTGCGTCAGGTCGTTGGTGCCGAAGGACAAGAACGCCGCGTGCTGGGCGATCTCGCCCGCGCGCAGGGCGGCGCGGGGGGTTTCGACCATCACCCCCAGTTTGTAGTCGAAATTTGTGCCCGATTTTACCCGCACGGCGGCGGCGACGGCGTCGATGTTGGTCTTGACCAGTTCCACCTCGCGCCGGGCGGACACCAGCGGGATCATGATTTCCGGCACCACGCCAAAGCCAAGCTTGGCCATCTCGACCACAGCTTCAAAAATCGCGCGGGCCTGCATGTCGTAGATTTCTGGCAAAACCACGCCCAAGCGTACACCGCGCATGCCCAGCATCGGGTTGGCTTCCGACAAAGCCTCGGCCCGGCGGATCACTTCAGACAGGGGGCGGTCAAGGGCTTCGGCCAGTTCGCGCAAGCCCTCGCGGCTTTGGGGCAAGAATTCGTGCAGCGGCGGGTCAAACAGGCGGATACACACCGGCAGGCCCTGCATGATCGAAAACAATTGCACAAAGTCCGCGCGCTGCATCGGCAGCAGGCGCGACAGGGCGGCAGCGCGGTCTTGCGGGGTGCCGGCAAAGATCATCTCGCGCATCACGACAAGGCGGTCGGCGTCAAAGAACATATGTTCGGTGCGGCACAGGCCAATGCCTTGCGCTTCAAAGCGCCGCGCGGTCAAGGCATCGGCGGGGGTGTCGGCATTGGCGCGCACACCGATGTCGCGCACCGCGTCGGCCCAAGACAAAAGCTTGCGAAAGGCATCGTCTAGGGCTGCGGCCAGAAGAACGGCGCTGCCCGCCAGAACCTCGCCCGTGGTACCGTCGATCGTGATCTGGTCGCCTTCCAGCAGCACGCGGCCATCGGCCACGGTGATCTTTTTCTCTTTCGCATCCAGCCGCAGGCCCGATGCCCCCACCACACAGGGCACCCCCAACCCGCGCGCGATCACTGCGGCGTGGCTGGTCATGCCGCCGCGTTCGGTCAGCACACCAGCGGCAGAGTTCATGCCGCGGATATCTTCCGGCTCCGTCTCGCGGCGGCACAAAATGCACGCCTCGCCGCGTGCAGCATGGGCTTGGGCTGCGGCCGAAGAAAACACGATCCGCCCCGTGGCCGCCCCGGGAGAGGCCGCGATTCCCTTGGCCAGCACTTCGCGCGGCGCGCGCGGGTCAACTTGGGGGTGCAAAAGTTCGGTCAGGCTGCGCGGTTCGACGCGCAAGATGGCGTCGTTTTGGGTGATGATGCCGTCATCGGCCAAGGCCACCGCGATGCGCAGGCCCGCGCGGGCAGAGCGGGGCACTTTGACTGCGTCAATCACCGACAGTTTGCCGTCTTCGATGGTGAATTCGATCTGCATCTCTTCGCGCAGCTTGGCGCGGCAGGCTGACCCGTAGGCGGTCAGATCGGCAAAAAGCTTGGGCGACAGGTCTTCCAGCGACGGACCGCGCTTGTCGCGCGTTAAATACAGCGCATCGGTTTCTTTCAGCGCGGCGCGGCCTTGGGCTTGGCCCAGATACCGCCCCGTGATCTGGGGCTGGCCTGTGACGGGGTCGACAAACTGGATCACCCCCGCGCCCGACAGGCCTTGGCCGATGCCTTGGGCCATGGTTTGCACCACCAGCCCCAAAGCCGCCGCTTCGGGTGCGCCTTTGGCTTGGCGCAAAAGGCGGGCGGATGTGCCCTCCCACGCGCGGGCCATCGAGCGCAGGACCTCGGTGAGTTGGCGGGCGGGGTCTTGCGGGAAGGGTTCGTCCATCTCGCGCTCGTAGGTGCGCAGGGCTTCGCGCAAGGCCTCGGCCGTGGTCAGGGTGGGGGCGAACAGGTCGGGGTCAAGGCGGGCAACGTGGGTGGCATAGGCTTGCACAAAGCGCAGATACAGGGCATCGGCGGCGGGTTGGCCGTGGGTGTCGCTTAACGCACGGTGGCGGTCGGTGTTCATGCCCACGTTGAGCAGCGTGCCCGGTCCGCCCCAATTGGGATTGGCAGGCGAGGGGCGCACCGACACCAGCGGCATGGGGCCGAAATGCGCCAGAATGGCGCCGGTATCAACAACCGTGCCTTGCGCTATGGCGCGCACGGTGGCGGCGGGCAGGGCCACGGTTTTGGGCACCGGCAGGTCAAGCCGGATCAAGCGTTGCAAACATTTGGCACGCCAGCCGTAGGCGTCAGCCTTCATCTGGGCGGTGGGGGTAATTTCTGCGTAGTCGGGGAAGTTCTGCACTGCAGCGCCTTTCGTTTGCGCGTGCAGGATATACCTTGTGCGCTTTGGTGCAAGGGCTGAGGCTAAGGGCTTGGCGGAAAGCTAAAAACCCCTGCTGTCAAAGCGGGGGTTTCACACCCCCGCACCCCCGTGGGATATTTGGGCAAGTATGAAAAGGGGGGTGCGGGGGGTTAGCCTTCGACTTTGGTCAGATCGGCCACGCCCGAGCAGATGGCGCGGATGCGGTGAAGCAGGTTCAGCCGGTTGCGGCGCAGGATCGGGTTGTCAGAGTTGATTTGCGTGGCATCAAGGTAAGCGTCGATCGGCGCGCGCAGGGCGGACATGGCCCACATCGCCTCGTTAAAGTCTTCGCGCGAGACGGCGGGGGCGATGGTCGCTTCGGCCATGTCAAGCTTGGCGAAAAGGTCGCGCTCTTGGGCGGTTTCGGCGAATTTGATATCAGCCCCGTAGGAATATTCCACGCCGTCTTTCGCCTCGGCTTGGGTGAGAATCGCGTTGGCGCGTTTGAAGCCTGCCAAAAGGTTCGGCCCGTCTTCGGTTTTCAGGAAGGCGGCGAGGGCTTGGGCGCGCTTGACGAGCAGGGTCAGGTCGTCATTGCCGGGCATGGCAAGGCAGGCGTCGATCAGATCGTGCCGCAGGCCTTGGTCTTTGAGGAAGACTTTGAGGCGGTCGTGGAAGAAGGAGAGGAGGCTTTCGTCGTTCGTATCGGCGGATTTGACACTGGTGGCGAAGGCGTTGTCAGCCACTTGGCGCAGTGCCCGCAGGTCAAGGCGCAAGGCGTTCGAGAGGATGAGACGTATCACCCCCAAAGCTGCCCTGCGCAGCGCGAAGGGGTCTTTCGACCCCGTGGGTTTTTCGTCAATCGCCCAGAAGCCTGTCAGCGTGTCGATCTTATCCGCCAGCGCCACGGCGACCGAGACCGGATCGGCGGGGACGGTGTCGGTGGGGCCGAGGGGGGAGTAATGGTCGCGCGCGGCTTTGGCGACTGCCTCGGGCAAGCCAGCCTCGCGGGCGTAGTACATGCCCATCAGCCCTTGCAGTTCGGGGAATTCGCCAACCATGGCGCTGCGCAAATCAGCCTTGGCGATGGTGGCGGCTTTGTGCGCCACATCGGCATCGGCACCGACCAAGGGCGCGATATGGCGGGCAAGGGCCGCGATGCGGGCGATGCGGTCGGCTTGCGAGCCGAGTTTGTTGTGGAAGGTGACCGATTGCAACCCGTCAAGCCAGTCGCCCATGCCGGCTTTGGCCACGCGCAGGTCGTTCTCCCAAAAGAAGCGGGCGTCTGACAGGCGGGCGGAAAGGACCTTTTGGTTGCCTTTCAGGATCGTCGCCCCGTGGTCGGCGGTTTCGGTGTTGGCCACGGTGACAAAGCCTTCGATCCGGCCCGTGCGGGGGTTGCGCACCGAGAAGAACTTTTGATGTTCGCGCATCGAGGTTTGCAGCACCTCGGGTGGCAGGTGCAAGAAGTCTGCGCCGATGCGGCCCATCAGGGGAACCGGCCATTCGACAAGGCCTGCGACCTCGGCCAGCAGGGCTGCGTCGGGGACCAGTTCCAGCCCTGCGGCAAAGGCCAGATTGGTGGCGCCTTGCCAAATGGCAGCCTCGCGCTCGGCGCTGTCCAGCACGACATGGGCGCGCTTCAGCTTGACGGCGTAGTCGTCAAACGAGGTGACGGGGAAGCGGGCGGGCGACAAAAAGCGGTGGCCCGCCGTGGTGTTGCCAGCGGTGATGCCGTCAATGGTGAGGGGAACCACACTGGCCCCAGCCTCGTCCACCAGCAGGCACAAGATGGAATGCAAGGGGCGCACCCAGCGCAAAGACCCGCTGCCCCAGCGCATGGATTTGGGCCAAGGGAAATTGCGGATGGTGGTTTCCAAGACCTCGGCCACGATCGCGGCGGCGGGGCGGCCGGGTTTTTGAAGCACAGCAAACAGGGTGACACCGCCCTTTTTGTCTTCGCGCCGTTCCAGTTGATCAAGGCTTAAGCCGGTCGAGCGTAAGAAGCCGTCAATGGCGGCAGCAGGCGCATCGGCGCGGGGGCCTTTACGCTCTTCGCGCACGGGGCGGCTTTCGCCTGTCAACCCATCAAGGCTTAGCGTCAAGCGGCGCGGGGTGGAAAAGGCACCAGCGGAAGCATAGGTCAACCCCGCCTCGACCAAGCCGTCGGTCACCAGCTTGCGCAGGTCCTCGCGCGCTTTGGCCTGCATACGGGCGGGGATTTCCTCGGAGAAGAGTTCGATCAGAAGGTCAGGCATCTATGGCGCCACTCCGGGGGCGAGTTGGTTCCAGGCAAAGGCCCGGCCATCGGGGAAAACGGCAATGACGCGGTCAACTTGCGCGTCGGATGTGTTGGGAACGACATTGGCTTGGCCCAGAAAGGCCACAGCCTCGCCGCTGTCCAGCGCTTGGGTGATCTTTCCGGCGTCAAAGCAGGTGAACCACGACGGCGCGTTCAGGGGCGTGGGCTTGTCGTAGACGATGTAGCCTTCGGTCAGGGTCGCAAGGCTGATTTCCGAGGTGAAACAAGCGCGAAAGCGCAAGGGCGACGATGTGGCGTCGATGCCTTGCACATCGCTGACCGCAATTGCCACGGGTGTGGGCGAGGCAAGCGGGGTCAGCACGATTTCGGCGCCCGGTTGAAAGGCCACGGGGGCGTAAAACGCATATTCTTGCAGCCAATAGCCGCCAATGCCTGCAACAAGCGCGGTCAGCACGATGGCACTTGCCACGAGTTTGCCGTTCACAATCATCTCCTCACGGCCAATAGGTGTCGATGCGGAAGGGTAGGTGCCCCCGCAAATTGGCTTTTCTGAAGTATTTCACCAAGGCGGTCCTATGGGGCAGGTGCCGTTCATGGGTTTCGATGAACAGGACCCCAATCGGCAGCGATTGCCGATTGGCATAGTCTGCAACAATTCCATCCAGAATGTCGAATTCTGAGCCTTCAATGTCCATCTTGATCAAGGCCACGGGTTGGCCCAAATTCTTTACCACATCATTGAACGCGACGACCTCGACCATGATTGCATTGGATAGATCATAGGTGGCGGCGTCAGAGCGGATGATAGAGGACGACTGACTTTGGAAAGCGGGATCTTTTTCAAAATCTTTCGTTCTTCTGAGCAAGAAGTTGCCTGCGGTTCTTGATACCGCCTGATTGTGCAAGTGCACGTTGCTTTTGCCCGCAAACCGCGTTTGAAGCGCTGCAAAACAGTAGGGATCGGGTTCGTAGGCGTGCACTTGGGCACCCGTTGCCGCAAGCTTTTGGGTGATGACGCCCATGTTCGCGCCAAAATCAATGCAAACATCGCCCGGCCCTAACGCTGCCACGCGTTGATCAAAATCCTGCACGCTGCGCTTTTTGAAGTAGCGCCGCAGAATCGCTTGCAGTACATTGCCAACACCGCTGGCAAGATAGGCCAGCAAGGCTGTCGCTTTGATGGGCAGGGGCAGAGGGAGCGGATCGATCATGCGTCTTTGCCTGCTTCGGTTAAGCGAAACGCATCGGCGCATTTCTTGGCCAAGGCGCGCACACGGCCGATATAGGCTTGGCGTTCGGTGACAGAGATGACCCCGCGCGCGTCAAGCAGGTTGAACAGGTGGCTGGCCTTGATGGTTTGGTCATAGGCCGGATGGGCCATGATGATGCGTTTGCCGGATTTGGGGTCTTCGGGGGCAAAATCCAGCAGGCGCTGGCATTCGGCTTCGGCATCTTCGAAATGGCGCAGCAGTTGGGCGGTGTCGGCCCCGTCAAAGTTGTGGCGGGAATATTCTTCTTCGGTCTGGCGGAAGATATCGCCGTAGGTCAGCGCAATGGGCGATTGCGGGTCATTGAAGGGCATGGTCATGACGTGGTCGATGCCCAGCACATACATGGCCAGACGTTCCAGCCCATAGGTCAACTCGCCCGAAACGGGGCGGCAATCATGGCCGCCGACTTGTTGGAAATAGGTGAACTGCGACACTTCCATCCCGTCGCACCAAATCTCCCATCCCAGACCCCAAGCGCCTAGGGTCGGGCTTTCCCAGTCATCCTCGACAAAGCGGATGTCGTGCAAGGCCGGGTCAAGGCCAATCGCGCGCAGCGAGCCAAGGTAGAGCTCTTGCAGATCAGGCGGCGAGGGTTTGATGATGACTTGGTACTGATAGTAATGCTGCAACCGGTTGGGGTTTTCGCCGTAGCGCCCATCGGTCGGGCGGCGCGAGGGTTGCACATAAGCAGCCGCCCAAGGCTTGGTGCCCAAAGAGCGCAGCGTGGTCGCGGGGTGAAAGGTGCCTGCCCCCACCTCCATATCGTAGGGTTGCAAGACAGCACAGCCTTGGGCGGCCCAATAGCTTTGCAAACGCAAGAGGATCTCTTGGAAACTGCGGGGCGGGGGGAGGGCTGTCAGGGTCATCTCGGGCCTTTTGAAGGTGTTCGCACTCCATAGGCAAGGCGGGGCTTAGGGTCAATGGAAGCGATGGGCTTAGGCTCGGGGTTTGCGCGCAATTTGGGGGATGCAACGCCGCCGTGTCATGGTAGTGGTAAGCCATGTGACAAAGGGAAGAGGCCGCATGGCCGGACCCTGAATTTTGGCAGGACAAAGGTGCAGGGTCGATGCGGGTTTTCGGGATCATTCTGGGACTGGTGCTGGGCGTTCTTGGCAGCATGGCGCAAGCGCAGCAGCAAATGGTTTGGGTGCAGATTGATGCGCAGCCCACCCTGACCGCCGCGATGGATCGGGCGCGGGCTTACGGGGCATTGTTGGATCAGGTGCAGGGGTATCGCCTGCCCACGGGCGGCTATGCCATAGTGCTGGGGCCGATGCAGCCGGACGCAGCCGTGGCCACGCTGCACAGTCTTTTGGCGCAAAATATGATCGCCGCTGACAGCGTATTGTCCGAAGGCGCAGATTTTGGCGCTCAGTTCTGGCCCGTCGGCGCCCAAGCGACCACGCCGGCAGAGGGCGCGAGCGAACAACCGCTTGCAGATCAAATCCCCGCCGATCAGCCTGTGGTCGAACAGCCTGTGGTCGAACAGCCTGTGGTGGAGCAACCGGCGATCATCGAAATGCCCGCCCTTCAAAGTCTGGGCGATGCGAAAGCCTCGGAACTTGGTTTGGATGAAAACGACCGGCGCGAGGTGCAAACGGCGCTGAAATGGTTCGGCTTTTATCAAGGGCTGGTCGATGGCGCGATCGGGTCAGGCAGCCGCGCTGCCATGGCCAATTGGCAAACCGCGCAAGGCTTTGATCCTACAGGGGTTTTGACCACCGGACAGCGCGGCATTTTGATCGACACCTTCCGCGCCGAGCAAACCGGCTTTGGTTTTGAAACGGTTGACGATGTGGCGTCGGGGATCGAAATCAGCCTGCCTTTGGCCATGGTCAGCTTTGAAGACACCGCCCCGCCCTTTGTGCGATATGGGCCCAAGGACGGGTCAGGGGTCACGGTCTTGCTGATCTCGCAACCTGAGGGCAGCAGGGCCAGTCTGTCGACCCTTTATGACGTGCTGCAAACGCTGGACATCATGCCCGCAGTGGGCGACCGCGCGTTGGAGGACAGCTCTTTCACCCTGCAGGGCCGCAATGACCAGATCGAGACGGTGGCCTATGCCCAGATCGTGGGCGGTTCGGTGAAGGGTTATGTTGTCTCTTGGCCGCGCCACAAATCTGATCAGATGCCGCGCGTCTTGGACATTATGCACGCCTCGTTCCGGTCGACAGGCGATGTGGCCTTGGCCCCAGGGCGGGTGCCCTTGGATGAGGCCGCAAAGCGCGGGCTTTTGGCGGGGTTGAGTGTCAAGCAGCCGATACGAACAGCATCGGGCTTTTTCATTGATCAGGCGGGGTCGGTCTTGACAGCGCTTGCAAGCGTGGAGGGGTGCGGAACAGTGACGCTCGACGAAAGCCACGGGGCCAAGGTGACCTTTGTCGACAAGACCAGCGGCTTGGCTGTTCTGACGCCAGATACCCCGCTGTCGCCGCGCAGTGTGGCAGCTTTCGCGACAACCTCGCCACAGGTCGGCTCGACAGTGGCCGTCGCGGGCTTTAGTTACGGGGCGCGCCTGCCCGTGCCGGTTTTGACCCAAGGCACATTGGACGAGACGCAGGGCCTGAATGGCGAGCAGGGCCTGTCGCGCTTGACCTTAAAGGCCCTGCCCGGCGACGTCGGTGGGCCAGTGATTGATGGGGCCGGTGTGGTGGTGGGTATGCTGCTGCCGGCGGACGCCGTTGGGGGCAAACAATTGCCGCCGGGGGTGGCCTTTGCGGCCTCTGCGCCGGCACTGACGGGGGTTTTGACCAATCCGCAGGGCCCTGCGCTGACGGTGTCGGCGGCGACCGGGGGCGAGGCCCCGACGGCGGATGCGCTGAACGCTGCGGTGCGGGATATGACGGTGTTGGTGTCGTGCTGGGAGTGAGGGCGGTGGGCTGCGCCCACCCTACGGGGTGAAAGTAGAAAAGGCCGAAGCTTGCGCTTCGGCCTTTGTGGTTGAGGATGGGTGGGGTTCCCCCACCCTACCGATTAGTTGCGGGCGCGGTCGACCATTTTGCCTTTGGAGATCCACGGCATCATGGCGCGCAGCTTTTCGCCGACCTTTTCGATCTGGTGCTCGTCGTTGCGACGACGGGTGGCCTTGAAGAAGGGCTGGCCGACCGAGTTTTCCTGCATGAAATCAGACACGAACTTGCCCGACTGGATGTCTTCCAGAACGGCTTTCATGCGGGCTTTGGTTTCGGCATAGGGCAGAATGCGCGGACCCGAGACATATTCGCCGTATTCAGCGGTGTTGCTGATCGAATAGTTCATGTTGGCAATGCCGCCTTCGTAGATCAGGTCGACGATCAGCTTCACTTCGTGCAGGCATTCGAAATAGGCCATTTCCGGCTCGTAGCCGGCTTCGACCAGCGTTTCAAAGCCCATGCGGATCAGTTCCACCAAGCCACCGCACAAAACGGCCTGCTCGCCGA
>CANFSY010000038.1 GCA_947449875.1 Paracoccaceae bacterium
CGGCGGGGCGGTTTTGGCCGTCAAGGCCCGTCACAAGCGCGGACAGGCGCGGATCAAGCGCGTTCAGAATCGACGTGACTTCGCGCGCTTTGATCAGGCCCAGCATCGACATGGCGCGGTAGGTTTCAATCTCGCACAGGCGCTGGACGATCCGGCCCACACGGCGCGCACCGGTATCGGGGCGCACAAAGACCGCAAAGCGCATGTTGCCATCGGGATCAATCCGAAAATCCCCCGCCACCACGGCTGCACCATCGACCACCCGCGCCACCGCCAGACTTTCGGCGACAAACCACGATTCCAGCTTGGTCATCATCGCCTCATCCGAGCCGGGATGCTCTTCGATCCGGATCAGGACCGAGGCCGCCACCCGCCCCGCCGCCTTATCGCGCCACTCTGGCGAAAAGCTTGACGAATCGGTGGGATCAAACGGGCGCGCCGACAGGCCGGGGGTAAAGGCCGTATAGGTCACAAATTCGGTATGGCTTTCCCATTTCAGCTCTGACCGGCCACTGGGGCCGGAAAAATGCGTGGCATCGGGTTGGGGATGGGACGAGCCGTGCCGATCTAGCAGCGCCAACAGATGTGCGCGGTCGCGCGCCTTGTCGCGGGCGGCACCGTCTTCTTCCATCAGGGCGATAAAAGCGGCGGTCGAGGGCACGCTGAGCACGGGAAAGGGCCGTGCGTGCAATTCGTTGACAAGCGTGTAGCGCAGCGGATGATCGGTCACGGGGGGCGGCCTTCTGGTTTGACAGTCTATACTTAGACGGCCTTGGCACTTGGTAAAGGCTGCAAATGCACCGCGCTGCGGTATAGTTTGGTCAGCGGACACAGTGCTTTGAAGCCAAACGCCCCGCAGGCAGGCTGCGGGGCGCTGAACTTGGCAGATAAAGGCCCGCAGACCTTAGGCGATCAAGGGCAACAAGGCATCCAAGCTTTTCTTGGCATCCCCGTAGAACATCCGCGTGTTTTCTTTAAAGAACAACGGGTTCTCGATGCCGGAATAGCCCGTACCCTGCCCGCGCTTGGACACGATCACCATCTTGGCTTTCCAGCATTCCAGCACAGGCATGCCCGCGATGGGAGAGTTGGGGTCGTCTTGCGCCGCAGGGTTCACGATGTCATTCGAGCCGATCACGATGGCAACATCGGTGGAGGGGAAGTCATCGTTGATCTCGTCCATCTCTAGCACGATGTCGTAGGGCACTTTGGCTTCGGCCAAAAGCACGTTCATGTGACCGGGCAGACGGCCTGCCACGGGGTGAATGGCAAAGCGCACGGTTTTGCCGCGCGCGCGCAGCTTGCGGGTCAGTTCTGACACGGCTTGTTGGGCTTGGGCCACGGCCATGCCGTAGCCCGGAATGATGATGACCGAATCGGCATCGTTCAAAGCGGCCGCCACCCCGTCGGTATCAATCGCCACCTGCTCGCCCGTGATCTCCATCGCGGGGCCAGAGGCGCCACCAAAGCCGCCCAAGATCACGCTGAGGAACTGGCGGTTCATCGCCTTGCACATGATATACGACAAGATCGCCCCCGAAGAGCCCACCAAGGCCCCCGTCACGATCAGCAAGTCGTTGCCCAGCAAAAAGCCCGTCGCCGCCGCCGCCCAGCCGGAATAGCTGTTGAGCATCGACACCACCACAGGCATATCCGCCCCGCCGATCGCCATGACCAAATGCGCGCCGATCACAAAAGCGATGATCAGCATGGCATACAGCGTCCATGCGCCGGCATGGTTCATATACAGCGCCATCAGCACCAGACAGGCCAGCGCCATGACCGCGTTAAACACATGGCGACCCGGTAAGATCAGGGCCTTGCCGCTGATCCGCCCGGCGAGCTTGGCGTAAGCGATAACCGATCCTGTGAACGTCACAGCGCCGATGAACACGCCGAGGAAAATCTCGGCCTGATGGATGATCTGCTCGGCCCCTTCCAACGGGTGCGGCCCAAGGTCAGAGTTCAACCCGATCAGCACCGCCGCCATGCCGACGAAGGAATGCAAGGCCGCCACAAGTTCGGGCATGCCCGTCATCTCAACCCGCTGCGCCAGAACCAGCCCGATGCCAGCCCCCACAACCAAAGCCCCGATCAACAGCGCCGAGACCGGCACCTCCGGCCCCGTGATCGTGGCAAAGACAGCGACGGCCATGCCGACAATGCCGTACCAGACCGCGCGTTTGGCACTTTCCTGCCCCGACAGGCCCCCAAGCGCCAGAATGAACAAAACCGAAGAGGCGATGTAAGCCGCCGTTTGAATACCAAATGACATCGACCCGCCCCCTTACGACTTTTGGAACATTTGCAACATGCGGCGGGTGACCATAAAGCCCCCCACGATGTTGATCGTGGCAATCAAGATCGCAATGGCCGACAGGGTCTGGATCAGCATGGACCCTTCGCCAATCTGCAACAAAGCCCCCAGAACGATGATGCCCGACACCGCATTGGTGATGGCCATCAAGGGCGTGTGCAGGCTGTGGCTGACGCCCCAGATGACCTGAAAGCCGATGAACACCGCCAGCACAAAGACGATAAAGTGGCCCATAAACGCCGCAGGGGCATAGGCCCCGATCAGCGCCATCAAGATACCGCCGACGATCAGCAAGGTCACTTGGCTGCGGCTTTGCGCCTTGAACGCTGCCGTTTCAGCGGCGCGCTTTTCTTCCGGCGTCAGGTCCTTGGCTTTTTCCTTGGGCTTTTGCGCCGCAATCGCTGCGATTTTCGGCGGTGGCGGTGGCCATGTGATCGCCCCATCCTTGGCCACAGTGGCCCCGCGGATCACGTCGTCGTCCATATTGTGCACGATCACGCCGTCTTTTTTGGGCGTAAGGTCGGTCAGCATATGGCGGATATTGGTGGAGTACAGGGTCGAGGCTTGCGCTGCCATCCGGCTGGGAAAATCGGTATAGCCCACCACGGTCACGCCGTTGGGGCTGACGATTTTTTCATCCATCACCGTCAGATCGCAGTTGCCGCCACGCTCGGCGGCAAGGTCGACAATGACCGATCCGGGTTTCATCATCGCCACCATATCGGCCGTCCACAGCTTGGGTGCGGGGCGGCCGGGGATCAGGGCGGTGGTGATGACGATATCCATCTCGGGCGCAAGCTCGCGGAATTTCTTCAGCTGCGCGTCGCGGAATTCAGGCGACGAGGGGGCGGCATAGCCCCCGGTTGCAGCCCCGTCTGTCTGGCTTTCGGCAAAGTCGAGGAAGACAAAATTCGCCCCCATCGATTCGATCTGTTCGGCCACTTCGGGGCGCACGTCAAAGGCATGCACAATGGCCCCCAAAGACACCGATGTGCCCGTGGCGGCCAAGCCTGCCACCCCTGCGCCCACGATCAGCACCTTGGCGGGCGGCACCTTGCCTGCCGCTGTCACCTGACCAGTGAAAAAGCGGCCAAAGTTCGACCCCGCTTCAATCACGGCGCGGTAGCCTGCGATATTGGCCATCGAAGACAGCGCGTCCATCTTCTGCGCGCGCGAGATGCGCGGCACCATGTCCATCGCCACGGCGGTTGCACCGCGCGCTTTGACGGCTTCCAACAATTCGGGGTTCTGGGCGGGCCAGAAAAAGCTGATCAGGGTTTGACCGGCACGCAGGGCCTGCGCCTCGGCCATTTCGGGGCCGCGCACTTTGACAAGCACATCCGCCTCAGCCACAACCGCCGCCGCATCGGGCAGCACTTGCACACCGGCTTGGGCGTAAAGCGCATCCGAAAAGCCGGCTTTCACCCCTGCCCCCGATTGCACCACACACCTGTGCCCCAATTTCACCAATTGCAAAGCCGACTCCGGCGTCATCGCAACGCGATTCTCGCCCGGAAAAACCTCTGCCAATGCCCCTATCTTCACGCGCACTCTCCCTTTCTCGTCAGCCCGGACCAAGGGGCTGCTGCCGCACTGCGGCAATACCGGCGGAAGGTGCTGCAATCTGGTCCGACATACCAGCGCAAATTTCGCATTTTAGGGCCAAAACGTCGGATTTTAGCGCAGAATACCTTGGTATACCACGAAATTTCGGGGTTTTGGAAATTTTAAACTTAAAGCAACCACCTGTTCCGCCCCGCTGCAATCTGCGCTACTCTGCCCCAAAGGGAGATGCCGATGACAACCGATTTCACCGCCACCAAACGCCAGTTTCACTTGCCCGAGGGGCTGATCTATCTGGATGGCAACTCGCTAGGCCCCTTGCCCAAGACGGCTGCCGCCCGTGTGGCGCAGGCGATTACCGGCGAATGGGGCGAATTGCTGATCCGTGGGTGGAACAAGGCGGGCTGGATGGACCAGCCCTCTAAGGTCGGCGATCGTGTGGCCCGTTTGATCGGGGCAGAGGCGGGGCATGTGGTGATGGGCGACACCTTGTCGATCAAGGTCTATCAGGCACTGGCCTCGGCCCTGCAGCTTGCGCCCAAGCGGCGGGTGATCTTGTCGGACACCGGCAATTTTCCGTCTGATCTGTATATGGCGCAAGGCTTGGCCCAAACCTTGGGCGCAGACTACCGCCTGAAAACTGTAGCCCCCGAAGAGGTGCTGGGGGCGATTGATGACACCGTCGCTGTGGTGATGATCACCGAGGTTGATTACCGCAGCGGGCGACGGCATGACATGGCGGCCCTGTCGGCGCGTGCGCATGAGGTGGGGGCGTTGATCATCTGGGATCTGGCCCATTCGGCGGGGGCCTTTCCGCTGCAGGTCGCCAAAGACGGCGCAGATTTCGCGGTGGGGTGCAGCTACAAGTACCTTAACTCTGGCCCCGGGGGTCCGGCGTTTATCTATGTGGCCCCGCGCCATGCCAACCTTGTACAACCCGCGCTGTCGGGCTGGCTGGGGCATGATGCGCCCTTTGCCTTTGACCCCGATTACCGCCCCGCACCGGGGGTGGAGCGGATGCGCGTGGGCACGCCTCCGGTTTTGCAATTGGCCGCGTTAGAAGCGGCGTTGGATATCTGGGACAGTGTCGATCTGCACGATCTGCGCGCGGCCTGCCTGTCGCTGGGTGACCGCTTTATTGCCGGCGTCGAAGCCACCTGCCCCACCCTGCGCCTTGTCACACCGCGCGCCCATGACCAGCGCGGCTCGCAGATCAGCTTTGCCCATCCCGAGGGCTACGCCATCATGCAGGCCCTGATCGCCCAAGGGGTGATCGGCGACTTCCGCGCGCCCGACATTTTGCGCTTTGGCATCACGCCTTTGTTCATCGGCGCGGTGGAAATTGATGGCGCGGTCGCGGCCCTGTCGCAGATCATGACCAGCGGATCATGGGACAGGCCCGAATTCAAAGCGCGGGCCAAGGTGACATGACCACACCCGCATCTCCGCTGTGCCGCCCCGCAGGCTGGGTAGCCGCATGGCGGCGTATCGGTGCGTTTTCGGTGTTGGATAAGGGAAGCGCGGCCTGATCCGCCCCCCTTTTCCTAATACCGGAGACGACCATGACCTATGATCCCGCAGCCGACGGCGCGCAGATGTCTTTTGACGGGCGCATGTCTTACGGCGACTATCTGCGCATTGATACGATCTTGGGCGCGCAAAGCCCGCTTAGCTCTGCCCATGACGAGCTGTTGTTCATCATCCAACACCAAACATCCGAACTGTGGATGAAACTGGCCCTGCACGAGTTAGACGCCGCCCGCCAGATGATCGCCGCATCCCGCGCGCGCGAGGCGTTCAAGATCCTCGCCCGCATCGCGCGGATATTCGAGCAGTTGAACAACGCGTGGGATGTGCTGCGCACGATGACTCCGTCCGATTATTCGACCTTTCGCGATGATCTGGGCCAGTCGTCGGGCTTTCAATCGTGGCAATATCGGCTGATCGAATACGCGGTCGGCAACCGCAATCTGGCCATGCTGCGCCCGCACGCGCACCGGCCCGACATCTTGGCCAAGCTGGAAGCCGAACTGGCCCGCCCCACGCTGTATGACGAAGCCCTGCGCCATGTCGCCCGCACGGGCCTGCCCGTGCCGGGCGCCGTGCTGACGCGCGATTTGCGCCAACCTTGGGCCTTTGATGCGGGCGTTCTGGCGGTGTGGCAACAGGTCTACCGCGACCCCGCCCAGCATTGGGAGGCTTATGAGCTGGCCGAAAAGCTGGTGGATTTCGAAGATTTCTTTCGCCGCTGGCGCTTTAACCACCTGACGACCGTGACACGGGTGATCGGCATGAAGCGCGGCACGGGCGGCACCTCGGGGGGGAGTTATCTGAAGCGGATGCTTGAGGTGGAATTGTTCCCAGAGCTTTGGCAGGTGCGCACCACGCTTTAGCGGGCGCGTTAAGCATGTGTTGAGGATTTTGTTGAACGCTGCGCAAAGTGGGTTAAGAAGGCCTTAATTTCATCACGCGAATTGAGGGCTTTTATGACGACGTATTTGATCTCCAACGCCGTAACTTGGATCGGCTTGACGCAATTTCAAAGCGGCGATGCCTTGATCGTGACCCCCGGGGCGGCCTTGGTTTTGCCCGCAACCGCCCTGTCAGATCTGGGCGTGGCGGGGGGTACGACGATCAGCTTTGGCGGTTACGTGGCCATGCAAAGCTTGGCGGTCGACCAGAAAGTGGCCTTTGGCATCACAGCGACAGGGCAGTTTGTGTCGTCCTTTGCCGGGGTGGCCATTTCGCTGCAAGGGGCGCATCTGGAGAGCGCGGGGCAGATTTCGGCGGTAAATGGCACGGCGGTGGCCACGCTGGGCAGCGGCGCGGGGCTGAGCAATGCGGGGCGTATCGCGGGGCTGACGGGGATCGGTTTGGGGGGATCGGGCGCGCGTGTGATGAACACCGGGCTGGTCGATGGCACGACGACGGGAATTTCGGTCACGGGCGATGCCTGTCAGGTGCGCAACTCGGGCACGATCTCGGGCGATGTGGCGGCGGTGAAGATCACGGCTGCGGCAAGTTTTGCCTTGATGAACGCGGGGCTGATACAGGGGGATATCATCTCGACCGGCGACAGCCGCGACGTGTTGCGCAACAGCGGCACGATTGCGGGCGATGTCAGCCTTGGTGCGGGCAATGACAGCTACGGCGGCGGGCGTTTGCAAGGCGATCTGGAGATGGGGGCGGGCAATGACCGCGTGGACGCGCGCGGTTTTGCCGTGTCGGGCGAGATTACAGACACGAACGGGGCCGACACCTATCTGGTCGACAGCGCCCGCACCCGCATCAGCGACACAGGCACGGGGACCGATACGGTCTTTGCATGGTGCAGCTATGCGCTGAGCGACGGGCTTGAGGTGCTGACGTTGCGCGGATCGAACGATCTGAACGGCTCTGGCACAGCGCAGGCCAATATCTTGACGGGCAACGCCGGCGATAATCGGCTACTGGGCGGCGGTGGGGCCGATACGTTGAACGGCGGGGACGGCGACGATATCTTGCGGGGGGGGCTGGGCAATGATGTGCTGACCGGCGGTGAAGGGGCAGACCATTTGACGGGGGGCGCAGGGCGTGACCTGTTTGTCTTTGCAGACCTGTCTGACCTTGACACCTTTGCCACAAGCACGGACACGATCGCCGATTTCACCAAAGGGGTGGATCAGATCGACCTGTCGGCGATGGATGCCAACAGCACCAATTCAACAGCGTCAGATGCCTTTACCTTCTTGGGCACCAGCGCGTTCACCTTTCATGCGGCAGAGGCCCGCACCACCACCGCAGCAGGCCAAACCCAGCTTGAACTGGATGTGGACGGCGATGGTGTGGCCGATGCCATCATTTTGCTCAGCGGGACAATCGCCCTGACATCGGCTGACTTTATCCTTTAATGGTAGAATGCTGCGCGGTCATCTCACCCCAAGGGCTGCGCGCGTTCCACCAGCCTTGCAAAGAACGATGCGCCAATCGGGGCGGCCTCGTCGTTGAAATCATAGGCGGGGTGGTGCAGGCCAGCCCCCGGGCCAGTGCCCAAGAACAGATAAGCGCCGGGGCGTTTTTCCAGCATATAGGAAAAATCCTCGGACCCCATCTCACGGTTGGAATTTCCATGGGCGCCGTCGGGGCCTGAAATCTCGGCGGCAACTTCGGTGGCAAAGGCGGCGTTTTCGGGGGTGTTGATTGTGGCCGGATAGCCCCAGTCATAGTCGATGCGGGCGGTGACGTTATAGGCGGCGGCATGACCCTCGACGATTTCATGGAACCGCTTTTTCAGCAAAGCACGCACATCGGGTTTGAAACTGCGGATCGTGGCGCAGAACATCGCCTCTTCGGGGATGATGTTGGACGCGGTTCCGGTGTGAATTTGCGTCACAGAAATCACCGCCTCGTCCAGCGCGTAGACGTTGCGCGGGATGATGGTTTGAATGGCCCCCACCATACCCACAACCGCCACGACCGGATCGACACATTCATGCGGATTGGCCCCGTGGCCGCCCTTGCCGGTGATATAGACAAAAGCCGTGTCAACCGAGGCCATCAAGGCCCCCGGTGTGGTGAAAAACTCGCCAAAGGGCAGGTTGGGGGCGTTGTGGATGCCGTAGACTTGGGCGATCTGGAAGCGGTCCATGATGCCCTCTTGCACCATCACTTGCCCCCCTGCCCCGTCTTCTTCGGCCGGCTGGAATATCAGCGCCACGCGACCCGCAAAGCGGCGGGTTTCGGCCAGATATTTTGCCGCCCCAAGCAGCATTGTAACATGGCCATCATGCCCGCAGGCATGCATCTTGCCCGCGATGGTCGAGGCATAGTCGGCCCCCGTGATCTCCACAATCGGCAGCGCGTCCATATCGGCGCGCAAGCCGATGGTGGGGCCTGCGGCAGAGCCGTTGATGATCGCGACGATCCCGGTTTGCGCGATGCCGGTGTGCACTTCGTCCACGCCGACCTCACGCAGTCGCTCGACGATGAAGCCTGCGGTGTTGACGCAATCGAAGGAAAGTTCCGGATGGCGGTGCAGATGCTGACGCCAGCCCTTCATTTCCGGCGCATAAGCGGCGATACGGTTTAGAACGGGCATGAGAGTCTCCTTTTCATAGCCTTTGATCAAACCTGAAAACGAAGGGATCGGCAATGGCCCTGACCTGTGATGACGTGGTGTGCGACCCAAACGGCGGAGTTGAGCGCCTGCGCGAGATCATGCGGCGCTTGCGCGACCGCGCCACGGGCTGCCCTTGGGATATCGAGCAAACCTTTGCCACCATCGCCCCCTATACGATCGAAGAGGCGCATGAAGTGGCCGATGCGATTGAACGCAAGGCCTGGGACGAGCTGCCCTCCGAACTGGGCGACTTGTTGCTGCAAGTGGTGTTTCATGCCCAGATGGCCGAAGAGGCGGGTATGTTCGGCTTTGACGATGTCGCCCGCGCGATTTCCGACAAGATGCTGGCGCGCCATCCGCATGTTTTTGGCGCCGAAAGCCGCGACAAATCAGCGGCGCAGCAAACCGTGGATTGGGAAAAGATAAAAGCGGCTGAGCGGGGAAGCGCGCGGGTGTTGGACGGCGTGGCCCTTGGCCTGCCCGCGCTGACCCGTGCGGTGAAGCTGCAAAAACGCGCGGCACGGGTGGGGTTTGACTGGCCCACGACCGACGAGGTTTTGGAGAAGTTGCGCGAGGAGGTGGCCGAACTGGTCGAAGCCCGCGACAGGTTGACGCAAGCCGAAGTTGTCGAAGAAATGGGGGATTTGCTGTTTGTCATGGCCAATCTGGCCCGCCACATGGGGGTAGACCCCGAAGCGGCCCTGCGAGGGGCCAATGCCAAATTCCAGCGCCGGTTTGGCAAGATTGAAGATTGGCTTGGGGACAGTGGCAAAACGCCTGCCCAATCGGATCTGGCGGAAATGGACGCGCTGTGGAACCGCGCGCGGGCCGAGGACAAGCTGAAAAAGCCAGAATAAGAAAGGTTTTCTGCGAAAACTTTGGGTCCCAAATTTTCTGCGAAAATTTGTTCTGATAAGTTTTCGCAGAAAACTTGTGGGTGCCGCATAATTTGCACAGGAAAGTGTTTTTGTCAGCTATTGACCTGCACCTGCTTTCGCCGTCTAACTCGGGCAATACCTGACAAAAGGACTCAACCATGTCGCGCCTGTTTTTGATCGCCATGCTCTGCGCCAGTCCCGCAATGGCGGACGAGGTGAACATTTATTCCCACCGCCAGCCGGAATTGATCCAGCCGCTTTTGGACCAATTCACCGAAGAAACCGGCATTGATGTGAATATTGCCTTTGTTGACAAAGGCATGGCCGAACGGCTCAAGGCCGAGGGGGGCCGCTCTCCGGCGGATTTGGTCTTGACGGTGGATATCGGGCGCATGGTCGAACTGGTCGACGCCGATGTGCTGCAACCGGTCAATGATGCGGTGCTGGACGGCAATATCCCCGCCGAATACCGCGACCCGGCGCATTTGTGGTTCGGGCTGACCACCCGGTCGCGTGTGGTCTATGCCAGTGCAGAGCGGGTCAAACCGGGCGAGATCACCACCTATGAAGATTTGGTGAACCCCAAATGGAAGGGGCGCCTTTGCATGCGATCTGGCCTTGCCGATTACAACGTGGCCCTGACCGCCGCCTATCTGCTGCACCACGGGGCCGATGCGACCAAGCTCTGGCTGGAAGGGTTGAAAGCCAATCTGGCGCATAAGCCGCAAGGGGCGGACCGCGATCAGGTCAAATCCATCTGGTCGGGCGAATGTGATATTGCCTTGGGCAACACCTATTACATCGGCCAGATGCTGAATGATGACAGTGAGAAAGACTATGCGGCGGCGGTGCGGATCGACTTTGCGGTGTTTGCAGGGGGCGGCAGCCATATGAACATCTCGGGCATCGCCCTGACCAAGGCGGCACCGAACAAGGTGGCGGCGTTGAAACTGATGGAATGGCTGTCATCCGATGAAGCGCAAAAGATCTATGCCGAAACCAACCACGAATTTCCGGTCAAACCCGGTGTGGCGCGGTCGGCCTTGGTGCAAAGCTGGGGGGCGTTTACACCCGATAGCCTGCCCTTGGCCGATATCGCCAAAGCGCGCGGCGATGCGGTCAAGCTGATCGAGGATGTCGATTTCGACGGCTGATCCTTGCCGCTGCGGATGGACAAATCCTCCCCGCCGCTGTTGGATGGGCGGCAAAAGGAGAGTTTCATGACCGCCCATCGCCGCAAAATCATTATCGACACCGACCCCGGGCAGGACGATGCCTTTGCCCTTCTGCTGGCCCTTGGCAGCTCTGACGAACTGGACGTTCTGGGCATTTGTTCCGTGGCAGGCAACGTGCCCCTGAACTGGACCACGCGCAACGCCCGCATCATCTGCGAATTGGCAGGTGCGCCCCAGACCAAGGTGTTTGCGGGATGTGCCGCCCCCTTGAAGCGCAAGCTGGTGACGGCAGAGCATGTGCACGGCAAGACCGGCCTTGACGGGCCGGCGATGGTGGAACCGACCATGGCGCTGCAAGACCAGCACGCGGTGGATTTCCTGATCGAGACCTTGCGGCGCGAACCTTCGGGCAGTGTGACGCTGTGCCCCTTGGGCCCTTTGACCAACATCGCCACGGCCTTTGAAAAAGCCCCCGACATTGTGGGCCGTGTGCAAGAGATTGTGCTGATGGGCGGGGCCTATTTCGAAGTGGGCAACATCACACCCGCCGCCGAATTCAACATCTATGTCGATCCGGAAGCCGCTGATATTGTGTTCAAATCCGGCGTTCCCTTGGTGGTGATGCCGCTTGATGTAACGCACAAGGTTCTCACCACCCGCGCGCGGGTCGAGGCGTTTCGCGCTTTGGGAACCAATGTCGGGCGTGTGGCGGCGGAATGGGCCGATTTCTTTGAACGTTTCGATATGGCAAAATATGGGTCAGAGGGCGCGCCACTGCACGACCCTTGCGTGATCGCCTATCTGCTGCAACCTGATCTGTTTTCCGGCCGCCATATCAATGTGGAAATCGAAACCGTGTCAGACCTGACGCTGGGGATGACCGTGGCCGATTGGTGGGGCGTGACCGACCGGCCGGCCAATGCGTTGTTCATGGGCAGCGTGAATGCCGACGGATTTTTTGCCCTGCTGACCGAACGGCTGGGGCGGTTGTAAAAGAAAACGGCGGCATCCCAAAGGGGTACCGCCGTTTTTCGTATCTTACTGCGTCCTTTAGCCCGCCGTTGCGGGCTTTTTCTCTTTCTTGTCGGTGTGCACCAACAAGGGCTTGCCCTTGGGGCCAACAGCCTCTTCGTTCACCACCACTTCAGACACATCGTCACAGCCCGGAAGTTCAAACATCGTGTCGAGCAGAATGTCTTCCATGATTGACCGCAAGCCCCGCGCGCCAGTCTTGCGCTTGATGGCACGTTTGGCGATGGCCACCAGCGCGTCAGCGGTGAAGGTCAGCTTCACGCCTTCAATCTCGAGCAGGCGTTGGTATTGTTTGACCAAAGCGTTTTTCGGATCGGTCAAGATCGTCACCAAAGCGGCTTCGTCCAGATCGGTCAGGGTTGCAATCACGGGCAGACGGCCGACAAATTCGGGGATCAGGCCGAATTTCAGCAGATCTTCCGGCTCAAGCTCCATAAACAATTCGCCGACACCGCGCGCATCGGGGTCTTTGACATCGGCGCCAAAGCCCATGGCGGTGCCTTTGTTGCGCTGGGCGATGATCTTTTCCAATCCCGCAAAAGCGCCGCCGCAGATGAACAGAATGTTGGTGGTGTCCACTTGCAGGAATTCTTGCTGCGGATGCTTGCGCCCGCCTTGGGGGGGCACAGAGGCAATCGTGCCTTCCATGATCTTCAAGAGCGCTTGTTGCACCCCCTCGCCCGACACATCGCGGGTGATCGACGGGTTGTCAGACTTGCGCGTGATCTTGTCGACCTCGTCGATATAGACGATCCCGCGTTGCGCGCGTTCGACGTTGTATTCCGACGCCTGCAACAGCTTTAAGATGATGTTTTCCACATCTTCGCCGACATAGCCCGCCTCGGTCAGCGTGGTGGCATCGGCCATGGTGAAAGGCACATCCAGAATCCGCGCCAAGGTTTGCGCCAGAAGCGTTTTACCGCACCCCGTGGGGCCGATCAGCAAGATGTTAGATTTTGACAGTTCGATGTCAGATTTCGTGGCATGGTTCAGGCGCTTGTAATGGTTATGCACCGCAACCGACAGCACGCGCTTGGCGTGTTCTTGGCCGATCACATAATCATCCAGCACCTTGCAGATGTCGCGCGGGATCGGCACGCCATCGGTTGCTTTCAGACCGGTCGTTTTGGTCTCTTCGCGGATGATATCCATGCAAAGCTCGACACATTCATCACAGATGAAGACGGTCGGCCCCGCGATCAGCTTGCGGACCTCGTGCTGGCTTTTGCCACAGAACGAGCAATACAAGGGGTTTTTGCTGTCACTGCTAGAATTGGTCGCCATTGTCGTCCTCTGCCCAGCGCCCCGAAAGGCGTATTTTGGAAGTCTAGGCCAAGGCCCGCGCCACCACAATCTCAAAGTGTCCCGGGCGGGAAAGCCGCCCGCCCGGGGAGGGGTTTTGCCCGTTACTTGGACGTATCGTCCATCTTGCCGCGCCCTTCGAGGATCTCGTCGATCAGGCCCCATGCCTTGGCATCTTCGGCCGACATAAAGTTGTCGCGTTCAAGGGCGGCTTCGACAACCTCATAGGGGTTGCCGGTATGCTTGACGTAAATCTCGTTCAGGCGACGCTTGAGCTTTTCGGTCTCGCGCGCGTGGATCATGATATCGGTCGCCTGCCCCTGATAGCCGCCCGACGGTTGGTGGACCATGACGCGCGAGTTGGGCAGGCTAAAGCGCATGCCCTTTTCGCCCGCTTGCAAAAGCAGCGACCCCATCGAAGCTGCCTGCCCCATCACCATCGTCGACACCTTGGGGCGAATGTACTGCATCGTGTCATAGATCGACAGCCCCGATGTCACCACGCCACCGGGCGAGTTGATATACATCGAAATTTCTTTCGAGGGATTCTCGGCCTCTAGAAACAACAACTGCGCGCAGATCAGCGACGACATGCCGTCATGCACGGGGCCTGCCAGAAAGATGATCCGTTCTTTCAGAAGGCGCGAGTAGATGTCATAGGCGCGCTCGCCCCGGCTGGTCTGTTCAACGACCATGGGCACAAGGGTGTTCATGTAGGTATCAATCGGGTCGCGCATATCAATCCTGCCTGTTGTCACATCACGGCGTATCGCCAAGGAATTCTGCCGAGTCTTAGTGGGGTGGATCGGGGGCTGCAAGGGCGGGGGTGCAATCTTCCGCCGACGAGGGATATTTGCCGCAAAAGATCAAAGAAACGCTAACAGCCGCGCGCGCAGGTCTTGTGGCCGTGTCAGCGGCCAAAGACTTGGGCCGCCAAAACCACACGGGCGAGCGCTGTGGCCAGACACAGCGTGCCAAAGACCCAAGCTATGGGTGCAAAAAGGGTGGGCCACAGGCACATGGCACTTAGGGCCGCAATCGTCTCGGCCCCCTCCATCAGCCCAACCGAGAAGTAGAGCGATTTGTCGCCGCGCACAGCCGTCTGCATCCCGCGCTTTTCGGCCAAGATCGCAAAGGCCAGAAAACTTGTGCCGTTGATATAAAAGCTGAGCAACAAAAAGCCTGCGGCCACGGCGGCGTTGGCATCGCGCAGCGCAAATGCAAAGGGGATCAGCCCGTAAAAGGCGAAATCGGACACAATGTCCAAAAAGCCGCCGAAATCGGTCTTGCCCCTGACCCGTGCAATCGCACCGTCGAGCCCGTCGGCAATGCGACTGGCCAAAAGCACCGCCAGCGCAAAGCCCGTCGGGCCACCGCCCGCGATGATCGCGGCCGCCACGCCGCCAAGTGCCAAGCCCGCCAGCGTCACCTGATTGGCACCCCACCCCCGCTTGGCCGCCCAAAGGCCGCTCTTGGTCAAAAGCGGGTCAAGAACCTTGCGTGCGATGCCGTCAAACATCCTGACTTTCCTTCGCTGGCTTGCCCCCCACCTGTGACCCAGCGTCAGGCGGCCTTCAAGCCTGTTTTCGGGCGCCGCTGTGGCCATGGTTGCCCAAAGCCCCCGATGTCCGCTAAGTTGCGCCATTCGGGAGGGTCACTGCGTGAACAGACGGGAATTTGGCGGTTTGGGGCTGGCTGCGGCTTTGTGGGCAGGGCGCGGATGGGCGGGCGATTGGGCACGGGTGGTGGCGGACGCCAAAGGACAAGAGGTGTTCTTTCACGCTTGGGGCGGGGACCCCAAGATCAACGCCTTTATCGCTTGGGTCGGCGATGAGGCCCTTGCGCGGTTCGGCGTTACGCTCTCCCATGTGAAACTGGCCGCCACGTCGGATGCCGTGGCACGGGTGCAAGCCGAACAGGCGGCGGGCAAGACCAGCGGCGGGGCGGTGGATCTGGTCTGGATCAACGGCGAAAACTTTGCCGCCATGAAACGGGCGGGGATGCTGTACGGCCCCTTTGCGCAAAACCTGCCCAATTGGGCGCTGGTCGATACCGTGGGCAAACCCGCCACGATGACCGATTTCACCGAACCCACGCAGGGCTTTGAAAGCCCTTGGGCCATGGCGCAACTGGTGTTTGAACATGACAGCGCCAAGCTGTCCGCACCCCCCAAGTCGATCTTGGCACTGGCCGATTGGGCCAAGGCCAACCCTGGCCGCTTCACCTATCCCCAGCCGCCCGACTATCTGGGGCTGACGTTTCTTAAACAAGTGCTCTACGCCCTGCTGCCGGACCCTGCGATCTTGCAACACCCTGCCGCAAACGCCGATCCGGCCTTGGCAGAGCTTTGGGCGTTTCTTGATACCCTTCACCCGCATCTTTGGCGGCAGGCCAAGGCCTATCCTGCCAACGAAGCCGCCCTTGGCCAGTTGCTGGCCGATGACGAGGTTGACATCTCTTTCGCCTTCAACCCCGGTCGGGCGAGTGCCGAGATTGCGGCGGGCACCCTGCCCGATACGGTGCGCACCTTTGTCTTGAGCGGTGGCACCATCGCCAATGCCTCTTTCGTCGCCATCCCCTTTAACGCCTCTGCCGCCGCAGGGGCGCAGGTGGTGGCCAACCTGCTGCTTGATCCTGCCGTGCAGGCCCGTGCCCAAGATGCCAGCGTTTTGGGCTTTCAAACCGTGCTGAACATGGCAGCCCTGACCCCGACTGAACTTGCCGTGTTCACCAATGCCCCGCGCGGTCCTGCCACCTTATCGCCCGCCGAGTTAGGCCCCACCTTGCTAGAGCCGCACGCAACGTGGATGACCCAAATCAGCGCCGAATGGAGCGCGCGGTATGGTCTTGCCCCCTAAACCCGCCCCCTTGGCATGAAAGCGGCCCCCCTGATCTTGCGCGGCTTTTTGGCTTTGCCTGTCGGGCTTGGCCTTGGGCTGACCGTGGCCCAAGGTTTGGGCCAACTGCCAAAGGTTCTGGCTTGGCCGGGTCTGCTGCGGGCCTGTCTTTTGTCTTTGGGGCCGGGGATGGCTGCGGCCTTGATCTCTTTGGGGCTGGTGGGGCTGATCTTAGGGGCCCAGCCCCGCAGTCTTGGTCTGCTGGAACGGCTTTTGGCCCCGCTTTTGGCGCTGCCCCATGCGGCGGCGGCTTTGGGGCTGGCCTTTGTGATTGCGCCGTCGGGGTGGATCGTGCGTGCCCTGTCGCCTTGGGCCACGGGCTGGCAAGTGCCGCCGGATGTGATGACGCTCAACGACCCTTGGGGGCTGGCCCTGACCTTGGGGCTGGTGCTGAAAGAAGCGCCGTTTTTGCTGTTGATGGGCTTGGCCGCCCTGACCCCTGCGCTGCGCCAGCGCCAAAGGGTGGCTGCGACCTTGGGCTACGGGCGGGTTATGGGCTTTGCGCTGGTGGTCTGGCCCAGCCTCTATGCGTCGTTGCGCCTGCCCGTGCTGGCGGTGCTGGTGTACGGCATGACCACGGTGGATATGGCGCTTATTCTGGGGCCAAGCCTGCCCTACAGCCTGTCAGCCCAGATCAGTCTTTGGCAAAGCGCTGCCAGCTTGACCCAGCAAGACTTGGCCGCCGCTGCCGCACTGGTGCAGGCGGGTTTGGTGGTGGCCGCATTGACCCTGTGGCGCGGGATCGAAGTTTCGGGCGCAGCCCTGCGCCAAGCCCTGACATTTGCGGGCATCCGTGCGCCTTGGGCAGAGCGGGGGCTTGCGCTACTGGCCAAGGGGGCAAGCTTGGCGCTGATCGTGGTGCCAGTGTTGGGGCTGGCGGGGTTGGCGCTGTGGTCTATCGCGGGGCTTTGGCGCTTTCCACAGGCTTTGCCGTCGCACCTGACGCTGAAGGCTTGGGCAGAGGCGGGGCCTGCGGTGCTGCAAGCCTCAGCAACCAGCGTGGTGTTGGCCTTGGGCGTGACGGGGGCCTGCCTGACCCTCACCCTTTGGGCCCTTCAGGCCGAGGCGGCAACCCCGCGCCGCAGCGCGCTGGTGTTCTTGCCGCTGATCGTGCCGCAGATCGTGGTTTTGCCGGGGATCGCCACCGCCCTGTTGCACCTGCCCGTGTCCCTGCCGCCGCTGTTGGCCGTGGCCTTGGGCCACGCCATCTATGTGCTGCCCTATGTCGTCTTGGGCCTGTCAGGACCGTTTGCCAGCTGGAACCCACATCTGGGCCATATCGGGGCCAGTTTGGGCGCGCGGCCATGGCGCATCTTGTGGCGCCTGCGCTTGCCGATGCTGGCGGGGCCTTTGGCGGCAACGGCGGCGGTGGGGTTTGCGGTGTCCATCGGGCAATACCTGCCCACGCTGCTTTTGGGCGGCGGGCGGATTGTGACCCTGACCAGCGAGGCCGTGGCCCTATCGTCTGGCGGCAATCGGCGGATCGTGGGGGCTTACGGGTTGGCCCAAGCCTTTTGGCCGGGCTTGGCCTTTGCTTTGGCCAGCGCCCTTCAACGCGCGCGCACCCTTCCCTTTGGCAATCGCCCAAGCTAAGTCAAAGACATGAGCGCTACGATCCTAGACACCATCAAGGCCTATAAGCTGCAAGAGGTTGCCGCGCGCAAAGCCGCACGCCCGCTGCACTTGGTCCAAGAGGCTGCCGCCGCAGCCCCCCCCCCCCGCGGCTTTGCCCGGGCTTTGTCAGAGGCGGCTGCCTCTGGCTATGGGCTGATTGCCGAAATCAAGAAAGCCTCGCCCTCTAAGGGCTTGATCCGGGCCGATTTTGACCCGCCCGCCTTGGCCAAGGCTTACGAGGCGGGCGGGGCAACCTGTCTGTCGGTGCTGACCGACGGGCCATCGTTCCAAGGCGACGATTCCTATCTGATGGCGGCGCGGGGGGCGGTGAAACTGCCCTGCCTGCGCAAGGATTTTCTGTATGATCCCTATCAGGTCGTCGAAGCGCGCGCGCTGCATGCCGATTGCATTTTGATCATCATGGCCTCGGTCTCTGACGCGCAAGCGGCCGAGCTTGAAGCGGCGGCCTTTGCCCTTGGCATGGATGTGCTGATCGAAGTGCATGATTTAGACGAATTGCACCGCGCAAGCCGTTTGAAATCGCCCTTGATCGGCATCAACAACCGCAACTTGCATTCGTTTGATGTGACCCTAGACACCACCCGCACCTTGGCGCGCCATGTGCCCGAAGGGCGGCTGATTGTGTCGGAAAGCGGGCTTTATACGGCACAAGATCTGGCCGATCTGGCCCGCTACGGCGTGCGCTGCTTTTTGATCGGCGAAAGCCTGATGAGGCAGCCCGATGTGAGCCAAGCCACCCGCACGATCTTGGCCAATCCCTTAACCGCGGGGGGCGCATGAGCGGCCCGCAGCCTTCGGACCTGACGCATTTTGACGATCAGGGCCATGCGCATATGGTGGATGTCGGCGCAAAACCCGTCACCGACCGCATCGCCACGGCTGAAGGGCGCATAGTGATGACGGCGGCGACCTTGGGCCTGATCACCCAAGGCCGCGCCAAAAAGGGCGATGTTCTGGGCGTGGCGCGGCTGGCGGGGATCATGGCGGCCAAGAAAACCTCTGACCTGATTCCGCTGTGTCACCCTTTGCCCATCACCAAAGTCGCGGTCGATTTGGTGCCCGATGACACCCTGCCCGGTGTGCGGGTGACAGCCACGGTGAAAACCGCAGGCGTGACAGGGGTCGAGATGGAGGCGCTGACGGCCGTCAGCGTTGCCTGCCTGACGGTCTATGACATGCTCAAAGCCGTTGAAAAAGGCATGCAGATCGAAGGGATACGCCTGCTTTTGAAAGACGGCGGCAAGTCGGGGCTGTACGAGGCAAAGGCATGATTTCGGTGGACGAGGCGCTGTCGCGCTGCTTGGCCCTCGTCTCGCCGCTGCCCGCCGAAGCGGTGGCGCTGCGCCATGCCGCAGGGCGGATGATGGCCGCCCCCGCTTTGGCCAAGCGCGACCAGCCACCCTTTGACGCCTCGGCGATGGACGGCTATGCGCTGCAAGTCGACCCCGTGGCAGGCGATCAGTTTTTGGTCATCGGGGCCGCGCAAGCGGGGCTTGGCTTTGCAGGCACAGTGCAAAAGGGCCAAGCGGTGCGCATCTTTACCGGCGCGCCTGTGCCGCACGGGGCCACACGGGTGGTCTTGCAAGAAGATGTCAGCGCTGTGGGCGATACGATCACGATAGGCCCCAAAGCCGATATCGCCCGCCACATCCGCCCGCAGGGCCAAGATTTCAAGGCCGGCGAAGGCTTGGACCCCCGCCGCATCGGCCCGCATGATCTGGCCCTTCTGGCGGCGATGAACATCCCGCAGGTGCTCGTCCACCGCCGCCCCGTCGTCGCCATCATCGCAACGGGCGACGAACTTGTCATGCCGGGCGAAGAACCGGGGCCCGGGCAGATTGTCTGTTCCAATTCCTTCGCCATAGCGGCTTTGGTCGAGGGTGAGGGTGCCATTGCCCGCATCCTGCCCATCGCGCGCGACACGGTGGCGGACCTGACAGCGGTGTTCGCGCTGGCGCAGGGGGCGGATTTGATCGTCACCATCGGCGGGGCCTCGGTCGGCGATCACGATCTGGTGGGGCCGGTGGCCGAAAGCCTTGGGCTGGAGCGCGCCTTTTGGAAAATCGCGATGCGGCCGGGCAAGCCTTTGATGGCGGGGCGGGTCGCGGGCATGGTCCTGCTGGGGCTGCCGGGCAATCCGGTGTCTTCCATCGTGTGCGCCCATCTGTTTGTTTTGCCCATGGTGCGGGCTTTGCAAGGGCGGCCGGATGTGGCCCCGATGGAACACACCGCTATTTTGGGCGCGGATGTCGACGCCACAGGCCCGCGCACCCATTACATGCGAGCGCGCTGCGCCAATGGTGTGATCACCCCGTTTGAACGTCAGGATTCCGCGCTGATCGGCATTTTGACCCAAGCCAACGCCCTGCTGATCCGCCCCATGGGCGATAGCGCGCAGCTTAAGGGCGCTGATGTGCGCTATATTGCGCTGTAATTGGCAAATTGATTGACACAAAACAAGAACGCGGATAGAACATTCGATTAACACTTGCGGTGATCTCTCGCTGCTTGGGTCATTTTTGGGGGGAAGCCTCCGTGATGTTGCAAAAGGGTGACGCCGATGTTGACGCGCAAACAGATTGAGCTTTTGGATTTTATTCGCACGCGGATTGAGATGGACGGCGTGCCGCCGTCCTTTGACGAGATGAAAGACGCGCTGGATTTGAAATCGAAATCCGGCATCCATCGGCTTATTACTGCTTTGGAAGAGCGCGGGTTTATCCGCCGTCTGGCGCACCGTGCGCGCGCGCTGGAAATTGTGAAACTGCCCGAGGCGATGGACAAAGCGGGCTTCAAGCCGCGTGTCGTGCAGGGGTCAAAACCCGCAGCCCCGCCACCACGCCCCGTGGCGGCTTTGGCGGTTGAGACATCTTATGCCATGGAAATCCCCCTGATGGGCCGCATCGCCGCAGGGGTGCCGATCGAGGCGATTTCGCACATCAGCCACCATGTGACCGTGCCCAACGCCCTGATCTCGGGCAAAGGCGCGCATTATGCGCTGGAAGTCAAAGGCGATTCGATGATCGAGGCGGGGATCAACGATGGCGACATCGTGATCATCCAAGAGCAGCAAGATGCCGAAAATGGCGATATCGTGGTGGCCTTGGTGGAAGATGCCGAAGCTACGCTGAAACGCTTCCGCCGCAAAGGGGCGATGATCGCGCTAGAGGCGGCAAACCCGATCTATGAGACGCGGGTGTTCCCCAGTCATATGGTCAAAGTGCAAGGCAAACTGGTTGGCCTGATCCGCAGTTATTAAACGGGTTAGGAATCGGGTCGCGCGGGCAAAGCGGCCAATCTGGCCGGATTTGGGGTGATAAGCTGGGGCGGCATGGGGTTTGTCTCCCCTGACCACAGCCTTGCGCCGCTGTGAACCGGCACCAAAAGCACTCCGCCGTTCTGCGGCACGCCCGCCAAGGCCCCGCTTTGGGCCAAAACGACCGCGTCAATCACAGTGCATCCGGCAGGCCGTATGGTGGCTGGCCCATAGCGTTCGGGCAGCACGACAAGATCAGCCCGCGCACAGGCGGCGGCGATGGCCAAAGGCGCGTCTTTGCCCGACAAGACCACTCCGCGCAGGGTGCCGATTTGAAAGCTGCGCTGGGTTTTTGGGCCAACAAACCCACGGCGCTGTGCCGCATCCGCTTGCAAGGCCAAATCGCCGTCATCGGCCAGCCAAGATTCGGCGGCAAATCCTGCGCCTTTTGGGGAAGATAACGCCCGCCCGTCTGGCCCCAGCAGACCCGCCAAGACCCCGTCAGAGGAAATCAACAAAACAGGCCGATCGACCGTGACCCAAAGGCCAAAGCCCAAGGCCAAGGGCACAAGACCCAACATCTGCGCCCTGCCCTGCCAGACCAGCGCCCATAAAGCCCCCACCGTGATCAGCGGAATCACCCAAGGCCCCGGTTGCGGCACGGGCGTGACGGCCCCGTTCAACCCCGCAACCCAATGGGCGACGGCCAAAATCCACTGCGCTGTCCACCCCATCACCACCAAGGGCGGGCCCGCCAGCCCGACGGGGGCCAACAAGGCGGCAACCGCCCCTGCCCCCATCAACAGGCTCATCACAGGCACCGTCAACAGGTTGGCGAGCAAACCGTAAGCCGTCAGCCGATTGAAGGTTGCCGCCGAAAAAGGGGCCGTGGCCAAGCCGGCGATGGCCGAGGTGACAGCCAGCATCGCCACCGCCACCAGCCAGCCCGGCAAGCCGCGGGCGCGCAAGAATCGCTCTGACGGGGCGTAAAATGCGATCAGCGCGATGGTTGCGGCGAAAGACAGTTGGAACCCCGGGGCCAACAGGCTTTCGGGCTGCCAGACCAGCAAAATCAACGCCGCCAATGCCACCGAACGCAGGGTCAAGACCCGCCTGTCCAGCAAGACCGACCCCAGCAAAAGCGAGACCATCAAGAACGCCCGCGTCGTGGCCACATTGGCCCCTGACAAGACCAGATAAAACAGCGCCACACCAAAAGCCACAAACGCTGCGGCCTTTTTGGTGTTCATGCGCAAAGCCACCGGCGGGATCAGCGCAAGACCGTAGCGGATCAGCGCAAAGACAAAGCCTGTCAGAAACGCCATATTCATCCCCGAAATCGCCAGCAAATGCGCCAGCGAGGACACGCGCAGATCCTCCACCACGCCCGCCGAAATCCCCGACCTGTCGCCCGTCAACGCGCCCGAGGCAAAGGCCCCCGCATCCCCTGCCACCCGTGCCATGATCCCCGCCGACAACCGGTTGCGCAGCCGATTGATGCGGGCATCCCAGATGCCGGGCGGGGCCCAAGTGACCACGGGACTCGACGTATACCCCACAGCCCCCAACTGCTGGAACCACGCCATCCGGCGAAAATCGAATCCCCCCGGCTCTGGCGCGCTTTCAGGCGCAGCCAAGCGGGCTGTGATCATGACCGTGCGGCCCATTTCATAGGGCGCAGACGGTGGCGGGCCATGCAACGAAATCCTCACTTCAACAGGCGTTTGATCGGGCGGCACAGCGGTCAGAACAACCTGATCCAGTGTCAAGCGGATGGCATCAGATTGCGAGCGGTCGATGTCGACAATCCGGCCTTGTACTGGCCCGTAATAGGCTTGGGCCAACATGGGCGCCTGAACCACCCAGACCCGCACGCCGCACGCCAAGGCCCCTGCCACCATGCAGACCAAAGCCACCGCCACAGGCCGCGCACGCCATGGGCCAAAGCGGCCAAGTGCGATCAAGCCTATAAAAACACTCGCCAAAACAGCATAAATCCCTGCCCCCGGTTCAACCGGCAGGCCAAACCACAGGCCTATCCCCAAGGCCAAAAACACAGGTGTCGCCAAGAATGGGTCGGGTAGGACACTGCCCTTGGCCCAAACGACCACCCACGCCCAAGCTTGCCGCCCTTTGCCCACCTTGTCAGCCGTCCCGCATTTGCCTAAAGCTGCCGCGAGCCTAGCTCCTCAAGCTTTCCAAAAGGTTAATGCGCCCATGTCCTCGCCCCAGATCGTCACCCGCTTTGCCCCCTCGCCCACGGGTTATCTGCACATCGGCGGGGGTCGGACGGCACTGTTCAACTGGCTTTACGCCCGCGGGCGGGGCGGTAAGTTCTTGCTTCGTATCGAAGATACCGACCGCGAGCGCTCTACCCCCGAAGCCACCGCCGCAATCTTGCGCGGGCTGACTTGGCTGGGTCTGGATTGGGACGGCGATGTCGTCAGCCAGTTTGACCGCAAAGACCGCCATGCCGAAGTCGCCCATCAGATGCTGGACCGCGGCACCGCCTATAAGTGCTTTTCCAGCAAGGAAGAGATCGACACCTTTCGCGCAGCCGAAGAAGCGGCAGGCCGCTATCCGCTGTTCTTAAGCCCTTGGCGCGATGCGGACCCGAGCAATCACCCCGACCTTCCCTATGTGATCCGCATGAAGGCCCCCCGCCACGGCGAGACGGCGATTGATGACAAGGTTCAAGGCAAAGTCACCTTCCAGAATGACCAGCTTGACGACATGATCGTTCTGCGCTCTGACCTGACGCCGACCTATATGCTGGCGGTGGTGGTTGATGACCATGACATGGGCGTCACCCATGTCATTCGCGGCGATGACCATCTGGCCAATGCGGCGCGCCAAACCATGGTCTATCAGGCCATGGGCTGGGACGTGCCCGTTTGGGCGCATATTCCGCTGATCCACGGGCCGGATGGCAAGAAACTGTCCAAGCGCCACGGGGCTTTGGGTGTCGAAGAGTATCAGGCCATGGGCTATCCTGCGGCGGGGATGCGCAACTATTTGACCCGTCTGGGCTGGGCCAAGGGCGATGCGGAAATCTTCACCAGCGACGAGGCGAAAGCCATGTTCGATCTGGACGGGATCGGCCGTGCCCCCGCGCGGTTGGATTTCAAAAAGCTGGAACACACCTGCGGCCAGCATATCGCCATGGCCGAGGATGCTGCCTTGCTGGCCGAATTGCTGGCCTATCTGGCGGTGGCGGGCAAACCCGCCCTGACCGATCTGCAACGCGATCTGATGCGAAAGGGCATGTATTGCCTGAAGGATCGCGCGAAGACCTTTCCGGAACTGCTTGAAAAAGCGGCCTTTGCACTGGTCAGCCGCCCGATTGCCCCCGAACCCGCCGCCGCTGCCTTTCTGGATTCGGTATCCCGTGGTATACTGCAATCATTGACGCTGCAGTTGCAAAGTGGTACGTGGGACAAAGCGAATTTGGAAGCCATTCTGACCCAAACAGCCACGGCTGCGGGAATCGGGTTTGGCAAACTGGCCTCTCCTTTGCGGGCGGCTCTTGCGGGACGAACGGCCACTCCCAGCGTCTATGACATGATGCTGGTGCTGGGTCGCGACGAAACACTGGCACGGCTTGGCGCAGCGTGATCTTGCGCCCGGCCAA
>CANFSY010000039.1 GCA_947449875.1 Paracoccaceae bacterium
TCGGCCACCTCGCGCACAGGGTAACCCCGATCAACAACTTGCGCGACCGCATCGCGCTTGAACTCGTCTGTGAATTTAGCTCCGGACATCTCGTCCTCCTTGCTTCCAAAGTTACCAAGAAAGGTGTCTACAAATCTAGGGGCTATTCACTTTTGCTAAACGCAGTCGAAGGACAGTTTCCCAGTGACCCAGCACGTGTCAGTGCGGAACTTCGCTCAGGGAAGAGGGAATGTTTCTGGGCAATATGATTCTCAGCAAATTTTTGATCCCTGCAAAACCATCTGACCTGCGGGATAGTGATGATCGTGCGGCGTTAGTTTATCGCTTCTGCGATCATCGCGGACTTTCGGTTGATTGAGTATGATAGTGCATGAATGTGGTTTCTCTGATGGTGTGTTGATGTGGCGTTGATGTGTGAGCGTTTCTTGGCCCCCACCTTCCAGCCTTTCGCCTGACCTGCGATGCTAGGCCGGATGGAGATTGGTTGGGAGTTTCGCGATGGCGACTAAGGTGGAGTTTCTCAGGGACTACGGAGTGGACATCCGGACCAACGGGCAGCGACGCTGGCCGGATGAGATCAAGGCGCGGATTGTGGCCGAGAGCCTGAAGCCCGGCGTTACGGTAAACGCTGTTGCGGCACAAGGTATGGGCTTGCGCCGAACCATCTGTCGGAGTGGCGCAGTCGGTCGCGCGCAGGCAGGTTGATGTTGCCTGCGCAGCCTGATGGGATTTGTTTGGCGCCGATCGTGCTGTCAGATGGGGGTGCTGTTCTCCCCGGCGCATATTTTTCCAGGCAGCCTAGCAAGCCCGAGCTGCTGCGCCCTGCATCCATCAACATTGCCGTGTGCGACGTAACAATCCGGCTGGTGGGCACTACGACAGCGACAAGACTTGCCGAGATCGTGCGGGCGATTGGTGAGCGGTCATGGTGTTTCCGTCTAAGCGGGTGCGGGTTTTGGTGTCGACGCAACCCATAGACTTTCGCAAGGGCCACGATTGGTTGCCGTCACCGGAAAGCGTCTAACTGTTCGACAAACAGCTTAAACATCTTCAGATTCTGAAGATGTTTTGCACGGCTAGGAGAAAATTGGATGGCAACACTTTCACCTACGCAGCGAAAATGACCAAATTTCTTCAGAATCTGAAGATGTTTCATCCACAAACTGGCACAGTTTCAGCTGAACGGTAATCTGACCAAGACGGAAAAAGGGGCAGTTCCGTAGGTTGCATCGGAATGCTATTATATTTGGTGGCCCTACGTTGTCGAACCGCGACGGAAAACCGGCTGAAATGTTGCTGAAATCTCTCAAACATCTTCAGATTCTGAAGATGTTGGGGCCCTTATCCTGAAGAAGTTGGGGTTAATGTGCCTTGCGCCAATCCCATGGCATCTCAAACGTGCCCGCCCAAAGCCCACGACCATCAGACCGCGCTGCCACCTCGGCGGGCACATAGGCTGTTGAATAGTGTACGTAGGCTACGGCCAGACCACTGGCCACCAAATAGGCCCCAACATCTTGCCCGTTCACAGAACACACAGCCACAATGCGTTTATAGCGGTCGATGTCCTTCTTCTCGCAAGTGACTGTCTGTCGACCGATCAGATTGCTAAGTGTATTGGCTGCCACCTGCCCGCAGCGATAGGGTTTGCCCGCCGCGTCGTCGCAAAGTTGTTTGCTCTCGGGCGCATCGACGCCAAACAAGCGGAACCGCTGGCCGTGAATGTCGATTGTGTCGCCATCAATAACCGTGGTGACCCCCACATAAGCTGCGTCAGTGTGCTTGTGGCAGTGGTATTCGCCGGTCTTTCGGTCATGATGGCACCCGCTGGCATCCAATTTGCCAGCATGAGCGTTGGCTTGTGAACCGACCAAGATCAAGAGAGCAAAAGCCATTGCAGTTTTAAGCACAGCGCTGATCCCTTCGTGCCTTGATGCACACGAATGGAACCGATCAAAGCCCGGGGTCAAATATTCTTAGGTGTGAAATATTACCCTAAAGGGTAGTGAAATTACAGAAGCTGACAAAGGCATAGACCTGTGGGCGATGATACCAGCCGTCACAAAAAACTCTGGCCCATTAAAATAACTGAACGACCATGCCTAGCATTTGGTGCATTGATCGTCGCAAACCTTGGGGACGCGATTGGTTGCCCCTGGTTGAAATACATCTGAATGTTCGGCAAATGGGCGAAACTTCTTCAGATTCTGAAGAAGTTGGGCTCGCTATTGTGGGCGTGGGCGGACCGATTTCACATCTTCGCTGAGAAAGTGCTCAAACATCTTCAGAATCTGAAGAAGTTTAGGCCCTTATCCTGAAGATGTTGGGGCCTCGCCAAAGAAAAACGACGCACTGCGGGTTGCGGTGCGTCGTAGGGAAGAAGAAGTGTTCTGGCGTTGGTTCAGGTCGAGGGGACGTGGGTTCATCAAACCAATTCACGGCCAAGTTCGGCGGCAATGCCAACGGCCCTATCGGCGACGGTCCAAGATTTTGAGCCGCTCCAGAAGCGGAGGGGTCGCGGATCCAATCCGGCTAGCGGCCGTTGAACTCTTCAGGGCACGGCACAGGCTACCAAGACCTTTTCTTGCCCACGGACAGACGTGCAGGTATTCCGCCAGCAGTTCATAGAGCTGCTCCAAATCAGCGCCATTCGTCGACAACAACAGGGTGCCAAGGACCTGTTTGAGGGCGAAATACCGCTGCATCTGCACGAGTTCGTTGCCGTGCAATCCGGGGAAGTGGAAGTGGGGACTGCACAACGCCATGGCAGCCTCGAGCTTTTCGATGAAGTTGCGGTCAGCATGGACAAAAATGGTGCTGTCCTCCAGAAGATCTACGATTGCAGCGTTGAAAGCGTCTTGCACGGGCTGCGGCAGGGGCCGGAAGTTCATGGTTTTTCCTTTCTGGAATTCAATGATGGGTTGGTGCCAGCCACTTGAATTGCGACGGGCTGGCACTGAGTTTGCGTGAGTACAAAGTCGGCTTGGCGAACTTGATGGCAGCGGTGCTTAAGGGGTCCCCGCCCGCTTAGAGAGCTCAACCAAGCAGGCAGTCATGGGGCTGGGTTGGACGAAGCCCTTTGCGGGATCAATTGTTGCGGGCAAGAAACGTGCCAGCCAATCGACATCTTCAAAGGATGCGGGGCGTGCATGCAAATAGTCGACTAAGCGGCTATAAGCGTTTTGCAATTCTGCGCCTTCAAGCGTGAAGAGGATGAAGCCGAAGACAGCTTGATGTGCCTTCGAGTGTTGGATCATCGCAAGATCTTCTCCCGTCAGCTTCGGCAGTACAAAATGCGGCATGCAGTAGCCAAGTGCCGCATCAATCTGAGCGAAGTATTCGGTGTGCTCGCAGAGCACGGTCACTGATGCATTTGCGACAAAACTACCCTCAAATCCGTTTAAAGCGGTCCAAGCTGCGCGAGCCAGGTTGCACCCGCCTAGACCATTGAATTCAATGCCGTATTTTTGTGATTTCTGCAGATTTTTTCAGTATCAGCCCCCTGCCCTGTCGCCGCCGTGCATCGAGGTCTCCCAAACATCTTCAGATTCTGAAGATGTTGAAGAGCACATGGCGGCAAAAAAATCTGAGGAACAGCGCGGTGCGGGTGGTGGGCATTGCCTGATCAATCGACGCCATACACCGCATAAGGGTCGATGCTCCCGCGTATTGACGACCATGTGCCGTTCAGGTTGGCTGCTGGATGAAGTGTCAAACGCAAGTTTTTGAGTTCAAAGCCGCAAAAATACGACTAGGATCATGCGTGGGCACGAAACGACATAACGAGGTGGGCGATGTATAAGAAAGGCGAGGTTTCCTACACACCTCTTCCCCTTCCAGACCGCGTGCAGCTGCCCGATGGCGACGCACTTCAGGCGGCACAGTCCTTTCGTGACTATTTGCGCAAGCGCCATTCCGTTCGCGATTACTCCGATCGTCCCGTTCCCAAAGAGATCATAATGGCCTGCATCGAGGCTGCCGCGACGGCACCGTCGGGGGCCAATCATCAGCCGTGGCACTTCGTAGCCATCACCAACCCCGAGATGAAAGCGAAAATTCGTGCGGCCGCCGAGGAAGAAGAACGCGACTTTTACGCCGGCGGTGCCGGGGATGAATGGCTTGCAGCCCTTGAACCAATTGGGACGGGCGTGTCAAAACCCCACCTTACAACCGCCCCATGGCTTATTGTTGTCTTTGCCCAACGATATGGGGTGACGACAGACGGTGAGCGTTACAAGAACTATTATGTCCCAGAAAGCGTTGGCATCGCCACGGGCATGCTGATCACCGCGATCCACCATGCAGGGCTTGTTTGCCTAGAGCATACGCCAAATCCCATGAAATTCTTACCCGAGTTGTGCGACAGGCCCAAGCACGAGAAAGCCGTCATGATTATTCCAGTCGGGTGGCCCGCTGATGACGCGAGTGTCCCCGCAGCAGCAAAGCGCAAAAAGCCTCTCGCTGAGGTTTTGTCTGTGTTCGAATAGAAACGGCTCAAAACCCTTCAAACGCCCGCCTTGGTTTATTGCAACAGACCCAAAACCGATCTGTGTGTGCAGGCGGTATCTTAACTTCGCTGTAAGTCCGTCCAAAGACGGGTGTGTGGTTCAGCGAGTGATTGACCCCTGACAGCTTCACCTGACTGCTTTATTCCAAATCTCAGCCCGAAATCCCGCGGTAACGATCCAAGCTATGTGGCCCAACCTAGGGGAAAATAGCCCATTGAATTGAATGGGCTATTTTGGCGGTTTCGTTAGAATTTTTTGGGCTCAGCCCATCGCCCCACTAAGAGCCGCACATCTCCCTGATCGTTTGCATCAGGAGTTTGTGCTCAGCGGGATACATTCGGCCAAGGTGGGCGAGGTGGTACATGTTGTTGCCTATGTGTTTAGTCCTGATCCACACGGTGAGATGCCGGACCATTAAGGACACGGACCGGTTGAACTCATCGCCACTGAGGTGGGCGGAGTTCAAGCCATTAATCACCCTGGTGCGGAGGTCGGCCATATCTTCTGGTAGATCTGCCCCAGCCAACTTTCGGGCTATTTCTTCCTGCCACAAACGAGCGGCACGATGTGAATTCAGACCTTCCAACAAGAGATCATCCCAAGCCGTTCTGGTCATACGGAGCATGGGTTCGATTTCATCTTCTGACATTTTGATTGTTCCTTTTCGGGTGACATGCACACCGTTGTTCCGTGGAAAACTGCTGGCCGGTTCACCTATGGGAAGCGTGTTCAGTCCTCGAAGATCTTTGATCTGACCTCTAAGACATGCTTGCAGTTTCCCCGGTGAACAAAGCCCTGGCAGGTGCATTCCAGGTGCCCGGCCCGCCCAAATGTCACAAGATACCGCGCCGATGGGTCGCGCGAACTGGTGAACTCCCATTGGCCCGTTTCCGCCAAAGGGCTGCTGGCGGCGGCAGCGCGAGGCCGTGCTGCCGCCAGTTTTTCAATGCGAAGGGCGACGTCCCCTGTGGCACGGGCGGCACGAGCCTCTTCCATCAAGGCTGGGGCCAACTGTCGAAGGCCGTTTTGAATTTCCACGATCAGGCTGGTTTCTGGAACATCTTCAGCCTCGACCGCTGCAATCAGTTTGATCTTTTGCTCCAGCAATTGAGAAATGTAGCTGTCAAGCGTGCCCGCCGCGACAAAGTATTCCACCGTGACCCGCTTGGTTTGACCCATGCGGTAACAACGATCTTCGGCTTGGGCGTGGTTGGCAGGCACCCAATCAAGATCCTGAAAAATTACATGCGTTCCTGCCGTCAGGGTGATGCCCACACCGCCTGCCACAATGTTGCAAAGGGCAACTTTGACCGTTGCATCACCTTGGAATCGATCAACCGCCGCCATGCGTTTTTCGGGACTGTCGGAACCGGTGATCGTTACGGCCGCATCGCCGAACTTGGCCTTGTGGCGTTCAATTCCGTCGCTGAAGCAGGTGAACAAAACCACCTTCTCGCCGTTCTCGATCACATCGCGAATGCGCTCTTCCACGGCCGATTGCTTGGCCTTGTGCAGCGCCACTCTCACCTTGGTCAGGCGGGCGAGGAACTCCGTGTCATTTGGTTGCGATGGGTCGGTCGCGGAATACCACGTCAAGAACCCCTCGACCGCGTTAAAGGCCGCTTTGCTGGCTGAGATATCCACCGGCACCCAGCTTCGGATCTTGGGTGGCAGGTTCAGCACGTCTTCTTTCCTGCGACGAATGGAAACTTCTTTCATCAACAGGTTCAATTCATCAAGGTTCGAGGCCCCGTTGGTGACCCAGCCATAGTCATTGCGGTAAGCATCGCAGTAGCGTTTGGCAAAAGACAAAAATGACCGTGCGGCAGGGTGACGCACGCAGCGCAAAAGGTTGAAAAGATCCTTGGGCCGGTTTGGCATGGGGGTGCCAGTCAGCAGAAACACGAAGTCTGGCCCCATGTCATTCGCTGGCGCATCGGCCTGCACGCCGAAGAGTTTCAAGCACTGGTTGGTGCGTTGGCTGGCATTGCGGATAAAATGGGCCTCGTCGAGGATGACGCCTGCCCAATCCACTGCGTGCAACCGCTCAGCGTGTTTGCTCAGGATATCGTAGTTGACGATAATCCACCGAGGCTGATCTACGGGTTCTTTGTCCACGCCGATCACTTCGATTGCTGCTGCAGGATCCACAAGGCGGATCTCCCGCGTCCAGTTCAGCTTCAAGGATGCAGGGCATACCACAAGGATCGTCCCCTCTGGGGCGCCCAGTTCCATGGCCACAATGGCCTGACGGGTTTTACCCAGGCCCATGTCATCAGCCAACAACACCCGGCGTTTGGACAGAAGGAAGGCCACACCATCTGCCTGATGGGGATAAAGGCTGCCGGGTGCGATCTTGTCGATGCCGGCCAGGTTCATGAGAGAAAGCGCAGTCGTAGTCATTTTGAGTACTCCACCTCTTTAGTGCTTTAGCCGGATGGCAGGGCGCACAAGCTGTCGATCAAATGCCCGTTTGGATGAGATTAGCCCCAGTGACGGGGTTTCGCAGTTTGATGTCGTCAAAGAAGAAAAAACCTCCTTCGTTTCCGAGGAGGCTGACTGCGCTTACGACCTTTGGTTGCCCCTTGGCCGCATCCTCTTGCGAGAAACCACCTTGCCGGTCCGGCAGGTTGGCGCGGGCGTCAGCCCAACTCTTGATGCAGTTTTGTAGCTACTACTTCCGACCGAAATGTCAAGATCGCGGTTCTTGTTGGTCCCGTTCACCGGGCCAAGGCTGGCCCATCACCTGTCTGGCACTCAGGAAAGTAGGCGCTGAACTTCAGTCTCAATCTCTGATCCAATGGGTTCGGCGCCAGAACGCCATGTGCCCACAACCTTGCCCTGCCGGTCGAAGAGGACCTTGTTGAAGTTCCACTTCGGTTCAAAACCGATGGTTTGCTTCAACCACAGGTACAAAGGATGCGCCCCTGGTCCCATCACATGGGCGATCACCGACATTGGCATCGTGATGCCATAGTTCAGCTCGCAGAAGCTTTTCACCTCACCATTGCTGGCCTTTTCCTGATGGAAATCGTCCGAAGGCACGGCAAAGACCACAAGCCCCTGATCCTTGTAGGTGTCCTGCAGCTTCTGCAGAGCCGAATACTGCGGCGTGTAGCCGCAGAGCGAGGCCGTATTGACCAACAGCACGACCTTTCCTGCGAAATCCGCAGAACCGTAGCTGCCGCCGTAGATCGACTCAAAGGTCCAGTCCGGCGTTGCGATTGCAGTCTCGGCATAAGCCATGGTCGTTCCTTTCAATGCACAGGCCGCAGCCGCAAGGCCGATCCCAATCAGAACCTGTCTGCGCTGCGTCATTTCGCATCTCCTTTCCGGTAAGGTGTCAAGAAAGACATGGCGCGACTGCCGCCAAAGCCAAGCGCCTCCCCCGTGCGATCGGTCAGATTTTCTGTTCGGCTTAATTGCAGACGCGGCCCTGAGAACATCAGCGGCGACGGTAGCGGCACCTACAGACCACCGTTGTAGGGCGCAAAAATCGTCGGCGATGCCGAGGGAATTTCAAATGCTGGTCCGCATGCCGAATAGCGAACTTGACGCGGAACTTGCCTGAAAACAGCCCATTGGCAGTCTTTTTGTGATTTCTGCAGGATTTTTCACTATCAGCCCCCTGCCCTGTCACTGCCGCGCATCGAGGTCTCCCAAACATCTTCAGAATCTGAAGATGTTTCACTCCGAAAACGTCAGTCGCTGACCGTTCGAACTGATCACACTGTGTCGTGTCGACACGACAAAGCACGCAAACTGAAAAAGCGCAGCAAACATCTTCAGGGTCTGACCATGTTGAGAAGCACTTTGCAGCCTTTAGCAACTCAGACCCAGTCGAAGATTTTGCCATGAAGGCCCGAGAACGCAGCGCTACAATTGTGATCCGCATCAACCCCGTGCACATTTTGGGCCTATGCCGCACCTCACAATCGGATCAAGAATTTTTGGCCTGACGGGTCAGTGGGATGACATTCAATCCAAGGCGGAAGTCGTCTGGTTTCAGGGGATCCCGTGGCCTTTCGCGGCCACCCAAAGGCCAAACCAATCCTCACGCTCCAAGACAATCTCTGCAGCTTTTGCGGCGCTTTTGATACGCTCAAGACGGTTGGTGCCGATCACGGGCAAAGGTTGGCTGGGATGTGCCATGATCCAGGCATAGGCCAGTTGCTCAAGGGTCGCATCGCCGTATTTTGGCGCGATCAGGCGGGCTTCGGCGGCCAGCCTTTGGCCTGCAGCCGAGGACGCATCAAAAAGGCTACCGCCGGCAAGCGGGCTCCACGCCATGGGGCGAGTGCGCTCGGTTTGGGCCTGATCAAAGGTGCCGTCATAGATCGGGTCCATGTGCAGCAGGTTGAATTCCACCTGATTGGTAGCAAGGGGCTGCGCCATGCGGCTGTTCAGGGCGGCATATTGGGCAGGGGAATAGTTCGACACGCCCGCAGCCGCGATCTTGCCCGAAGCCAAAAGGGCGTTCAGGCCTTCGGCCGTGTCGTCGATGCTGGTCAACCAATCGGGGCGGTGGACCAAGAACAGGTCGATCCGGTCTGTGCCAAGACGCTTCAACGCCGCATCAGCGCATTCGGTCAGGCGCTTGGCCGTCACATCGTAATGGGCAACGCGGCGGCCCGGGGCGCTGGGGTGCGGGATATAGATGCCCGATTTCGTCACCAGTTCCAACCTGTCGCGCAGTCCGGGCGACAGGGCAAGGCCTGCGCCCAAAGCCGTCTCTTGCGCATAGCCGCCATAAATCTCGGCCCCATCAATGGTGGTGATGCCAAGGTCAAGGCACAGGTTCAGGCGGCGGTTGATGTCTTGGGCCGAGGGCGCATCGTCTAGCATCCGCCATGTGCCATAAACCATGCGCGACAATGTAGGGCCGTTCGGGGCAATCTGGATGCGGGGTATCATGGGGCAAGTCTCCGGATCAAAGGGTCAGGGCTTTGTGCAAAGCGGCGTCAAGGGGAAGGCCTGCATACTCTTGCGCTTGAAAGAACCGCCCGTTTTCGTCGCGGTCCATCAGGGCGGGCACCAAAGCGCCGGGCAAGACAGAGTCCGGATCGCCGGGCGCATGCGGCCCGCCTAGATCGGTGCGCAGCCAGCCCGGGTCAAGCAACGTCATCTGCACCCCGGTGCCGCGCAAGTGGGGTGCGAAATCACGCACATATTTGTCCACTCCAGCCTTCGAGACGGCATAGGCCGTCTGCTCCGGCTGGTCAGCAATGCCCGAGGTCAGGTTGATAATCCGCCCCCAGCCCCGCGCCACCATCGGCGGGGCCAAACGGTCGCAGATACGGATCAGGCTGACCAGATTAACCTCAAGACTGCGGCGCAGATCCTGCGGTGAGGTTTGCCAAAGCGCTTTTTGCTTGGCCACCTGAATGGCGGCGTTGTTATAAAGAATATCGATCTGCGCTGCCGCCTGCACGCTGTCCAGCAAGGGATCGATCTGGGCAGGGTCCGCCAGTTCCGCTGCAACCGCGACGACCGAGACACCGGTTGCCCGCAACCGCGCCGCCAAATCTGCCGTGTGGGACAGATCGCGGCTGTGAAGCACAAGGTTACAGCCTTGTTGGGCTAGGCCGGTCGCCAGATGCGCGCCCACGCCCCGACTTGCGCCCGTGACGAAGGCCCATTTTCCGTGCAAAGATATCATGGCTGAGGCCCTTGGATAAGAATTAGGTCGCGGAAGGTGGCGCGAACCGTGCGGTCTGCGTTGTGCGAGGTGACGGCAAGGCCCAGAAGTGCGCCGTCAGCAAAGGATTGGATATGGGTGCAGAAAGTCTTCCAGTTTTGACCGTCGGTGCTGAAAAACCCGCTCAACACCTCACCTTGACGAGCCAGCCGCAACCAATGCTGCGGGAACGAGGTGGGGAAATCTGGACGGTCGGACAAGGGCTGCGGCGGGTATATGCCTGAACATTCGCCTTTTGTGACAAGACGCGACTGAAACTCCAACGCTCCGTTGTTTTTGTTGCGCGGTTGGTCATTGCCAAAGGTCAGCAGCATCGCATGGGGCGCGCCATCGTCCAAAGAGGCGCGCAGCATCAGGCCAGCTTTGGTGTAGGTGTCTGCCATCTCCACCCCTTCCACACGCACCGACAGGTCAAAGTCGCCCGCGACAGGCATATGCGCAAAGTGGAATTCGTCCCGATTGCCCCAGATATCGGCACCGCCTGCCGTGATGGTGACCAAATCGCCGTCTTGGTGGGTCGTGCCAGTCAGGCGTGGCTGACCGACGTCATAGGGTATGAGGTTTGGGATCGTCATCGCGTCTTTCCTGCGGGCTTTAGGCTCATTTCGGGAATACCACACCGATTTGCAGCAGTATATTCGCATAAAGCCGCTGCTCTCCAGTGGCGATCGTCAGGGCCACGTTGGCGTCTTTGGCGGCATCGAAAAAGGCGAAACGGTCCAGCTTGCTCAAAGGCAGCACATAGCCCGCATCCCCCAGAATGGCGCGGAAATCGGCCCAGATCGGCGGATCCTCTTTCAGGGCATAGGGGCCAGAGGCAACGGGCTGCATAAGGATGGCATCCTCGATCGGCACAGCAGAAACGATCGCTTCTAGCGCCTGTGTGGCGCTGACAAGGCCGGGCATCAGGTTCAAGGACACATGGCGTGCATTCGGGCCAAGCTGCGTGGAAAACGGGTAATTGCCATCTGCGACTAGAATTTTCGAACTGTGGCCAGCACGGGCGAGGGCCTCAAGAATTTCGGGGTGCAGAAGTTTGGAGTTGAGCATGGGCTTTCCTTTGAGAGATCAACAAACGGTGTGAAAACGGTCAAGGCAGGTGGCGATAACCTCGGGGCCCGGGCGCTGCCACCAGGTGTTGGCCGAGAAAATCTCCACCTCTTGCGGGCCGTGAAAGCCTGCGGCTTCGATCCAGCGACGAAGTTGGGGAAGGTCGATCACCCCGTCCCCCATCATGCCACGGTCCAAAAGCATATCTGTGGTCGGGACCAGCCAATCGCAGATGTGGTGCGCAAGGATGCGCCCTTCGCGTCCGGCGCGGGCGATCTGGGCCTCAAGGTCGGGGTCCCACCAGACATGATAGGCGTCGATGGCCACACCGGTGCCCGCGCCAAGTTCGGCGCACAGATCAAGGGCCGAGCCAAGCGAGTTCAGGCAGGATCGGTCAGCGGCATACATGGGATGCAAAGGTTCTAGCGCCATCGGCACGCCACAGGCGCGCGCATGGGGCAGGATTGCGGCCAACCCCTCGGCCACCATCGTGCGGGCGGCTGCAAGGTCGCGCGATCCTTGCGGCATGCCGCCGACGACAAAGACCAGACAATCTGCGCCTAAGGCCGCAGCCTCATCAATGGCGCGGCGGTTGTCGTCGATGGCGGCCTGCCTGCCGGCGGCATCGGCGGCCGGAAACATCCCGCCGCGACAAAGGCCGGTAATCCGCAGGTCGTTGGCGTGCACGATCCGGGCGGCTTCGGCCAGCCCTACGGCATGAACCTGATCGCGCCACGGCGAGATCGACGTGATGCCTTGGGCCAGACAGGCCTCTACCGCATCGGCAAAGCCGTATTGCTTGCGCAAGGTCGCAAGGTTCATGGACAGGTTTGGGGCACTCATCCTAAGCCTCCGACGGCCAGAAGCTGGCGCATCCGTTTGACCGCCAATTCCGGGTCGCGCAAACAGCGTGCTTGATCCGCCAAGCGGAACAGTTCGGCAAAATGCAGCAACGAGCGCGCACTTTGCTGGCCACCCAGCATGGTGAAATGGTTTTGAAACCCGTTGAGCCACGCCAGAAACACCACGCCGGTTTTATAAAAACGGGTGGGGGCTTTGAAGATATGGCGTGACAGTGCGACAGTGGGTTCAAGAATCTGCCGGAAGCCGCCCTCGTCCCCTTTGGCCAACCGCGCCAGCCCTTCGGAAGCTGCCGGCGCGATGGCATCAAAGATGCCCAGCAGTGCGTCCGAATGACCAAAGCTGTCACCGGCGATGAGTTCGGCATAGTTGAAATCATCGCCGGTGTACATGCGCACGCTCGGGAGGAGACGACGGCGCATGGCTATTTCCTTCTCGGCAGAGAGCAAGGAAATCTTGATGCCATCAACCTTGGCGGCATTGGCGGCGATGACGTCCAGACAGGTCTGCATCGCTTGCATGTGGTCGGCGTTGCCCCAGTATCCCTTCAAAGCAGGGTCAAACATCTCGCCCAGCCAGTGCAGGATGACCGGAGACTTTGTTTGCCGAAGGATGCGGTCATAGACCTGCGCGTAGTCGTCAGGGCCTTTTGCGGCATAGGCCAAAGCGCGGCTGGCCATCAGGATGACGCGGCCGCCTTGGGCCTCGACAAACTCCAGCTGGGTTTCATAGGCGCGGATTACGGCGTCGATCGTCACATCGGGGCCGGGGGGCAAGTGATCGGTCCCAACCCCGCAAGCGATCAGCGCGCCGCCGTGGTCGCGGGCGGCGGACAGGGACTGGCGGATCAGGTCTTGGGCTGCAGGCCAATCCAAACCCCCGCCCCGTTGCGCGGTGTCCATCGCCTCGGCCACGCCAAAGCCAAGGTCCCAAAGGTAGCGTCGATAGGCCAGCGTCGCCTCCCAGTCGATGGGGCAATCGTTCCACGGGTCGGCATCGGCAGAAGGATCGACGACGACGTGGGCGGCCGCAAAGGCCACGCGGTTGAAATCGGTGGGTTTGCGCGGGTCAGAGGTGATCGGCGTGCCGTTCAGGTGATAGTGCAACGGCGTACCACCTGCGGTGGGAAGGGTGATCTGCATGTCAGGCCACCAGATCCGGCACAGGCAGCCAGCGCCGCTCGGCCCAGCTTTGCAGGCCAATTTCGGCCAGTTGCACGCCCTTGACGCCCTCCATCAGGCCATAAGGCCAAGGTGTGTCGGCCACGACATGGCGCAGGAAATCCTCCCATTGGGCTTTGAAGCCGTTGTCATAGACTTGGTTATCGGGCACCTCATCCCATGTCTTGAAAAAGTCGATGGTCTGCGGCTGATCTGGGTTCCAGACGGGACGCGGGGTGTTGACGCGGTGCTGTGTCCAGCATTTCGTCAAGCCCGCAACGGCGCTGCCATGGGTGCCGTCGATCTGAAACGTCACCAGATCATCGCGGCGCACCCTTACATCCCAGCTGGAGTTGATCTGGGCGATAACCCCGCCCTCCAGTTCAAAGGTGGCATAGGCCGCATCATCGGCATCAGCCATGTAACTGCGCCCCATCTCATCCACGCGCTGCGGGATGTGGGTGGCGCCAAGGCAGCTGACGGCTTGCACCTTGCCAAACAGGTTATCCAGCACATAGCGCCAGTGGCAGAGCATATCGAGGATGATCCCGCCGCCATCCGCCTTGCGATAGTTCCACGATGGACGCTGCGCCGGCTGCCAGTCACCCTCGAACACCCAATAGCCGAACTCGCCCCGAACCGAGAGGATTTTGCCGAAAAAGCCCGCATCGCGCAGCATGCGGATCTTGCGCAGGCCCGGCAGGTACAGCTTGTCCTGCACCACGCCCGTTTTCACGCCATGCTGTGCTGCCAGTCGCACCACAGCCATGGCGTCGGCGACAGTCTCGGCAATCGGCTTTTCGCAATAGATATGCTTGCCCGCACGGATCGCATCCGACAGAAAGCCAGCCCGCATCTGGGTAGACCCACCATCGAAAAACACCGTGTCCGCCGGATTGGCCAGCGCCGCCGCCATGTCGGTTGTTGTGCGGGTGATGCCGTGCTTTTTGGCAACAGCGGCAACTTTTTCGGCATTGCGGCCAACGAGGATCGGGTCTGGCATGATCCGGTCGCCATTGGCAAGCGCGACCCCACCCTGATCGCGGATTGCACAGATCGAGCGGACAAGGTGCTGATTGTACCCCATGCGCCCCGTTATGCCATGCATGATTATTCCAAGAGTCTTGGTTGCCATCGTCTTTTCCTGTGAAGAGCCCTAAGGCCGAGCGGGTTTATGTCAGGACAGGCGGGTGCCGTCCGAAGCGAAAAGGTGAAGCTGCGGTAGGGTCAGGCCAAGCCCGACCCTCTGGCCGGGTGCGATGTTCAGCACGTTGCCGGGCATCCGTATGGTGACGGTGCCTAGCGCCCCCAAGGCCACATAGGCGAAGGTGTCAGAACCCAGACGTTCGACCACTTCGACCGTGCCTTGAAGCTGGCCCTCCCCCTCGTCCAGAAGCTGAACCTCTTCGGGACGAAAGCCTATGTGCGACAGGTTTTGGGCGACCTGCGCCCCAAAATCGGCGCGGGTTCCGTCTGCAAAGGCCACGGCGGCACCATCCGGCTGCACGGCCAGAATATTCATCTTGGGCGACCCTATGAACTGGGCTACGAACAGATTGGCAGGGCGCTGATACAACTCCATCGGGGTGCCGACCTGCTGGATGGCCCCCTTGTCCAAGACGACGATCTGATCGGCCAAGGTCATCGCTTCGACCTGATCATGGGTGACATAGATCATCGTGGCACCAAGGCGTTGATGGAGCTTGGCAATCTCGACCCGCATTTCCACGCGCAGGGCTGCGTCAAGGTTTGAAAGCGGCTCGTCAAACAAAAAGGCCACGGGTTCGCGTACGATCGCACGGCCGATGGCCACACGCTGACGCTGGCCCCCAGACAGGGCGCGCGGCTTGCGATCAAGGTAGTCGCCCAGTTTCAGAATATCGGCCACACGGTCGACGCGGGCCTCGATCTCGTCCTTGGGCAGGCGGGCCACTTCTAGGCCGAAGCTCATATTTTGCCGAACGGTCTTGGTGGGGTAAAGCGCATAAGACTGGAACACCATCGACAATTGCCGCTCTGCTGGGCCCATTTGGGTGACATCGGCCCCGTCGATCAGGATCTGTCCCGCCGAGGCATCCTCGAGCCCTGCAACCAGCCGCAGCAATGTTGACTTGCCGCTGCCCGAGGGGCCGACGAAGATAACAAAGGCCCCATCAGGAATGGTCAGGTTGACGCAGCCAATCACCTCAACCGCGCCAAAGGCCTTTCGGACATTTTTTAGCTCAATGACCGCCACGACAACCCCCTGTTTTCTTTTCGTTTCTGCCAGTCATGCCTTGACCCCGCCCGCGCCCAGCCCGCCCTGCCAGAACCGCTGCATGATCAAAAAGGCGGCGATCACCGGCACGATGGAAACCAGTGCGCCAGTCATAACCACGGTGAACAGCAACACCCCGCCGGTGCCGGAAATGGCGGTGGAATACATCTGCGCCAGACCCACAGTGATCGGGAACATGTCTGGCTTGTTCAGCATGACCAAGGGCAGGAAGTAGTTGTTCCAGTTCGCCACAAAGGCGAGGATCAGCACCGTGGTAAAGCCCGGCATCAATAACCGGAACGCGATGGCCGAGAAGATATGCACCTCTCCCGCGCCATCCATCCGGCCGGCCTCAATCAACTCGTTCGAGATGGCGTCGTCGATATAGGCCCGCATCAAAAAGACCCCGGGCGGAAAGACCAGCGACGGCGCGATCACTGCAAAGGCCGTGTTGGTCAGCCCCAGCTTAGACAGCATCAGGAACATCGGGATCACCAGCGCCGTCTGCGGGATCATCACGGCCCCCAGCACCAGTGCAAACATCAGTTTCTTGCCAAAGAAGCTATACTTGGCAAAGGCATATCCTGCGAAGGTCGAAAACAACGCCGCCCCCGCCGCCGAGATGCTAGAGTAATAGGCCGTATTGCCCATCCATTTCAGGAAGATGCCGTCTTGAATGGTAAACAGCGTGTGCAGATTGTCCCACAGGTTGAAGTCGGGCGCGAACCACAGACCAAAGGTCGAGAACAGGTCCGGGTTCGACTTGGTCGCCGCCGTGATCACGTAGAACAGCGGCATGAAAGTATACAGGAAATACAGGCTCAACACCCCGGTCAAAAGCCAGCGGTTGCGGCGGAACTTTCCCGAAGTGGCGGTCTTGCCAACAATGCTCAACGGTCGATCCTCCGGTTGGCCAGCAGCATGAAGGCGTAAGAGACTATTGCAATCACGCCGCCCAGCAGGAAGGAAATCGCCGCCGCGTAATTGGGTTGCTGGCCGACAAAGGTCAGGGTGTAGGCGTAGTAATTCGGCGTGTAATTGCTGTTGATGATCGACCTGGCCATGTTCTGTATCAAGAAGGGCTCGGTGAACAGCTGCAGTGACCCTATGATCGAAAAGACCACCGTCACGATAATGGTTGGTACGATCATCGGCAGCTTGATGCGGGTGGCGTAGGCGAAGGCCGATGCGCCATCCACCACCGAGGCTTCCTCCAGATCGGTCGGAATAGCCTGCAAGGCAGCAAAATAGATGATCATGTTGTAGCCCATGTATTCCCATTGGGCGATGTTGGCGATGGAGGCGAGGATCCATTTGGCGCTAACGAAATCGGGCGCCTCGAACCCAAGGGACCGCGCCGTCTGGCCTATGGGGCCATAGGCGGGGCCGTACAGATAGCTCCAGATCAGGGTCGCGATCACGGCGGGCACGGCATAGGGGATGAAAAAACTAACGCGGAAGAAAGACTTGGCCCAAACCACGCCGCTATCAAGGATCAGGGCGAAGACCAGTGCCGTGCCGATCATGACGGGGATTTGCAGAAAGGCGAATTTGAAAAGAACGCCGACACCTTCCCAGAACTTGGGGTCAGTGAAGGCTTTGACATAGTTGTCGGCCCCCACGAACTTTACCCCACCAACCATCGCCTTTTTGTACAGGCTGATGTCAAAGGCATAGATCAGGGGCACGATCAGAAACGCCGCGAACAACAGCATGAACGGGGCAAGGAACAGATAGGGCGCCACGGTCTTGCTGACGATCACGCGGTTGCGCGGTTGTGCCCTGAGTGCCCTTTCCGTCATGTCATCAATCCATCCTTGGGGTGGGATGCGGGCGCCCCTGTTGGGGACGCCCGCCTTTCATCACACGACCGTGAAGCCCTGATCTTGGGCATAGGTCACGACGGCATCCTGCACGCCGTCCAACGCATCCGCCATGGTTCCCGCGCCGCCAATCGCCTTGGCCAGCGCGTCGGTCAGGATCTGGTCGGCGTAGTCTTGGAAGGGGGCGAACTCGAAGGTCGGGTCGACTTGGCTCAGCGATTCCGCGAAAACCTGATTGACCGGCTGGTTGCCATAGAACTCGAAGGCGTTCCCCATCAAGTCGGCATCCGCAGCCAGTTCCTTCAACACCGGGAACAGGAACTGTTTGGTATTCCACAGCCGTGCTGCTTCTGGGTCTGACCCCATGAACACCGCGAACTGCGTGGCTTCTGCCAGATGCTGCGAGGTGGTGAAGGCCGAGAAGGTTGACCCGCCCCAGTTGGACGTGACGTTCTTGCCCGCCTCCCACATCGGCATCGGGGCGGCCCGCCACAGACCGAAGCTTTTCTTCATCGATTGCTGCATGACGATCGGGCTCCACGCAGCCGCAATCCATGTGGCATACTTGCCCTCGTCCATCCCGGCGAACCATTCGGTCGTCCAACCCGGGGTCGTGTCAACCGCCTTGGCATCGACCAGTTTCTGCCAGTAGTTCAGCAGATCCTTCGCCTTCTGGCTGTTGATCTCGATATGGATTTCTTCGCCGTTCACATGGAAGGGCCGCGCGCCAATCTGCCACAGTTGGCTTCCAAGCCATCCCGCGTCCGAGGCCCCGACGAAGTTGGTCAGGTAGGTGCCCGGCTTGTCCTTTGCCAGTTTCATCGCGCTTTCAGCAAATTCGTCCCAAGTCTTGGCGGGTGTCAGACCATTGGCCGCATAGATATCGTCGCGGTAGATCGACCCCATTGGGCCGGAATCCCACGGAATAGAGTAAACCGCATCCCCATCGCTGCCCGCGGCCCAAGTCCAATCGATGAACTTGTCTTTCACGTCATTGGCACCGTAGGGCCCCATGTCGGCCAAAGCCTGCAAGGCGCGGAAGCTGGGGATCGAGTTGAATTCCATCTGCGCCACATCCGGCAGGCCGGATCCCGCCTGAATGGCATTGCGCAGCTTGTCGTAATGCGGCTTGCCGCCGCCTTGGTTTTCGATCTTGATTTTGATGTTGGGAAATTTCTTCATAAACATCTCGGCCTGAACCGCCGTATCCGGCGTCCATGCCCAGACAAGCAGCTCTACCGTATCCTCGGCAGAGGCCATCTTGGGCAGGCCCGCCAACAACGGTAAGGCCGCCGCTCCGCGCAGGAAATCCCGACGGCCAAAGCCGAAGGTCACCGGCGACGCATTCTTTCTGTCTGCCATTCTGGTCGTCCTCCCATGAGCGTTCCCGGGCTTGCCGTGCCGGGACGATAGTGTTGAGCGGCACAGCGCCGCTTGACCGACCCTTGCCCGACCCAAGTGCTGCGCACCGAAGGGCCGAGTCCTTTTTATTGCCGGACAAACGCAATTCAGCATACGCAAATTTCTCTGTCAACGCGCAATTTGCAATTTGCGCAATTTGCGTAATGTTGCGAATGTTGCCAAAAAGTGCGAACCTGCGCCCGTCTGGGAAGACAATCGGGATCATAGGGGCCTTATGGAACGCAGCGCAAATCAGTTGGATGTGGCCCGCGCCGCAGGAGTATCGGTCAGCACAGTGTCACGCGCCCTGTCAAACCAGCCCGGGATCAGCGAAGAGATCAGAGCCAAGATTACCAAGCTGGCGCAAGAACTTGGCTACCGTGCGCGGGGCGAGGCGGGGCAAGCGGCGCGGATCATCCGCGCCTATGTTACGGGCAATGCCGTGACGGGCGGGCTGGTGCCTTTCTACAATGCAATTGTCGAGGGGCTGAACGCAGCTGCCGCAACCGCAGGTCTGATTCTGGAAATCCGGCTGATCCAAGACCGCGTGCTCGACCCCCGCCGCTTTGACCGCGACGCGGACGAGGCGAGTGCCGCAGGCACGATGCTTGTGGGAATCGACCCCTCGCCCGAGATCGCGATTCGGCTGTTGGCGCAAAAGCGCGTGGTGCTGGTCAACACCTTTGACCCCGAGATGCGGTTTGACTGCGTCGGCCCGAACAATTTCTATGGCGGGGCTTTGGCCACCAACATGTTGCTGTCCGCTGGCCACCGTTCGGTTCTGCACGTGCGCGACCACCTGCGCCCCACCACGTTTCAACGGCACGTTGGCTTTGAATCAGCCGTGGCCATGTGCGACGGCGCCCATGGCATCGTGGCGGATGCGCCCGATGCGCAAGAGGCGATCCTTGTCGAACTTGTCCGGCAAAGAAAGGCGCAAGTCACGGATTGGACTGGGGTTTATTGTGTTCACGATCTTGCAGCCATCCGTCTGATCCACGCTTTAGAGGCCGAAGGCTTTCGTGTTCCGCAAGATATCTCGGTTGTGGGCTTCGATGATCTTCCCGCCGCCTCGATGATGTCTCCGCGCCTTAGCACTGTGCGGGTGGATTGTCAGGCCATCGGTGCGCAAGCGATCGCCTTGATGCAGCGCCGTCTGGCTGACCCTGATGCGGGGGTGGTTCAGGCCGAATGTGGGGTCTCGGCTGTCGCGGGGGGGACAATTTCGCAATTTGCGGTACTTTAGCAAACTTGCTGTTTACTCTTGCTGTCTTGCGTGACGCGTGCAATACCAAAGGTCAGGGTTGCATGACGAAGCGAGGACAGGTTCATGGCTGCTATCACGCCCGACGCCAGCCCGGCACGGCATCCGAAACTGGCCTTCGCCTATCGCCCCGCCTTGGCGCGAGATGTTTTTGCGCCCGAACATCTGCAACGGTTGCGTGACATCTGCGAGGTGGTGGACCCGACCCCTTTGCAGGATTTCAGCGACACCCGCGCCGCACTGATCTTGCCGCAGATTTCGGTTCTTGTGACAGGATGGGGCTGTCCGCGCATTGACGCAGGCCTTCTGGCACGTGCGCCGAACCTGAAGATGATCGCGCATGCGGCAGGCACGGTGAAATCCTTCATTGCAACCGAAGTGTTTGATGCAGGCATCACTGTCACAAACGCCGCAGCCGCCAATGCCATTCCAGTGGCCGAATTCACGCTGGCCGCCATCTTGTTCGCCAATAAGAACGTCTTTGGCTTTCGCAACCTGTACCACGCCAAGCGCGACCAGACCCATCCCGAACAACTGACCGACGAGCCCGTCGGCAATTGGCACAAGACAGTGGGCATCATCGGCCTTTCGCGCATCGGGCGGCGGGTGATTGACCTGCTGCGACCCTTTGATTTGTCGGTTGTGGTGCATGACCCCTATCTTGACCCTGCCGAGGCTGCGGCCATGGGTCTGCTTAACCTGCCGCTGGATGAGGTGATTGCCCGCGCCGATGTGCTTTCGCTCCACGCTCCGGCGCTAGAGGCGACGCGCCATATGATCGACGCCCGCAGGCTGGCGCTTTTGCGCGATGGGGCCACGCTGATCAACACCGCGCGCGGAAGTCTGATAGATCAGGCAGCGCTGACGCGGGAACTGGTCTCGGGGCGTATTTCGGCGGTAATTGACGTGACCGAACCGGAAGTTTTGCCAAAAGCCTCGCCGCTGTATGATCTGCCCAATGTGCTGCTGACCCCTCATATCGCAGGCGCTGTCGGGCGTGAGAGGGAGCGGTTGGGCGCCATGGCGGTGGCCGAGGTGGAACGTTTTCTGGCAGGTCAGCCTTTGGCCCATCAAGTCGCCGCGGCAACCCTTCATTTGCAGGCCTGACATGAAACGCAAAGCCTTGATCGTATGGGGCGGCTGGGCTGGGCACCTGCCGAAAGAGGGCGCTGCAGTCGTCGGCGACCTGTTGACCGAATCCGGCTTCGACATCACGATGACCCCTGACTATACGTCTTTCGCCGAAGCGGCGTCTTATGACCTTGTGGTGCCTGTCATCACCAATGACCAGATTGCCCCCCCCTTGGTAGAGGCTTTGACCCAAGCCGTGCGCGGCGGCACTGGCCTTGCGGGCTATCACGGCGGTCTTGCGGCCTCGTTCCATGGGGCGGTAAAGTTTCATTACCTGTGCGGTGTGCATTGGGTGGCACATCCCGGCGACATGGCGGCGCAGTACCGTGTGACCGTGACAAGGCCGCACGATCCCTTGATGCAGGGGATCGCGGATTTCGACTATCAGTCCGAGCAGTATTACCTACTGTATGACCCTTCGGTCGAAATCCTCGCCACGACCACTTTTTCAGGTGCGCATGATCCCGCCAGCCGGGGCGTCACGATGCCCGTCGTCCTTAAGCGCCACTTCGGCGCAGGTCGCATCTTTTACACCGCCTTGGGCCATGTGCCCGCAGAGCTTTCCCACCCCCAAGCGCGGATGATCCTGCGCCGTGGCCTGATCTGGGCCGCAAGGGGCACAGCGCAGGACCTATGATATGACCAAACTCGCCCCCTTCATCGAACCGCGCAAGACCGACCCCCGCTTTGCCAGCCCGATGCGGTTCAAGATGCTGATCAACGGCGAAAGCGTGGATGCCGCCAGTGGCGAGACGCTGCACCGCGAAAGTCCAGCCTATGACGGTGTGATCGTATCAGAAATTCCCAAAGGCAGTGCCGAGGATTGCGATCGCGCCATCCTTGCCGCCCGCGGTGCCTTTGACCAAGGCCCATGGCCACGCATGACCGGTGCCGACCGCGCCAAACGCATCGCCCGGCTGGGCGAACTGATCTTCGCCCACCGCGAAGAGCTTGCCCTTATCGAATGTCTCGAAGTGGGAAAGACGCTGGAGCAGGCCCGCAACGAGATGAATTATTCGGCCGAGCTTTGGTCCTATGCCGCGGGCCATGCGCGCGGGTTGGAAGGCGAAAGCCACAACGACTTTGGCGCAGCGGCCCTTGGCCTGATGCTGCGCCAGCCGATCGGTGTGGTGGGTATCGTGACGCCGTGGAACTTTCCGCTGCTGATCGGGTCCGAACGGGTGCCATGGGCCATCGGTGCGGGTTGCTGCGTGGTGGTCAAGCCAAGCGAATTCACCTCGGGCTCCACCATTCGCATGGCGGAATTGGCGCGAGAGGCGGGGATACCGGACGGTGTGATCAACGTCGTGACGGGCTATGGCAACCCCGTGGGGCAGCTGTTCGCCGAACACCCGGCTTGCGACATGATCAACTTCACAGGCTCTTTCCGGGTCGGGCAGATTGTCGGTGGCTTGGCGGCCGCGCGGATCAAACGGGTCGGGCTGGAACTGGGTGGCAAGGGGCCTGCGATTGTCTATGCCGATGCCAATCTTGACGCCGCGGCTGACACCATAGCCCGTTCGATTTTTGGCGGTCAGGGGCAGGCTTGCATCTCCAACAGCCGAATGATCGTGCAGCGTGAGGTCAAGGAGGCGATGCTGGAACGCCTGATCCATATCGCAAGCCATGTGACGGTGGGCGACCCCTTAGACCCACGCACCCAAATCGGTGCGATGATCCACCGCCAACATATGGAAAAGGTAGAGCATTATGTCAGCGAGGGCCTGCGCGACGGGGCTGGGCTGGTTGTGGGCGGCACGCGGTTGGGGACTGCGGGCAATTACTTTGCACCCACCATTTTCGCCGATACCACACCCGAAATGTCCATCACCCGCGACGAGATCTTCGGCCCCGTCTTGGCCGTCCAAACGTTTGATACGACCCAAGAGGCGATCGGTCTGGCCAATGACACCAACTATGGCCTTTCCGCCAATGTCTGGACCAAGGATCTTGGAAAGGCGGTGCAAACCATCCGCGCGGTTCGCGCGGGCCGCACATGGATAAATGGCGCAGGGACCGGCGGGCCAGAGATGGGCATCTCGGGCTTTCGTCAAAGCGGCATGGGGCGCGAACTGGGGCGGCACGGCTTTGACGAGTACTCCACACTGAAGAATGTCTATATCGTGCTGGAACACGGCGGGTCATGGGTTTGACCCGAAAGGCAGGAGAGATGGATGTACGGCGTTGCAGGCAAACTGGCCGTGATCACCGGCGGCACACGCGGGATTGGCCTTGAGATCGCAAAGCAGCTTTTGTCTTCGGGCGCGCGCGTGGTGATCAACGGGCGCAACCCGACGGAAGAAGCCTCTGCCCTGATCTGCACGCATGGCGACAAAGTGACGGTCGACTATGGCGATGTGGCCGATCCTGCCTATGCCGCCGCCCTGATCGCCCGCAGTGGCCAAGTTGCCGGTCGGCTGGACATTCTGGTCCACGCAGCGGGCGGGCCTGTGGCAGGAACGATCATGGACCTTACGCCTGCAACTTGGATGCAGGCCTTTGCCGTCCATGTCCATCCGGTTTTCCACCTGTTTCAAGCCGCCCACCCCTTTCTAGCGCGGCAAGGTGGCGCAGTTTTGCTTGTCTCCTCTGTCGCAGGCTTGCGGGGGTGCCCTAAGTCGGTCGCCTATCAGACCGTGAAGGGTGCGCTGATGCCATTGGCGCGCGCGCTGGCCTTCGACCACGCGGCTGAAGGCATCCGCGTCAATGTCATCGCCCCCGGCATTATCCGCACACGGTTCCACCAGAAGATGACCGACGCCGCCAAGGCGCACAACATCGCCAACCGCATCCCCCTGCGCCGCGAAGGCAAGGTCGAGGATGTGGCATCTGCCGCGATGCAGATGATCTGCAACGATTTCATCACCGGAGAGGTGTTGACCATTGACGGCGGCATGTCGATGCGCGTGACGGGCTGACACCTTGCGCACCACAGCAGTTGCATCAGGCCCGATGATGACATCGGTTCGAACGCGCTGAAAGCGGTCTGAGCTAGTCGACCTAGGTCGCGCCTGCCGAGTTCGTTGAGTTCAATGCCGTATTCTTGAGCTTTCTGGAGGATTTTTCACTATCAGCCCCCTGCCCTGTCACTGCCGCGCATCGATGTTTCCCAAACATCTTCAGGATCTGAAGAAATTTCACTCCAAAAACGTCACTCGCTGACCTTTCGAACTGATCAAACTGTGTCGTGTCGACACGACAACGCAAGCAAACGGGAAATTCGCGGCAAACATCTTTAGATCCTGATGATGATTTACTCCTCAA
>CANFSY010000040.1 GCA_947449875.1 Paracoccaceae bacterium
GCACTGGCATGTCAAGCGCGATGCCTCTTACAGCCCGCTCGTGCCGCGGGTGTCGATCTATGGCACAGGAGTCGAACAGCGCGATATGCGGCAAACGGGCGATTGGCAGACTGCACCTGCCGCCCATTGGCCACAGGCGCGCCTTGTTCAACCGCCCATAGGCCCGATCTGGGGAGATCTGGTCGCCCGCGATCTGCCTTTGCTGACAGAAACCCTCTCCCCGCTGACCCAAGTCTGGCAAACCCGCTTTGGCGCAAGCCCCGCGCCCACGACCGATGCGCACTGTGATCTGCGCACCGCCTTTGCGACCTGCCCGCCCTCCCCCGTGCCCCCGATCATCCCCGCTGGGCACGCGGCGATCTGGATCTTTGATCTGGGCCACAGCCAAACCTGTGCGGCCACCTGCCACATCACCAATGCCACGGCGGGCGACCACTTAAGCGTGTCTTACGCAGAAAAACTGCGTGATGGTCAGGTGCTTTTGTCAGACCCTGACACCTATTGCCGGATGCGCCCGACCGATCAGACAATCCTGCGCGACGGCGCGCAGTGGGTCGATCCCTTCACCCAACGCGGCGCGCGCTATGTGATTTTCCGGCTTGACGCGCAGGCCGCCATCGCCCCCGACATCACCTTTTTCGCCCGCACCCAAGCATATCCGCTGGCGGAGCGCCCGCTGAAACCCCAAGCCACCCCCACCTTGGATGCCGTAGCCCAGATGTGCCGCCGCACAATTCTGGCCTGTCTGGCGGACGGCTTTGTTGATTCCATCTGGCGCGAAAGCTCGCAATGGCTGGGCGATGTCGTGGCTGAAGCCTTTGCGCTGCAAGGTATTAGCGACGACCCGCGCCCCCTTGCCCGTGCGATCAACATGGCGGCGATGGGGGCGGCACAAGACGGCATCCTGCCCTCGATCCTGCCGGGCGATGTGCCCGCCTATGTCGTGACCGATTACAATTTTTCGTGGATCGAACTGCTTCATCTGTACGCCCACCACCCTGGCGCACCCGATGCGCCGCAGATGATCGCGCGCCACCGCCAAACGCTGGAGAGGCTTTTGATGCGCCTGCACCAAGACGTGGGCCGCAACGGATTGATCCGTTCCCAACCCGGACGGCGGCTGTTCTTGGATTGGTCGCAAGCCCCAAGGGGTGAGCCGAACCTGACCTATAACACCCGTTACCTGCACGCCCTTCGCCTTGCCGCCAAGCTGACAGGCAGCGCGCAGGTGGCAGACCAAGCCCGCGCCCTGCAAGCGGCTATTCAGTCGCGGTTTTTTGACCAAATCTGGCACGAAACACCCCAAGGCCCGCCCGCCTGCCAACTGTCGCTGGCGCTGTTGATCTTGACTGACACGGTCACAGGCGATCAGGCGCAGCACATCGCCGCCCAAGTCACCGCCCGCTCGCTGGATTTAGACGACACATCGCCACCGGATAAACTGGTCCTCGCCAGCCCCTTCATGCACCACTACATTTTTCAAGCGCTGGATCATCTTGGCCAAACCGAGCAAATCCACGCCATCATCGCCGCCCGCTGGGGCCGTTGGGCACGGGACGGGCAGCCCACCACTTGGGAAAACTGGGATATTTCCTTCCCCGACGGGTCGGCCTGCCACGGATTTTCGGCCCACCCCTTGGGCTGGCTGAACCGCTAGCCGCTGCACAAGGCTGCGGCCCCAGCGGGGCCGCCCTGTGTTAGCCGACGTGGTACAGGCTTGCAAACAAGCGCGGGTCAAGGCTTTCGGCGGCAAAGGTTGGCCCTTCGGTCAGCACGGACACGGCATCATGGCTGTGCAGGCTTTCCTGGTGGCTGGCCACAATGCGAAAATCGCGGATGCGGTCATCACCTTGCAAGGCCAAGCAAAAGCTGCGCGCGGCGTCTTCGACAAAGATCGGGTTGGCGGCGTTGAGTTCGGCAAAGGCCTGCTCGTCTTCGCGTTTCACCATCACTTGGGTTTCGGTGGGTACAGCGGCGCGGGCGATTTCGATCAGGTCTTCGAACCACAGCACTTCGTGGCCGACCACTTCGACCGAGATGCGCGCGACAGAGCGTTGCGAATGGGGTGTTGCCAGTTGCCCGCGCGTGCGCCGCGCGTGTTCCGACAGTTCCAAACTGCATGGGCAGGTCGAGGAATAGACGAAATCCAGATGGATGATCTGCTTGCGCACACCCGCCGTGTCCACCAGCTCCAGCGCAATGTCATAATACTGCCAGCCCGACAGGCCAGAGCGCAGCGACCCGACCTTGACCGGAAAGGAAAACCGCATCTGGATGCGGGCATCAAACGATCCCAGATCGCGCTTGTAATCTTCCAGCGCGTGTTCGATCACCTGAAAGCTGAAATCGCGTTCGGCATGGGCGTAAAATGACCGCATGATGCGGCTCATGTTGATGCCTTTCTTTTCGGCCTCAAGGCTCACGGTGCCGGTGACCGATGTTTCCAACATCACCTCACCCGCATCGCGGGTGTGGTAGCGGATCGGCAGGCGAAAGTTCGAAATGCCCACGTGCTGGATAACCTGCTTGGCCCCGACGATCAGGCTAGAGGGGCCATTTTGCAGGTCGGGCAGGCTGTCTTTATAAATCTCGTCGACCAAGAAGGCCTGCGGATACGCGCGGTTCAACACCGGATAGCCCGCACCCAGCAAAGCCCCCACCGCAGGGTCCAGCGCCACAATATCGGCCGCCGAGGCACGGTCTGCCCAGCGTTTAAGCACAGCCAAAGCTGCCTCGGCCTCGTCGCGGCCGGGTTTACGGTCGAGTTCGGGGTCATAGATATTCATGGCAGCGTTTCCTTGTGCGATGGGTCGCTGTTTCAGGATATAGGGCAAATCCCCCAAATCCCCAACCCCTACAAAGCTAGTACGGGCCAAGTCACGGGCTAGATCACCCCTGCGGGCAATTTCGTGCCCGCAGGGGTGAAGGCCTTTCGCAGGGTCTAAGCCGCGCTCGCCGCAAGGGCTGCTTGCAAGTCGGCGATCAGATCGCGCGGGTCTTCCAAGCCAACCGACAGGCGGATCAGGCCGGGGGTGATGCCCAGCTTGTCTTTTTGCGCTTGGGGCAGGCGTTGGTGGGTGGTGGTGGTTGGATGCGTGGCGATGGATTTGGCATCGCCCAAGTTGTTGGAAATCTTGATAATCTCCAGAGCGTTCATAAAGCGAAACGCCGCCTCTTTGCCGCCTTTCAGATCAAAGGTCACCAATGTGCCCCCCGACCCCATCTGCGCCATCGCCAGCTCGTGCTGCGGATGGCTGGGCAGTTCGGGATAGATCACCCGTGCAATGCGCGCATCGCCTTCCAGCGCCTTGGCCACAGCCAAGGCGCTGTCGGCCATAGCGCGGCAGCGCAGGTCTAGTGTGACCATCCCGTTCAGCATCAACCACGCCGTGAACGGCGAGATCGACCCGCCCGTGTGCTTCATATAGGGTTCCAGCGTTTTGCGGATAAACTCGGTCGTCCCACATACAACGCCGCCCAAAGCGCGGCCCTGCCCGTCGATATGTTTGGTGGTGGAATAGACGATCACATCCGCGCCCTGTTCGACCGCCTTGGAAAAGATCGGCGTGGCGAAGACATTGTCCACCACGACCAAGGCCCCTACCGCATGGGCGATCTCTGACACCGACCGAATATCGACCAGTTCCAGCGTGGGGTTCGACATGGATTCGAAAAATACCGCCTTGGTGCCGGGTGTCACCGCCGCCCGCCATTGGTTCAAATCGGCGCCATCGACAAAGGTCACGCGCACGCCGTAGCGTGTCAGCACCTCTTCCAGCACATACAGGCACGACCCGAACAGCGCGCGCGACGAGACGATATGGTCCCCCGCCCGCAGCATCGCCATCAACACCCCCGACACCGCCGCCATCCCCGAGGCGGTGGCAAAGGCGTCTTCGGTCCCTTCCAAGCTGGCAATCCGCTCTTCAAACATCCGCGTGGTCGGATTGCCGTAGCGGGCATAGATGAACTCATCCTCACCGGCTTTGATAAACCGCGCCTCGGCACTTTCGGCATCGGGATAGACAAAGCCTTGGGTCAGAAAAATCGCCTCGGCCATCTCGCCATATTGGCTGCGCCGAGAGCCCTCGTGGACAAGTTTGGTGCGGGTGTTCCAGTCTTTGGTCATCACATGCCTCCTGCGCGCGAAATTTGCGAACCGGAAAAGCAAAAGGCCTGCGCGGGGCCTTGACCTTTTTAGCGGAGGTTTAACGTGGCCCGCAATCCGGTAACAAATCGCCACGGCCGGCTTTTAGCAATGCGACAGCGGCAGGTCAACGCCAAGGTCACGATTTGGGTGCGCCGTCTTTGGGCAGGCCGTCTTTGGGCAGGCCATAGCGTTCTAGCACCTTGGCTTGGGTCAGCAAAAAGGCAAACATGGCTACGGTCAGGCCGACGGCTTTAAACGTCAGCCATGTTCCATCGGAGAAATTGCGCCAGACGATTTCATTGGCCACCGCCAGCACCACAAAGAACACGGCAATCCGGCGGGTCAGGATCATCCAGCCTTGCGGCTGCATCGGGATGGCATCCTCCATCACCAAGCGCAGGTAAGATTTGCCCTGCAACAGGCCAACGCCAAGGGCGGCTGCAAAGAACAGGTAAATGATCGTGGGCTTCATCTTGATAAAATGCGCGTCGTTGAACCATACGGTCAAGCCGCCCATGAACAGCACCACGACCAGCGTGATGATCTGCATGGCCGCGATCTTGCCCGTCAACCGCCACAGCCCAAGGATCGAAGCCGCAAAGATAACCACAAACACCGCCGTCGAGACGATGAACCCCGAATAGGTTTGCCCCCCCAAGGTCAGGCTTTTGTCTTTGAGCACCCAATAGCCCAGCAAGAACAGCACCAAGGGCCCATATTCCAGCGCCAGTTTCAGGCGGTTGTCATAGGGTTTGCCCCCCTTGCCCGCAAAATTCGTCATGCCGCCCCCTCCATCACCACAGCGCCCAAGGCGATCAATCCCATCAACAGCCCCCGCACCAGCCCCACCTTTTCGCCCAAAACCCACCACCCGATCAAGGCCGCAAATACGGTCGAGGTTTCGCGCAAGGCCGCAGCCAGCCCCACATGGTCAAGCCGTGTGGCCAGCATAACCGAGCCAAAGGAAAACAGCGCCACAAAGGCCCCGAACACCCCGCGCCGCAGCAAGGGGGCGATGCGATGGCGGGGCAAGTTTGACCAGCGTTTGAAGGTGACGATGGGAATGAAAATCCCGTCAAACATGAAAAACCATGCCAGAAAGGTAAAAGGGTCTGCCGCCGCGCGAATGCCCCAAGCGTCAAAGGTGGTATAGGCCGCAACAAACCCGCCCGTGATCAGCGCCAGCCCCAAGGCGGGCAGCAAGCTTGCCGCCTGTGCGCCCAACTGCCACAGCGAATGCCCCGCCAGCCCCAAAATCCCCGTCACCAGCAGCCCAAGGCCCAGCCATTGGCCTGTGCCGAAATGCTCGCCAAACACCAGCCCCGCGAAAAGCACCGTGACAAACGGCCCCGTGCCGCGCACGACCGGATACACCACAGTATAGGGCGCGCGGTCATAGGTCATGGCTTGCACGATTTTATAGCCCGCGTGCAGCACAAAGGCCCCCGCAAAGATCGGCCACATCTGCGGTGCAGGCCACGGCACCACGAACAGCGCAAAGGGGGCGGCTATCAGCCCGTAGCTGGCATCAATCGCCGCCCGCGTCACCCAAGGGTCATCGCGCCCCTTTTGCAGCGCCCCGAACAGGGCGTGCAAAACAGCCGCCAGCAGCGCCAGCCCAATGGCCAGCCGATGTCCGGCGGGTGTTCCCACCATGGCAAGCAAAGCTTCTGTCATGGGGCTTAGGCGTCCCGCCCGACCAGCGCATTGGCGAAATCTTGCGGGTCAAAGGGGGATAGGTCGTCAATCTGCTCGCCGACGCCGATGGCATGGATCGGCAGGCCGAATTTATCGGCCAAAGCCACCAGCACCCCGCCGCGTGCCGTGCCATCCAGCTTGGTCATCACAAGGCCCGACACATCCGCGATCTTCGAGAAAATCTCGACCTGAGTCAGGGCATTCTGGCCCGTGGTGGCATCCAGCACCAGCAGCGTATTGTGCGGGGCAGAGGGGTCTTTCTTGCGCAAGACGCGCACGATCTTGGCCAGTTCCTCCATCAGATCGGCGCGGTTTTGCAGGCGGCCTGCGGTGTCGATCAACAACAGGTCAGCACCTTCGGCCTGCGCTTTGGTCAGCGCATCAAAGGCAAGGCTGGCGGGATCAGAGCCTTCGGGGGCGGTCAGCACGGGCACGCCGGCGCGCTGGCCCCAGATTTGCAACTGTTCAACCGCTGCGGCGCGAAAGGTATCGCCCGCCGCAATCACCACCGTTTTGCCCGCCGCCTTGAACTGTGACGCCAGCTTGCCAATCGTTGTCGTCTTGCCCGACCCGTTCACCCCCACCACCAGCACCACCTGCGGCTTTTGCGCATAGATCGGCAGCGGGCGGGCCACGGGCTCCATGATGCGGGCGATTTCGGCCGCGAGCGCGTCTTTCAGGTCAGATGCCGAAATGCGTTTGCCAAAGCGCCCCTCGGCGATATTGGCCGTCACCCGCAGCGCCGTGTCTACCCCCATGTCAGAGCGGATCAGCAGCTCTTCCAGGCTTTCCAGCATGGCATCATCCAGCACGCGGCGGCCTTCGTCGCGCCCGAGCAGTCGGCCTAGCAGGCTTGGCTTTTCGGGCGATGGCGCGGAGTTTTCCGCGCCTGCCACCAAATCCTCCAACCCCGCGCCGATCTTGTCGGACGAGCGGAACATCTTGTCGCGCAGTTTCTTGAAGAACGACATGGCAGGCCCTTTTGTTTGTCTTCACCTAAGCCGCACAGGACAAGGATGCAAGGACCACGGCCCTTGGCCAAGGGTTAGAACAGCGAGCCTTGGGTGGGTTTGGGATCGGTTGGCTTGGCCTTTTTGGGTGCGGATTTCGGGGTCATGCGGCCATCGTGAAATTCCAGTTCCAACACTTGGGCGGCTTCGGCCTGATCTTTGCCCGTCACCACCGCCCCGTCCCCCCACACCACCGCATAGCCGCGCCGCAGGGTTTCGGCGTAGCCCAAGGTCTGGCGGGTGCGGTCCAAGGCGTCAAGCCGCGCAGTCAGATCGGCCAAACGTTTGGGCAGGGCGGCATTCAGGCGCAGGGAGAGGGCCGCAAGCTGGTCTTGATGCTTGGCGATGTCGCGGGCCGATGTGGCGATCAACCGCGCCAAAGCCGGGGCAAGGCGCGAGGCCCATTTGTCCAAAGCGGTGTGGGCGCGTTCCAGCCGCAGATCGGCGCGCAGGTCCAAGCTTGTCTGCGCTTGCCCCAAGGCATTGCGGCGGCTTTGCAGCAAGTTTGACAGGATCGCAGGGCGCAAGGGTGCACCAAGGGTTTCAAACCGCGCCCGCTTGCGCGCTGTCGCCAGCGACAGCGCCCCGCCCAAACGTTGGGAAGCCGCATCAAATCGCTGGCGCGGCGCGGAAAGCAACGCATCCAGCCGAGGCAAAGCACGGCCCAGATCCCGCAAACGCTGATCGCGCCGATCCAGCGTGGAACGCCAGCCGCGCATCTGGCGGGCCGAGAGGTCGGCCACACTCGCCAAAAGATCGGCGCGCACGGGCACGGCCATTTCGGCAGCCGCCGTGGGCGTGGGGGCGCGCAGGTCGGCGGCGTAGTCGATCAGGGTCGTGTCGGTTTCATGCCCAACCGCCGAGATGAGCGGAATCTGCGAGGCGGCAGCGGCGCGCACCACGATCTCTTCGTTAAAGCCCCACAGGTCTTCAAGACTACCGCCCCCGCGTGCCACGATAAGCAGATCGGGGCGGGGAATGGGGCCACCCGCGACGATGGCGTTAAAGCCGCGAATGGCAGTGGCCACCTCGGACGCGCAGGCTTGGCCCTGCACAGCCACCGGCCAGATCAGCACATGGCGCGCAAAGCGGTCGCGCAGGCGGTGGAGAATGTCGCGGATCACAGCGCCTGAGGGTGATGTGACAACGCCAATCACCTGCGGCAGATAGGGAATGGGCTTTTTGCGCGCAGGGTCAAACAGCCCTTCGGCCCCCAAGGCCGCTTTGCGCTTTTCCAGCATGGCCATCAAGGCACCCGCGCCTGCGGGGGCCACATCTTCCACGATCATCTGGTACTTTGACTGGCCGGGGAACGTGGTCATCCGTCCGGTCGCCACAACCTCCATCCCCTCTTCGGGGCGGACCTGCATTTTGGCGACTTGGCCCTTCCATGAAATCGCCGCAATCACGTTGCGATCGTCTTTGAGGTCAAAATACAAATGCCCCGAGGCGGGGCGCGACACGCGGCCCACCTCGCCGCGCAGGCGGATCAGGCCAAACTCGCCCTCGACCACGCGTTTGACCGCGTTCGACAGTTCCGAAACGGTGTATTCCGGGCTGTTACCGGGCCGTGGAACGGGATCGTCGTCTTCAAACAAAGCCATGGTTGCCTCCCCTGCCCGCCCACCTTATGACGCGGGGTGACAAAGGCCAAGCGGGGGCGGCGGTGAACATCCTAATCTTAGGCGGCGGCGGGCGCGAACATGCTTTGGCTTGGGCGATCAAGCAAAACCCCAAGACCGACCGGCTGATCGTGGCCCCCGGCAATGCTGGCATTGCGATGCTGGCTGAAGTGGCCGATCTGGATGTGCTGGACAGCACCGCCGTCGTGGCCTTTTGCGCCGAAAACGCGGTGGATTTCGTGATTGTCGGGCCAGAGGCGCCCTTGGCCGCAGGGGTCGCCGATGCCACACGCGCAGCGGGGATTTTGACCTTTGGGCCAAGCGCGCAGGCGGCACGGCTGGAAGCGTCCAAAGCCTTCACCAAGGAAATCTGCGACGCCTGCAAGGCCCCCACTGCCGCCTATGCCCGCTTTACCAGTGCTGCCCCCGCCCGCGCCTATATCCACGCCCAAGGCGCGCCGATTGTGGTGAAAGCCGACGGCTTGGCCGCTGGCAAAGGTGTGATCGTGGCCCTGACCGAGGCCGAAGCGCTGGCCGCCATTGACGACATGTTCGGCGGCGAATTTGGCGCGGCAGGGGCCGAGGTGGTGATTGAAGAGTTTATGGCGGGCGAGGAAGCCTCGTTCTTTATCCTCACCGATGGGGTCACCGCCCTGCCTTTTGGGACAGCACAAGATCACAAGCGCGTGGGCGATGGCGACACGGGCCCCAATACCGGCGGCATGGGGGCCTATTCGCCCGCACCGGTGTTGAGCCAAGCGATCCAAGACCAAGCCATGGCAGAGATCGTTCTGCCCACCATCGCCGAAATGGCGCGGCGGGGCAGGCCCTATCAAGGGGTGCTTTATGCGGGCTTGATGATCCAAGACGGCAAAGCGCGGCTGGTCGAATACAACGCCCGCTTTGGCGACCCTGAAGCCCAAGTTCTGATGATGCGCCTTGGGGCGCAAGCCTTGGATGTGCTGTTGGCCTGTGCCGAAGGGCGGCTGGACCAAGCGCAGGTCAACTGGGCCGATGACCACGCACTAACTGTGGTGATGGCGGCCAAGGGGTATCCGGCAGCTTACGCAAAGGGCAGCGAGATCAAGGGCCTTGACCGCTTGCCTGAAGACAGCCGCCATATGGCCTTTCATGCTGGCACCCTAGAAAAAGACGGGCGCATTCTGGCCAATGGGGGCCGAGTGCTCAACATCACCGCGCGCGGCGACACGCTGGCCGAGGCGCGCAACCGTGCTTATGCGATGATGGATCTGCTCGATTGGCCGGAAGGCTTTTGCCGCAGCGACATCGGCTGGCGCGCCCTGTAATCCCCCCGCTTGCCCCTGCCCCGCCTTCTGCTATGTAACAGCCGATTTTGACGGAGGCACGGCGCAAACATGCCAGTTCTGGTGATGAAATTCGGGGGAACCTCGGTCGCGGACCTGTCGCGTATCGAGAATGCCGCCAAAAAGGTGCAAGCCGAAGTGGCGCGGGGCTATGACGTGATCGTCATCGTCTCGGCCATGTCGGGCAAGACGAACGAGCTGGTCGGCTGGGTCGAGGGTACTTCGAAACTGTATGACGCGCGCGAATATGACGCGGTGGTGGCAAGCGGCGAGAATGTCACGGCGGGCCTGATGGCGCTGCGGTTGCAAGAAATGGGCATCTCGGCGCGCTCTTGGCAGGGGTGGCAAGTGCCGATCAACACCACCTCGGCCCATGCCTCGGCCCGGTTTGACTCGATCCCTCGGGCGAATATCGACGCCAGCTTTGCCCGCGGCTTTAAGGTGGCGGTTGTGGCGGGCTTTCAGGGCGTCTCGCCCGAAGGGCGCATCACCACGCTGGGGCGCGGCGGGTCTGATACAACGGCGGTGGCCTTTGCCGCAGCCTTTGCGGCCGAGCGGTGCGATATCTACACGGACGTTGACGGGGTTTACACCACCGACCCGCGCGTATCTGAAAAGGCGCGCAAGCTGGACAAGATCGCCTTTGAAGAGATGCTGGAACTGGCTTCCTTAGGGGCTAAGGTGCTGCAAACCCGCTCGGTCGAACTGGCGATGCGCTATAAGGTGCGGCTGCGGGTATTATCCTCGTTCGAGGATACCGACGAGACTTCTGGAACTTTGGTCTGCGACGAGGATGAAATCATGGAATCGAAAGTCGTCTCTGGCGTGGCCTTTAGCCGCGATGAAGCGAAAATGACGCTGGTGCGGGTCGAAGACCGCCCGGGCATCGCCGCCGCCATCTTTGGCCCCTTGGCCGATGCGGGCGTGAATGTCGACATGATCGTACAAAACATCTCGGAACTGGACGATCCGACCGACAAGCGCGCCTATACCGACATGACCTTTTCCTGCCCGACCAATCAGGTCTTGCGCGCCAAAAAGGCCATTGAAGACGCCCAAGCGGCAGGCAAATTCGCCTATGCCCAGCTGATCACCGACAGCGATGTGTCCAAGGTGTCGGTCGTGGGCATCGGGATGCGCAGCCATGCGGGGGTGGCGGCTAAGATGTTCGCCTCGCTTGCGGCAGAGAATGTGAATATCAAGGTGATTGCGACATCGGAAATCAAGATCTCGGTCCTGATTGATCGCAAGTATATGGAACTGGCCGTTCAAGCGCTGCATGATGCGTTTGAATTGGAAAAAGCTTAAAGGCGGTTGAAATGTCGGGCGCGGCAGATGTCGCGCCCAATTTTTCTGCGAAAAATTGATTTCTACGGCCCCAGTTGATTTTTCGCCGAAAAATCGTGGGTCCCAGCCCGAAACCTGCAGGTTTTGCAGCGCCAATGTCGAAAATCCCTTTCTCTCCCCTTCCTCAGATGTCACATCGGGGCCATAAGGAAGATGACCATTAAGGCAGTACAGATGCCCGAACGCAGTGAAAGTGACAGCCGAAAGCTTCTGCGCCGTTTGCGCGACGTGCTCAGCACGCCCGCCAAAGGCCAAGACCGGCTTGACCGCATCACGCATATCATTGCCGATTCGATGGGAACCGAGGTGTGCTCGATCTACCTGTTTCGCGACGCCGAAACGCTGGAGCTGTGCGCAACTGAAGGGCTGAAAAAAGAAGCCGTCCACAAAACCCGCATGAAGCTGGGTGAGGGGCTGGTGGGCCGCGTGGCGCGTTTGGGTCAGCCGGTCAACACCGCCAACGCCCCCGCCGAAAAAGGCTTTCGCTTTATGCCGGAAACGGGGGAGGAGATTTACTCGTCCTTCCTTGGCGTGCCGATCCAGCGGGTGGGCGAAAAGCTGGGCGTCTTGGTGCTGCAATCCAAAGCGGCACGCACCTACGGCGACGACGACATTGACGCCATCGAAGTCGTCGCCATGGTGCTGGCCGAAATGGCCGAGCTGGGGGCTTTTGGCAACGATGCGGGGCTTGCGCTGCACCGCCAGCCCATGCTGTTTCGCGGCACCAGTGGTCAAGAAGGGGCTGCCGAAGGCCGCGTCTGGCTGCATGAACCGCGCGTGGTGGTCACCAATCCGGTGGCCGACGACCCCCTGACCGAGATTGACCGCATCCGCGACGCCGTGGGCGTCTTGCGCGTATCGGTCGACGATCTTTTGGCGGCGGAAAGCCTTGATAAAGATCAAAAAGCCGTGCTGGAAGCCTACCGGATGTTTGCCCATTCGCGCGGCTGGCTGCGCCGGATGGAGGAAGACATCCAACGCGGCCTGTCGGCCGAAGCTGCCGTGGAAAAAGAGCAATCCACCGCCCGCAACCGTCTGGAACAGGTCGAAGACGCCTATCTGCGCGAAAGGCTGCAAGATCTGGATGACCTGTCCAACCGCTTGCTGCGCATTCTGACAGGTCAGGGCCGCGACACGGGCGCAGATATGCCCGACAACCCCGTGCTGGTGGCGCGCAACCTTGGGCCGGCAGAATTGCTGGAATACGGGCGCAAGCTGAAAGGCGTGGTGCTGGAAGAGGGCTCTGTCGGCTCGCACGCCGCCGTGGTGGCGCGGGCCTTGTCGATCCCCATGGTCATCCATGCCAAGGGCATCACTGGCGAGGCGCTGAACGGCAATGCCATACTGGTTGACGGCGACCAAGGCATTGTCCACCTGCGCGCCGAAGAGACGATTGCCCGCAGTTTCCGCGACAAAATCGCCATGCAGGCCGAAGCGCAAAAACGCTATGCCAGCCTGCGCGACCTGCCCGCTGTCACCACTGACGGGGTCAAGGTGGAATTGCTGATGAATGCGGGGCTGATGGCGGATTTGCCCTCTATGGTGGGGTCGGGGGCCGAAGGGGTCGGCCTGTTTCGCACCGAATTGCAATTTCTGATCCGCAACAAAATGCCACAGCGGGCAGAACTCGCCTCGCTTTATGGCCGCGTTCTGGATGCGGCCAAGGGCCGCCCCGTGGCCTTTCGCACGCTGGATATCGGGTCAGACAAGGTGCTGCCCTATATGAAACCCAATGACGAACCCAACCCCGCCATGGGCTGGCGCGCCATTCGGGTGGGGTTGGATAAGCCCGGGGTCTTGCGCATGCAGGTGCAAGCGCTGATCCGTGCGGCCAATGGCCGCCCCTTGCACATCATGTTCCCCTTTGTCAGCGAGTTTGGCGAATTCAAAGCGGCGCGCAGCCATGTGCTGCGCGAAATCCACCGCGAGCGGAGTTTGGGGCATACCACCCCGTCTTACATCAAAATCGGTGCCATGCTGGAAACCCCGTCTTTGGCCTATGCGCCGGACGACTTCTTCCGGCTGGTCGATTTCATCTCGATCGGGGGGAATGATTTGAAGCAATTCTTCTTCGCCGCCGACCGCGAGAATGAACGCGTGCGCAAACGCTATGACGTGCTGAATGTGTCGTTCCTTAGCTTTTTGGAACATATCGTGGCGCGCTGCGCGCCATTTGGGACGAAACTGTCTTATTGCGGCGAAGATGCCGGCCGCCCCGTGGAAGCGCTGGCCTTGGCCGCAATTGGCCTGCGAGTGCTGTCGATGCGGCCCGCCTCGATCGGGCCGGTCAAGGCTTTGCTGCGCGCGGCCGATCTGTCGCACACCCGCGCCGTGATTGACGAGGCCAAGCGCGCCGGATCAGAAAGCGTGCGCGGGGCTTTGGGCGACTATTTGGCAGGGCTAGAGATTTAGGCCCCCGTCGCAAAGCGGCGATTTTCGCCTGCGCTAAGATTGTGCTTCTGCCGAAGCTGCGGCAATGCAGACCGCTCGTGACTTGCGGTCGCTTTGGGTTTTGTATCAGATAGGCCCAAAGATGATGGAGAGTGCCATGACCCTTGTGCGCCGCGCCGCCCTTCAGGTGGAAGACAGTCTGGCCCGTTTTGTCGAAGAACAGGCTTTGCCCGACAGCGGTGTCACGGCAGAGCGGTTTTGGGCGGGCTTTTCGGATTTGGTCCATGATATGGGGCCGCGCAACGCTGCCCTGTTGATCCGCCGCGCCGAATTGCAAGCGCAGATTGATGCGTGGCACATTGCCCACCGCGCAAAGCCCCATGATCCCGACGCCTATCAGGCCTTCTTGCGTGAAATCGGCTATCTGCTGCCCGAAGGCCCCGCGTTTCAGATCGAAACCACAAACGTTGACCCTGAAATTGCCACCATCCCCGGCCCGCAGCTGGTGGTGCCCATCACCAATGCCCGCTATGCGCTCAATGCCGCCAATGCGCGCTGGGGCAGCTTGTATGACGCGCTTTACGGCACCGATGCGATGGGCAGCACACCGCCCGCAGGGGGCTACGAACGCGGGCGCGGCGCGCGGGTGGTGGCGCGCGCGCGGGTGTTTTTGGATGAAGCCTTTCCGATTGTCGGCACCTCTCATGCCGATGTGCGCCGCTATTATGTCAAAGACGGGGTGTTGCTGATCGACGACCAGCCCTTGGTCAGCCCCGAGAAATTCGTAGGCTACCGCGGCAACCCGCGCGCCCCAGACGCGGTTTTGCTGCGCAACAACGGCCTGCATGTCGAACTGATCTTTGACCGCGCCCATCCGATCGGCGCGCGCGATCAGGCCCTTTTGGCCGATATTGTGCTGGAAAGTGCTGTCTCGGCCATTATGGACTGCGAGGATTCGGTGGCCTGTGTCGATGCGGCGGATAAGGTGCAAGCCTATGCCAATTGGCTGGGCCTGATGAAAGGCACGCTGACGGCCGATTTTGACAAGGGCGGGCGCAGGGTCAGCCGCGCCTTGACCGAGGACCGCAGCTTTACAGCGCCCGACGGCAGCCCCCTGACGGTGAAGGGCCGCGCACTGTTGTGGATTCGCAATGTGGGCCATCTGATGACCAACCCCGCCATTCTGGACAGCGCGGGCGAAGAGGTGCCCGAGGGGCTGATGGACGCCGCGATAACGGTGCTGATCGGCAAGCATGATCTGTTGCGCCAAACCGGCCTGCGCAATTCGCATCACGGGTCGATCTATGTGGTTAAGCCCAAGATGCACGGGCCGGACGAAGTGGCCTTTGCCGATGCCGTCTTTGCCAAGGTGGAAGATTTTCTGGACCTGCCGCGCCACACGGTGAAAATCGGCGTGATGGATGAAGAGCGGCGCACCTCGGTCAATCTTAAGGAATGCATCCGCGCCGCCAGCCACCGCTTGGCCTTTATCAACACCGGCTTTTTGGACCGCACGGGGGATGAGATTCACACCTCGATGGAGGCAGGGCCGTTCAGCCGCAAGGATTTCATCAAGCGCAAGTCATGGATCGGGGCCTACGAGAATCAAAATGTCGACATCGGGCTGGAATGTGGCCTGTCGGGGCATGCGCAGATTGGCAAGGGCATGTGGGCAGCGCCCGACCTGATGGTGGCCATGCTGGAACAAAAGATCGACCATCCCAAAGCGGGGGCAAATTGCGCTTGGGTGCCCTCGCCCACTGCCGCAATCTTGCATGCGCTGCATTACCACAAGGTCGATGTCTTTGCCGTGCAGCGCCGGTTGGCGGCGGGCGGACGGCGGGCTTATGTGGAAACGCTGTTGGAAATTCCCTTGGCGAGCTACCGCAAGTGGAGCGAGGCGCAGGTGATGCGCGAGGTGGAAAACAACGCCCAAGGGATCTTGGGCTATGTGGTGCGCTGGATTGATCAGGGAGTAGGCTGTTCCAAGGTTCCCGACTTGGGCGATGTGGGGCTGATGGAAGACCGCGCCACCTGCCGCATCTCGTCGCAGCATATTGCCAACTGGCTGCACCACAATGTGGTGACGCTGGATCAGGTCGAGGCGGCCTTGCAGAAAATGGCGGGCTTGGTGGATCGGCAAAATGCCGGCGACCCGCTGTATCAGCCCATGGCCCCCGGCTTTGATGGCATCGCCTATCAAGCCGCACGCGAGCTTGTCTTGCGCGGCCGCATGCAGCCCTCGGGCTACACCGAACCAATCTTGCACGCCCGCAGGCTGCAAAAAAAGGCGCAAGGCGCGGCGTAAAGCGCAACGGCGTTTTTTCGCAGAAAAAATGTGACTGCGGAGGTTACGTTTTTTCTGCGAAAAAACAGGCTAAACCCGCACGACGCGCACTTCACTGCCCTTGGCGGTCAGGGCGATTTCACCCCGACACAGGCGCAAGGCATCCTCGCCAAAGGCTTCGGCTCGCCAGCCGGACAGGGCGGCCACATCGCGCTGCCCTGCGGCGATCAAATCAAGATCAGAGGACGAGGCGATCAAACGCGCTGCCACCCCCAGCCCTTCGGATTTGGCCTTGAGCAGCACGCGCAAAAGATCGGCCAGCGCGGGGTTGACCTGCAATTGTTCACGCACCGCATCGGGGCGCGGCAGGTCTTCGGGCTTGGTCTCCATCCCGGCTTTGACCGCGGCGATGATACCGTCAGCGATGTCAGGCTTGCGGCCTTCGCGCAAAAGCAGGCGCGAGCGGCCCAGTTCTTCGTGGTTGGTGGGCCGCGTCGAGGCCAGTTCCAACAGCGCATCGTCTTTCATAACCCGCGAGCGGGGGATGTTGTGGCTTTGGCAATAGCTTTCGCGAAACCGCGCCAGTTCCTTGACCACAGCCAGAAACCGCCCCGAGGTGGTGCGGGTCTTGATGCGCAACCACGCCTCTTCGGGGCGGGTGGTGTAGGTTTCGGGGTCTAGCAGAATATCCAACTCTTCAGCGACCCAAGACTGTCGGCTGGTTTTGGCGATTTGAGCGGCGAGGAATTCGTAAATCACCCGCAAATGCGTGACATCGGCCACCGCATATTCGGCCTGCGCTTGCGTCAGCGGGCGGCGCGACCAATCGGTGAAGCGCGAGGTTTTATCCAGATCGGCCTTGGCGATCTTTTTCACCAGCGTCTCGTAGCCCACCTGTTCGCCAAAACCGCAGACCATGGCCGCGACCTGTGTGTCAAACAACGGCACGGGGAAGCAATTGCCCTCGACAAAGAAAATCTCAAGATCTTGGCGGGCGGCGTGAAACACTTTCACCGTCGCCTCGTGGCGGAACAGATCATAGATCGGTTCCAGCGACATATCGGCCCCTTCGATCGGGTCGACCAAAACCGCCTCGCCGTCTTTTCCCGGCAACGCCATCTGGATCAGGCAGAGTTTGGACCAAAAGGTCCGCTCGCGCAGAAACTCGGTATCTATCGTGACATAGGGATGGGTTTTGGCGGCAGCGCAGAAGGCGGCAAGATCTGCGGTCGTGGTGATGGTGCGCATGGGTTAGCTTTCGCGAGCGGCCTGCGGGGGCATCCCGCCTGACCCGTATAGGGCGCGGGGGGGCAAATGGAAAGGGCGCGTGGGGGTTAAGCGTGGCAGGCAGGGGGTTTCACACCCCCTGCACCCCCGTGGGATATTTAAGCCCATGTGAAAGGGGTTAGAAGGCGGTTTTGTCAGCGCCTTTCAGGCCCAAGATCTCGCGGGCCTCATCAGGAGTGGCGATCTCGCAGCCCAGATCTTCCACGATGCGGCGGATTTTGGCGACCTGTTGCGCGTTTGAGCTGGCAAGTTGGCCGCGTGCGATCTGCAAACTGTCTTCCAGCCCCACCCGCACATGGCCGCCCATCTGGCTGGCGGTGGCGGCAAGACCCATCTGCGCCCCCCCTGCCCCCAGCACCGACCAGCGGTAGTCGTCGCCAAAAAGCCGGTCCGCCGTGCGCTTCATGAAGATCAGATTGTCCACCTCGGGGCCGATGCCGCCCAGAATGCCGAAGATGAATTGCAGGAAGATCGGCGCTTTGAACAGGCCGATATCCATGCAAAAGCGCAGGTTATACAGGTGGCCCACATCATAGCATTCATGTTCGAACTTGATGTCATGCGGGGCCAATGTCTTGGCAACATTGGCGATATCGGCAAAGGTGTTGCGGAAGATATAGGTGTCAGAGTTTTCGACATAGTCTTTTTCCCAGTCAAACTTCCACGTGTCGTAACGTTTGGCCAGCGGGTGAAAGGAAAAGTTCATCGACCCCATGTTGAGCGAGCACATCTCTGGCGAAAAGGTCAAAGCGGGGGCGATGCGGTCTTCAATGGTGTTTTTCAGCGACCCGCCGGTGGAGATGTTCACCACAGCGCCGGTGGCCTGTTTGACCTGCGGCAGGAAGGCGGCAAAGTCTTGCGGGTTGATCGACACGCCGCCATCGGTGGGCCTGCGGGCATGCAGGTGCAAGATGGCGGCCCCCGCCTCGGCGGCCGCAATCGCTTGGGCGGCGATATCTTCGGGGCGATAGGGCAGCGCGTCTGACATGGTGGGGGTGTGGATCGCCCCCGTGATGGCGCAGGTGATGATTGTTTTGGGGCGCTTGGCCATGGGTTAATCCTTAAACGTGATGCGGTAGCCGACCGGAAACAGCGACCAGCCAAACCGCTCAGCCGCATAGCCCCACAGGCCTTTGGGCGCGGCCAGCATGACCACAATCGCCAGACTGCCCAAGAACAGCAGATACAGCGTGCCAAAATCGGCCAGAAATTCGCGCAGCAAGAAATACACGATCGTCCCAAGAATTGGCCCTTCGATCGTGCCGATCCCGCCAATGACGACGATGAAGATCACAAACGCCGTCCAGTCGTTCACGCTGAACGCCGCATCGGGCGAGACGCGCAGTTTTTGCAAACTGATCAGCGCGCCGATCATCGCCGTCAGCCCTGCGACCAGAATATAGAGCACATGTTTCACCCGCCCGATGCGGATGCCCAAGGAGGTCGAGGCGACCTCGCTGTCGCGAATGGCCGTCAGCGCCAATCCGATGCGCGAGCGTAACAGCAGATAAACCAGCGCAAGACAGCCCGCGCCAAGCGCCAAGGCCAGCCAGAAAATCGACGCCTCGCGCAGCCATTTGCCCCCCAGCGCTTTGGTCACGCTGGCAGGCAGACTGATGCCCGACCCCCCGCCCAAAGCCGTGGCTTGGGCGGCGATCAGACGAAACACCTCGGCCATGACCCAAGAGCCGATCGCGAAATAGGCCCCCGACAGGCGAAAGACCAAAGCCGCGACCGGCACCGCGACCAAGGCCGCCACCAGCCCCGCCAAGGGAATGGCCAGCACTGGATGCACCCCGAAAAACAACGCCAAGCTAAAGGTGATATAGCCCCCTAAACCCACGTAAGCTTGCTGTCCGACCGAAACCAGCCCAGTGTAGCCTGCCAGCAGGTTCCACAACGTGGCCAGCGCAAGGTAAACGGCAAACTCGCCCGCCAGATGCAAAAAGGCCGAAGACGCCCACCACGGGGCCGCAGCAAGACCGCCAAACACCACCAGCGCCACAAGGCCCGCGATGCGCGACGCAAGGGTCGCGCGCGAAAGGGTAAACTGCGTCATCCGTCCATCCTTGGAAATAAGCCGCGCGGCTTGACCGCCAAGATCAGCAAAAAGGCCACATGGCCCGCCAAAATCTGCCAGCCCGGGTCAATCGCGGCGCCCAGACCCTGTGCCACCCCCAAGATCACCCCGCCCGCCAGCGTGCCCCACAGATTGCCCAAACCGCCGATGATCACCGCTTCAAAGCCGAAAATCAGCCGCCCCGGCCCCATGAACGGGTCAAAGTTCGACCTTATGGCCAAGAACACCCCCGCAATGGCCACCACGCCCAAGCACAGCGCCATGGCCCAAGCGTAGACGCGGCGGCGGTCAAGGCCCATCAGCTCGGCAATCTCGGCATCATCCGAGGTGGCGCGAAAGGCGCGGCCAAGGGCTGTTTTGTAGAACATGAATTGCAACGCGGCGATCACCGCCACGGCAGTGGCAAACATCAGCGCGGGCAGCAGGCCAATCGACAGCCCGCCCACGCTGACCGAGGCGGTTTCCAGCACCCCCGCATCCAGCTTGCGGCTGTCGGCGGTGAACGCGGCCAAAAGCCCGTTTTGCAAGATCACCGACAGGCCAAAGCTGACCAGCAAGGGCGGCAGCAAATCTCCCCCCAAGGTGCGGTTCAAGACGGCGCGCTGCAAGCCGTAGCCAAGGGCCGCCATCAGCGGCACCACAAAGACCAGCGCGGCCAAGGGCGGCAGGCCGGTCAGCTTGATCACCTCCATCGCGATATAGGCGGCCAGCACGATCAAATCGCCATGCGCGATATTGACCAACCGCATCACGCCAAAGATCAGCGACAGGCCCGCCGCAAACAGCGCATAAAGCCCGCCGACCAGAACGCCTTGCAAAACTGTGTTCAAAAGATCCATCTTAGGTTCCGAAATATGCGGCGGAAATGGCATCGCGGCTGTGATCGCGCGGCGCGCCTGACAGCGACACCCGCCCCTCGGCCAAGCACAAGAACTGGTCTGCGGCATTCAGCGCGCGGGTCACATCTTGTTCGACCAAGATCGCACTCATCCCTTGTCCGGTGATTTTGGGCAATTGGGCGTAGATATCCTTGATCACAATCGGGGCCAGCCCAAGGCTAAGCTCGTCAAACAGCACCAGATCGGGGTTAGACATCAGCGCCCGCCCGATCGCCACCATCTGCTGTTGGCCGCCCGACAGCGAGGTGGCGGGCTGATGGCGCTTTTCGGCCAGAATGGGAAACAGATCATACAGCCGCGCCAAACCCCAAGGGCCGGGGCGGCCGATTTGCCCGCCAAGGATCAGGTTTTCCTCGACCGACAGCGATTTGAACAGGCGGCGGCCTTCGGGCACAAGGGCGATGCCAAGGCCCACGGTCTGTGCGCCGCGCAGGCCCGTGATGTCACGGCCCCGCCAGCTGACCCGCCCCGCCTTGGGCGACACCAAGCCGCAGATCGACTTAAGCAGCGTCGATTTGCCCGCGCCATTGGCCCCGATCAGCGCCAGCACCGACCCCGGCTTGAGCGTTAGCGACACACCGTGCAATGCCTTGAAATCGCCGTAATAGCTTTCGATGGCGTCAACAACCAATCCGTCAGACATGCTCTTCGGCCCCCATATAGACTGACTGCACATCCTTTGAGGTAAGCACCTCGGCGGGAAGCCCGTCGGCAATCTTGACGCCAAAATCCACCACAACCAAACGCTGCGCCACCGACAGCAGGGCGTGGACCACATGTTCGATCCACACAATCGTCACCCCCGTAGCATGTACGGCGCGCACGGCATCCAGCAGGGCTTGGCATTCGCGGTCGGTCAACCCGCCGGCGATTTCATCCAGCAGCAACAGCGCAGGGTCCGTGGCCAAGGCGCGGGCCATTTCCAGACGCTTGCGTTCCAGCAAGGTCAGCGATCCGGCCCGATCATTGGCGCGCCGCGCAAGGCCGGTCAGGCGCAACACCTCGGCGGCGCGGGCGTGGGGAGCTGTGGCCTTGGGCCGCCCAAAGGTGGCCCCGACGAGGATATTTTCAAACACCGTCATTCCCGCAAAGGGGTGAGGAATTTGAAAGCTGCGCGAAATGCCCATCCGGCAGCGGGCAGAGGCGTCAAGCCCCGTCACATCCTGCCCCTCAAACACCACGCGCCCCGCATTGGGCTGCACGGTTCCCGCGATCAGATTGAACAACGTGGTCTTGCCCGCGCCATTGGGCCCCAAAATCCCCACAATCTCGCCCTGCGCCACGCGCAGCGAGATATCGTCGGTGACTTTCAAAGCCCCATAGCTTTTGGACAGGTTTTCCAGCGATAACAGCGTCATACGCCACCCTTTGACAGGCTGGGGGCCAGTGCGGCCCCCAGCGCTTGGATCAAGCCAACAGTTTCAATTCCCCCGTGACGGGCAATTGCGGGTTTTGCTTGTTGTTGACGATCTTCAGTTCCAGCTTGCCATCGACGCGCTGCCATTGGCCACCCGCCAGCGGCGTTTTGGTCACGTTCTTGACTGGCCCGTTGGCCCAGTTGATCGGCCCGACCAGCGTGTTGAGGTTGGTGGTGGTGATCGCGTCCATGATCGCGGCTTTGTCGGTCAGGTCGGCGGCGCGCTTGATCACATCCAGACCCACTTCAAAGATCGCATGGCTAAAGCCAAGGGTCGATGTCCACGGCTTGCCGGTATCCGCCACATAGGCCGCGCCAAAGTCTTTGGCCGAAACACCGGTGAGCGACGAGGAATAGGGATAATCCGGTGTCCACCACACTTCGGTCGTCAGCCCATCGCCCCGATCGCCCAGCGCCTCGACCGACGAGGGGAACAGCAGCGCCTTGCCGATGGTGACAACCTTGGGCGCAAAGCCCTGTTGGGCGGCTTGGGCCCAGAAGGTGGCAAAGTCCGGCGGGATCATCACGCCCGTCACAATCTCGCAGCCTGCCGCCTTAAAGGCCGCGATCTGGCTGGTGAAATCGTTGTTCATCGGCTGATAGCGGCCCGGATCGGTCAGCTCATAGCCAGCCGCCGCCAAGGGGCCGGGCAGGCCCAGTTTGGCATCGCCCCACGCATTGCCGTCCGCGTCATTGGGAAACAGCCCGCCGACCTTTTTGGCCACACCCGAGGCATCCCAGATCGCGGTGAAGTTCGCGATGATATCCTCAAGCCCCCAGAAGAAGTGGTAGGTGTAGGTAAAGCCCACATCCGGCGCACCGCCACGGCCAAAGAAATAGGGCTGCCACGGCGCGTTGGTCGAGATGCAGGGGATCTCGTTCAACTCGCACTGGTCGGCCACGGGGTTTGTGGTGTCCGGCGTGGCATGGGTGAGCATCAGGTTGATGCCTTCGTTCAGGATCAAATCCTGCGCCACTTCCGCCGCGCGGTTGGGGTTGGACTGGCTGTCTTTGGTGATGATTTCGATCTGCACCGGCTTGCCATTGTTGGTCATGCCCGCGAGCGAGTCTTTCAGGCCCGCCAAGATCCAATCCTGCGCCTCGCCAAAGCCTGCCAAGGGGCCGGTGGTGGGGGCCACAAAGCCGATCTTGAACACGCCGTCTTGTGCCAAAGCGCGGTTGGCGCGCAAGATCGCGGGGGCTGCGATAAGCCCTGTGGTCGCGGTGATGAACTTGCGCCGTGTGTAGGTGAACTGAGCCATTCTTTCCTCCCAGAGTGATGGTTGCGCCCGCCGGTCTTTTGTCTGCCGGATGGGCCCTTGGTTAAACCTTGGTCTTATGCCCCCGATGCGGGCGGCATTTGGTCGTGACGAACGGGGGCAGGTTGATCATCTATCCCCCCAACAGCTTGTCCAGCGCCAAAAGGTGGGCAACCACCTTGGCGCGCAGATCTTGGGCTTGATCGGCTGTCCAATCATGAAAGCCTTGCCCGCTTTTCATGCCCAACCGCCCCTCGGCCACCATCTGTGCCAGCAGGGGCGACGGGCCGAGGCGGTTTTCCAGATCGGCCAATACGGTGGCGTGAATGTCCAGCGTCAGGTCCGTGCCCACAAGGTCGGCATTTTCCAAAGGCCCCAGCACCGCCAGCCTACGCCCGAAGCTGGCCTTGATCACGTCATCCACCGCGCGCGCATCGCAAATGCCCCGTTCAACCAGCGAAACCGCCTCGCGCCACAAAGCGTGCTGCAAGCGGTTGCCGATAAAGCCGGGCACATCCTTTTCCACCCGCACGGGGGTTTTGCCGGCCTCTGCCAGCAGGTCCATCGTGGCGCTCATCGCCTCGTCAGAGGTGTCGGCCGTGCGGATCACCTCGACCAAGGGAATCAGGTGGGGCGGGTTCCACCAATGGGTGCCCAAGGCGCGGGTCTTATCGCCCAACTGCGCCATGATCTGCGTGATGGGCATGACCGAGGTGTTGGAACATAAGATCGCCGTCAGCGGCGCTGCCGCTTCAATCTCGGCAAAAATCGCTTGTTTCAGCGCCATCTTTTCGGGTGCGGCTTCAAAGACAAAATCGGCCCCTTGCACGGCATCGGCGATGCTGTCCACGGCTGTGATGCGCGCCAAGATTTCGGCAACCTGCGGGTCGGAAATTCCCATAAGCTGCAAACTGTCGCGCACGCGTCCGCCCAAAGCGGCGCGGGCTTGCGGCACGGGGTCGCTGACGCGCACGGTGTGACCCGCCCGCGCAAGGGTCAGGGCAATTCCGTGCCCCATCAACCCCGCCCCGATCACCGCTATGTGGGTTTGTGTCATCTTATCCCGCCGTATAGCCGCCATCGGCGTAAAGAATGTGGCCCGTGTAAAAATCTGACGCGCGCGAGGATAAAAACAACAGCGGCCCCGCCAAATCCTCAGGCTCGCCCAAGCGGCCTTTTGGCACGCGGGCCAAAAAGCCTGCGCGCACGGCTTTGGCAGTGTCAGTGTCGTCAAACATCCAAGCGGTCAGGGGGGATCGGAACACCGTGGGCGCAATGGCATTCACCGTGATGCCGGTTGGCCCCAATTCGCAGCCCAAAGCCTTGGTCATACCATCGACGGCGGCTTTGCTGGCGCAATAGGCGGTGTAGCCCGCCGGATGGCCCAACAAGCCACGCGCCGATGACACCAGCACGATCGTGCCGCCGCGCC
>CANFSY010000041.1 GCA_947449875.1 Paracoccaceae bacterium
CAAAAGAACCAATCGTAAAGGCCGCCATATGAACCGAATTGATGGAAAAATTGCCCTGATCACCGGCGGCACGCAGGGTTTGGGGGCAGCGATTGCGCGCCTGTTCGCCAAGGCGGGGGCGGCGGGGATTGCGATTGTGGGGCGCGATCAGGCCAAGGGTTCGGCTTTGGCGCACCAGATCACCCAAGACAGCGGCGTGCCGGTGCAGATGATCGCCGCCGATCTGGCCGAGATAGATCAGGTCATGGGTGCGGTGCCGCAGACCGTGGCGCAGTTTGGCAAGATTGATATTCTGGTCAACGCCGCTGGCCTGACCGATCGGGGCAATCTGCTGACCACCTCACCCGAGCTTTTCGACAAGATCTTCGCCGTCAACGTCCGCGCGCCGTTCTTTTTGATGCAGGACGCGGTCAAGCACATGGCTGCGGGCATGGGCGACGGGCGGATTGTGAATATCGGCTCGTCCTCGGCCCGCGCAGGGCAGCCGTTTTTGGCGGCCTATAGCGCGTCAAAAGGCGCATTGGCGACGCTGACACGCAATTCCGGCTTTGCCTTGATGCGCAACCGCGTGCGGGTCAACCAATTGGATATCGGCTGGATGCTGTCGGACCATGAAAAGAAGATCCAACTGGCTGAATCCGGCGACCCCGATTGGCAGGCCAAGGCCGAAGCGGGCCTGCCCTTTGGCCGCCTGCTTGACCCGGACGAGGTCGCGCGCGCCGTGCTGTGGTTGGCATCGGACGACAGCGGCATGATGACGGGATCGGTGGTGCATTTCGACCAATCGGTCTGGGGCGGCTATGACGGCCAAGCGCCATCACCCGCCGTTCGGTTGGAATAGGCGCGCCCTTGGGCGCGCCTGCCCCTTACACCCCTGCGGGGTTTTCCAGATCGCCGCCCATCGCGGCCAAATCGGCGTAGCGGTCGCCGATGCGGTGATGCGGCCGCCCGCCGGTTGATGCGCCAAGGGCCACGACCAACTCGTCATGGGCTGGGGCATCGGGGATAGAAAACTGCACCGTCAGATAGTGCGACCGCCGCCCGCCATCGTTTTTATCCATCAGCGGAATCTGGATCTGCGTGTTGGCCGGACCGCGCCCGTTGGTAAAGCCAAGATACGTTTTGGCCCCCACCGCCTCGCGGTAGAAATTGCCAAAGCGTAAGGTGTGGATCAGGGCTGAGCCGTGTTCCATCTCGGCATCGGTGCCCGCCATCGACGCCTTGCCGTAAGCTTCAATCGCCGCGCCCGATCCGGCCAGTGCCACCAGCATATCGGTCAGCATCTTGCCCAAAATCGGCGCGATGCGGTTGATTTCGGGTGAGAGGTCCTGCACAAACCCGCGCCCGTGCCACGGGTTTTTGACCACCGCCGCAACACCGATCATCCGCAGCGGCGGGTCAGCGGGGCGCTGTCCTTCGCGGTAGGTGATTTCGTCATAGGTCACGACCTTGCGCAGTTCGGGAAACATCGTCTTCTCCTGTTCAGGCCCCGCTGAGGCGGCGCACATTTGCTTTGGTTTCATTGCCGAGATAGATGTCAAACACCCCAGTTTGCCGTTCAGCCGCGCAGCGTTGCATCATGCTGCGTTGGGATCCGCTGCGCATGGCCGTCCGGTCCAAGGTGGTCAGCGGGCAAAACTCCGTGCTGTTCGGGGCAATCTCTTTGACCTGACCGTGGTTGTAAATGCCATGGCCAGCAACGGCGCGGCGATTTGCCCACCTGCGGCGCGGGGGCCTTTGGGGTCAGCCATGCAGCACCTTGGTCAGAAAGGCCAAAAGTGGGGCGTTGGTCAGATCGGGGGCCTCCATCAGGGCCATATGGCGCAATGCGGGCAGGATCAGGGTTTGGGCCCCCGCAATCTCGGCTGCGATGGCAAAGGTCATCTCAGGCCCATTGCCATAGTCTTGGTCGCCCGTCACTACCAGTGCGGGGCAGGTGATGGGCGGGGTGGGGGAAATGATCTCGTCAATACCGCTGGCCAAAATGCGGTAGTAATCGGGATAGGTGGCAGGCGCGTTGCCCAGCACCCAGCTGCGGACTTTGTCCATCATGGCGGGGTTTTGGGTGCGAAAGTCATCTGTGAACCAGCGTTGCAAGGCGGCTTCGACGGTGGCGGATGGCCCTTGGCCCTGCGCTTGCGCCACCCGCGCCACGATGGCCGCTTGGGCGGTATCAGAGCGGCGGTGGGGCGAATGCAGGATCGCCAATGCCGTCGTGCGGGCCGGATAATCTTGCGCAAAGCGGCGGGCAATCATGCCGCCTAACGAAAAGCCCACAAGGGCCGCTTGGGTGTGGCCCAGTTCCTCCATCAAACGCGCCAGTTGGGCGGCCAAGGCCGACAGGTCGGGCTTGGGGTGCGAGGGCGTTTGCCCATGGCCCAGCATGTCATAGGTCAGCACACAAAACCGCGGCGCAAGGGCGGGGATCATTTGGTCCCACACTTCATGCGTTAACCCCAAGCCGTGGATCAGCACCACCAAAGGGGCACCTTCGCGGCCATGCAGCGCATAGGCCGTGCCATCGGCAGCGCGCTTCATTGGTCGCCCCCCGCCAAGGGCCGCCATGCGACCACTTCCACCTCGACCCGACAATCGACCAACAAATCGCTGACGATGGCAGAGCGTGCAGGCGGATCATGCGGGAAATATTCGCCGTATACCGCGTTAAAGCCTGCAAAATCCGCCCGCTCGCGCAGCCAGATCATCGCCTTGACCACATCGTTGCGGGTGCAGCCTGCCAAGGCCAAGGTGGCTGTGATATCGTCCAGCACGGCGCGGGTTTGATCTTCAATCGTGCCCGTGGTCATAGGCACCCCGTTTTGCATCGGGATTTGGCCGGTCAAATAAACCGTATCGCCCGCCCGAATGGCCCGCGACAGGGACAGCTTGCGCCCGCCGATCACCAAAGGCGCGCCGATCACTTGTTTTGAATGGGTCATCTTGTCCTCTGCACTTGCGGTCAGCAGACACCGCCCCCCCGCCATAGCTTGCGCTTTTTTCGTCAGGCGATGGCGAAAATTCGTACATGTTGCGTCCCGCCTGTCGCACAGTATGCTTGCTAAGAACCAGAGGGCAAGCAGATGAGCACGATCACAGACTACCAGATGCTGATAGACGGGGCATGGGTCGCGGCTTCGGACGGCAAGATGTTTGACAGCGTCAACCCGACCACCGGCCAAGTCTGGTGCCGCATTCCCGAAGCGACAGCCGAAGATGTCGACCGCGCGGTGAAAGCCGCCCACCGCGCCTTTACCTCTGGCCCTTGGGCCAGCATGACCCCCACGGCACGCGGCCGCTGTCTGCGCAAACTGGGCGATCTTTTGGCCGAAAAGTCGGAAAGTCTGGGGCGAACCGAAACCATCGACACCGGAAAGATGCTGAAAGAAACCCGTTGGCAGGCGAAATACATCGCCGAATTCTTCCACTTTTACGCCGGTTGCGCGGATAAGATTTCCGGCGAGACCCTGCCCATCGACAAGCCTGATCTGTTTGTGTTCACCAGCCGCGAACCTTTGGGTGTGGTGGCCGCCATTGTGCCGTGGAATTCGCAACTGTTCTTGGTGGCCGTCAAAATTGGCCCCGCCTTGGCTGCGGGCAATACGGTGGTGCTGAAGGCATCCGAACACGCCTCGGCGGCGATGCTGGAGTTTGGCGAATTGATCGAAGCGGCAGGGTTTCCGCCCGGCGTGGTCAATATCGTATCTGGCCACGGCGAGCCGTGCGGGCGGGTGTTGACATCGCATCCCTTGGTGGCGCGCATTTCCTTTACCGGAGGGCCGGGCGCGGCGCGGGCGGTTTTGACCAATTCGCGCGAGAATTTCGCCGAAGTGTCACTGGAATTGGGCGGCAAGTCGCCGTTTATCGTGTTTGACGATGCTGACATTGACAGTGCGGTCAACGGATCGGTGGCGGGGATATTCGGTGCTACGGGGCAAAGCTGTGTGGCAGGGTCGCGCCTGTACCTGCACGAAGATATAGCCGATGCATTCTTGGCAAAGATCGTGGCCCTCGCCAAACAAATCCGCATCGGTGACCCCTTGGCCGAAGAAACCCAGATGGGCCCTTTGTGCACCCAAGGCCAACTCGCCAATATCCAGCGCGAGGTGGCCCATGCCCAAACCGAAGGGGCGCGCATTCTGTGCGGCGGCAAGCAGCCCGATGGCTTGGGCGGTACCTATTACGAACCCACCATCGTGGATTGCCCGCGCCAAGACCTGCGCATTGTCGACACCGAACTGTTCGGCCCCGTCCTGTCGGTTTTGCGCTTCAAGACCGAAGCCGAGGTGATCGCCCTTGCCAATGACACCCAGCACGGCTTGGCCGCAGGCATCTTTACCCGCGATGGGGCACGCCAAATGCGCATGGCCAAGGCGGTGCGCTCTGGCATCGTTTGGGTCAACACCTACCGCGCCGTATCGCCCATCGCGGCGTTTGGCGGGGTGAAAGGGTCGGGCTATGGGCGCGAAAGCGGGTTTCAGGCGATGTATGACTATACAAGGCCCAAGACCGTCTGGATCAACACCTCGACTGAGCCTATGGCCAACCCCTTTGTAATGCGCTGACTTGGGGCGCGCCACCAAAGCCTGACGAAAACCCTGACACCTTGTCGAAATCGCGACAGTACCTGCCCCCATTCGCTGCAATCATCCGCGAAACGGGGCCTTGCCGGAGGATAGCATGAAGTTCCAACTCGCCATCAACCTTGAACGGATGGACGACAGCCTTGATATGAAGGATGTCGCCCGACACACGCTGGACATGGTTCAGATGGCCGATCGGGGCGGCTTTCACATCGTCTGGGCGGCGGAGCATCACGCGCTGGAAATGACGATTGCGCCCAATCCGTTTTCGATCCTGGCATGGTGGGCGGGGGAAACCGACCGCATCCGCCTTGGCACGGCCTGCGTGGCGGCGGCCTATTGGCACCCGATCAAAGTGGCGGGTGAGGCGGCGTTTCTTGACCTGATCTCGGGCGGGCGGTTGGAATTTGGCATTGGATCGGGGGCCTATCAGCGCGAGTTTGACCGGATGCACCCCGGCCTGAAACAATCCGACGCATGGCGCTATATGCAAGAGATGCTGCCCGCCGTGCGCGCGCTGTGGAAGGGCGATTACGCGCATGAGGGGCAGTTTTGGAACTTTCCCACCTCGACCTCGTGCCCCAAGCCTTTGCAGGCTGAAGTCCCCGTCTGGATCGCAGCGCGTGCGCCCATCACCTATGATTACGCCGTCAAGAACGGCTGCAACATCATGTCATGGCCGCTGACGCGCGATATGTCCGAGGCGGAATTGTATATGGCCCGCATGGCCGAGGCGATGGCCAACAATCCGGGTTGCAAACGCCCGACCATGGCCATGATGCGCCACACCGCCGTGTCGGCCAGCCCCGCAGACTTCATCGTGCCGATCCGCGCCGCCCAGCGCCAATTGTCGCAATTTGAGAACCTGTTCAAGAACATGGGCGATGTGGCCAATGGGTTCCCCAAGTCGATCCCCTTCGATCAACTGGCCAACCGCGCCGAATATGACCCCGAGATGCTGCAACGCAATCTGATGTTCGGCACGCCGGATCAGGTGATCGCCAAGCTGAAACAGTTCGAGGCCTTGGGCGTGGATGAATTCATCTATTACGCCAGCCTTGGTCTGGGTCTGGCTGAGCAGAAACGCTCGATGGAGTTGTTTGTAAACGAGGTTATGCCCGCTTTCGCCTGATGCTGATTGCTTGAAAGGAATGCCTGTGAGCCATGTCGAAGTCACCCGTCGCGGACGGGTTTTGGAAGTCAAGCTGAACAAGCCCAAAGTCAACGCCATTGACGTGGCGATGAGCCAAGATATGGGCCGTGCCTTTGCCTTGCTGCGCGATGACCCTGATCTGTGGGTGGGCATTCTGACGGCAGAGGGCGAGCGTATCTTTTCGGCTGGCTGGGACTTAAAGGCGCTCAACGCGGGTGAAATGTCGCTGGATAACTGGTGGGAAACGGCAGATTACGGCATCGGCGGATTTGGCGGGCTGACGGAAAACTGGCAGATGAATAAGCCGGTGATCTGTGCGCTCAACGGCATGGCGATTGGCGGCGGGTTTGAAATTGCCATGTCGTGCGATTTGATCATCGCGGCTGACCACGTCCATTTCGCCCTGCCCGAAATGCCCTTGGGCATCGTGCCCGATGCGGGCGCTTTGCAACGCCTGCCGCGCCTTATTCCGCGCAACATCGCCATGGAAATGCTGCTTTTGGGCCGCAAGATGCCCGCGGCCGAGGCTGCGCATTACGGCTTGGTCAACAAGGTGGTCCCCAAAGAGGCGTTGATGGAAACGGCGCGGGCTTGGGCCGACCAGATCGCAGGATCGGCCCCCTTGGCCATGCAAACCGTCAAAGAGGTCGAACGCGCCATCCAAGCCCTGCCACTAGAGGCGGCGTTTACCCATATGCGCAAGGGCGATCTGCCCACCTACCGCGCCATGCTGAAATCCGAAGACTCGGCCGAGGGAATCGCGGCCTTTGTCGAAAAACGCAATCCCGTCTTTAAGGGGCGCTAAATGTATCCTGATCCACACTCTGTCACCCGTGTCACCACCTTGGGCGCAGGCCCGATCGGCGGCGGATGGGCCGCGCATTTTCTGGCGCGCGGCTATGATGTCACGGCCTATATCCATGCCGAAGCCGAAACCGCAGCGCTGATGTCGGTGATCAACACGGGCTGGATCAGCTTACAGGCCTTGGGTCTGGCGCCGGGTGCCTCGCTCGACCGGCTGCGCATCACGACCGATCTGGCCGATGCCGTCAAAGACGCGCAGTTCATTCAAGAAAGCGCGCCCGAGCGGTTGGATATCAAACAAGCGCTTTACAAGCGCTTGGGCGAACTGGCCCCGCGCGACTGTGTCATCGCCTCGTCGACCTCGGGGCTGATGATGACGCAGATTCAGGCCGACTGCCCCACCCCCCAGCGCACGGTGATCGGCCATCCGTTCAACCCGCCCTATCTTCTGCCCTTGGTCGAGGTCGTGGGCGGCAAGGCGACCGAGCCTGAAGCCGTGGCTTGGGCCGTGGCCTTCTACCAAATTGCGGGCAAAGCCCCCTTGGCCATGAAGAAAGAAATCCCGGGCTTTGTTGCCACCCGCCTGCAAGAAGCGCTGTGGCGCGAAGCCTTGCATATGGTCGCCAACGGCGAGGCGACCCCCGCCGATATCGACAACGCCCTGATGAACGGCCCCGCCCCGCGCATGGCAGTGCAAGGGCAATGCATGGCCTTTCACGTGGCCTGCGGCGAGGGGGGCATGGCCACCAACCTTGACCAATTCGGCCCCGCACTAAAATGGCCTTGGACTCGCCTGGAAGCCCCCGAACTGACGCAAGAGCTGCGCGACCGTATGGTGGATGGCTGCAACGAAATCGCCGCCGGTCGCCACTTTGAAGCCATGGCCGCCACCCGCGACCGCGAGATTGTGGCCGTTTTGAACGCCATCCGCGACGCGCGGCGCTAAAGGCGACTTTTGCCCAAGACCTGAATGGGCTTGGCTGACCCGCGGTTTTGCAAGGCTTGCAAGAATTTTGACAGCGTCCCCGGCCAAGAGGGGGCGCTGTCTTTTTCGGGCCAAGCTTGGCGGTATTCGCTGGGCCTGCGGCCAAAGCATTTGCCAAAGGAAAAGGCAAAGTGCGACAGCGTGTTAAACCCCGAGGCCGTCGCAATATCGCGGACCGACAGGCTGGTCGAGATCAGCAAAACCCGCGCGTGCTGCAACCGAAGCAGCAGGCCAAACTGCACCACGGTGCAGCCAATGGCTGCTTTGAACTGCCGTTCCATCTGGCGCTGCGACACGTTCAGCATGTCGGCAATGTCCGGCACGTTGAGCGGTTCAGCGATGTTCTTTTCGATCAGCGCAATCGCCTCGCGCACCATGGGGGGCAGCGTGTCGGTGCTGCGGCCCATGGTGCGGCGTTGCGGGGCGGTCGCGGGGCGGACGGGGTGGTGCATCAGTTGATCTGCAATCTCGCTGACCATGCTTTCGCCCTGTGCCTCGCCGATCAAGCGCAAGACCAGATCGACGCCCGCCAACCCGCCGCCACAGGTCATAAGTCCGGGCTCTGCCGTGTAAATCTGTTCGACAAAGGCAATGTCGGGGAATTGTTCCTGAAACCCCGGCCCGTAAGACCAATGGGTTGTCACCTTGCGCCCCGACAGCAGGCCCGCCCGCGCCACCAGATAGGTGCCCAACTCGACCGCACAAATCCGCGCGCCTTCACGGGCTTGGCGGCGAATCCATGAAAACACCGTCTTGTTGGTGTAGCTTTCCGCCCCCCAGCTGCCCATGACAAAGATCACCTCGCCGCGCCTGTTCCGCTCGGTGGGCAGATGGGCGGGCAGGCTTAGGCCGTTGCTGGCCGTGATCTGATCGCCGTCAAACGACACGATATCCCACGCGTAAATCGGCTGCGGCGACAGGTAATTGGTGATCCGCATCGGTTCGATCATCGTCACCAGCGTGGACATGTTGAAGCGCGGCACGATCAGGAACGTCACCTGATTGGGGCTAGAATTCTTGCTGTCATCTGCGGCGGGATGATCCGGTGGTAAGGTGCGATTTTTCGACATGGGGGCAGGATATGTGACGAATAAATGAAAGGAAACCAAAATCGAAGGCACAAGATACCGCAAAAGCAGGAGGCTTGGATGAACTTCGACGTGGTGGTGACCTGTGCTGTAACCGGGGCTGGCGATACGACGGGCAAAAGCCCGCACGTGCCCGTGACCCCCGCTGAAATCGCCCGCGAAGCGATTGAAGCCGCCAAGGCCGGCGCATCTTGCGCCCATATCCACGTGCGCGATCCGGTGACCGGCAAAGGCTCGCGCGATCCGGCCTTGTTTCGCGAAGTGGTCGACCGTGTGCGCGCCAGCGGCACCGATATCGTGATCAACCTGACGGCAGGCATGGGCGGCGATTGGACGCCGGACCCCACCAATTGGGCCATGCCCGGGCCGGGAACCGATATGGTCGGCCCCGATGAACGCTTGGCCCATGTCAAAGACTGCCTGCCTGAAATCTGTAGCCTCGATTGCGGCACGCTGAACTTTGGCAATGACAACAGCATCTATATCTCGACCCCGCCGATCCTGCGGCGGATGGCGGCCTTGACCAAGGAATGGGGGGTTAAGCCCGAGCTTGAGGTGTTTGAACTGGGCCATATCCGCTTTGCCCGTGCGATGATGGACGAGGGGCTTTTGGCCGATCCGCCGATGTTCCAACTGTGTCTGGGCATTCCGTGGGGGGCCGATCAGACGGTCGAAACCATGAAAGCCATGAAAGAACATCTGCCGCCACAGGCCAGCTGGGCCAGTTTCGGCATCAGCCGGATGCAAATGCCCATGGCCGCCGCCGCCGTGGCCTTGGGCGGCAATGTGCGCGTCGGGCTGGAAGATAACCTGTTCTTGGATCGCGGGGTTCTCGCCACCAACGCGCAACTGGTCGAAAGGGTGATTGGCATCATCACCCGCATGGGCGCGCGGGTGCTGACCCCGCAGCAGGCGCGCAACAAGCTGAAATTGCGCGGCGCGGATGCGTAAGGCATGACAAGCCCCAGCGGCAGCCTGCATCTGATGTCGCTGAGCAAACGCTACGGTAGCTTTACGGCTGTCGATAACGTGTCCTTGCACATCGAAAAGGGCGAGTTTCTGACCCTTCTTGGCCCCTCTGGCTCTGGCAAGACCACGCTATTGATGATGATCGCGGGGTTTCAAGACATCAGCCAAGGCGATATTTTGCTCGGCGGCGTGTCGATCGCGCAAACGCCTGCGGAAAAGCGCAATTTTGGCATGGTGTTTCAAGGCTATGCGCTGTTTCCGCATATGAGCGTGCACGACAACATCGCCTACCCCCTCTCCGTCCGCCGCAGACCCAAGGCCGAGATCGACGCCCGTGTGGCCGAGATGCTAGACCTTGTGCGCTTGAACGGCTTTGCCAAGCGCCTGCCCAAGGAATTGTCGGGGGGCCAGCAGCAGCGGGTGGCCTTGGCGCGGGCCTTGTGCTTTGCGCCGCCGGTTTTGTTGCTGGATGAACCCTTGGGCGCCTTGGACAAAAAGCTGCGGGTCGAGGTGCAAGCACAGCTCAAAGAGATCCACCGCCGCGTGGGGACAACCTTTGTCTATGTCACCCATGATCAGGAAGAAGCCCTGTCGATGTCGGACCGCATCGTCATCATGCAAAACGGACGCATCGAGCAGGTGGGCACGCCCGCCGACCTTTACCAACACCCCAAAACCGCCTTTGCCGCCAGTTTCTTGGGCAAAAGCAACTTCTTGCACCGTGACGGCGCTGTCTTTGCGCTGCGCCCCGAAAAGATTGATCTTTCGCCTGAAGGGCAAGGGATAGGGGCGAACAAGGCCTCGGGCGTGGTTCTGTCGGTCACCTATTTTGGCGCTGTGCTGAAATATCAGGTCGCGGTCCCCGGGATCGACCCGATCGAGGTGGACGTCGACGCTTGGCGCGCTGGGCAGGTTTTGCCCGAAGGCGCGCGCGTTGATCTGACATGGGCCGACAGCGCCGCTGTGCGCCTGTCAGACCATAGCCTTTGAAACAAGTCCAAGCCGGGACCAACCCGGTGATATCACAACAGGGCCCAAATGGCCCACAACAAGGAGGTTCTAAAATGCACGACAAAAACTTCATGCGTGAGACACTTCTGCAAGGCGCGCAGGCTTTTCAGGCCGGCAAAATGGAACGCCGCAGCTTCTTGGCGCTGTGCGGCATCGCTGGCTTTGCCAGCGCCTCGGTTCTGGCGGGAAAGGCCGAGGCTGCCGCCTCTGAAATCGTGATGTGGAATTGGGGTGGGCAGTCGGAAGAATGCCACCAAAGCGCCATTGGCGCGGCCTTTACCAAAGACACCGGCATTCCGCTGAAATTTGACACCTCGGGCCCGTTGCAGGGCAAGATCAAAGAGATGGTCGACAGCGGCCATGTCACCGCCGACGTCTGCGACGCCGATCTGTTTGACGCCGTGGCCTTGGGCAAAACCGGCCATCTTGAGGCGCTGGATTATTCGGTGATCGACAAGACCAAAACCGTCGACGGCTACGCGTTGGAGTTTGGCATTTCGATCATCCTGTACGGCTATGCCTTTATGTATGACACCCAAGCCTATCCCGATGGCGCCCCCGCCTCTTGGGCGGATTTCTTCGATACGGCCAAGTTCCCGGGCACGCGCTCGCTGTACAAATGGGCCAACGGGTCGCTAGAGGCCGCGCTGATGGCCGACGGCGTGGAAAAGGACAAGCTGTACCCGCTCGACATCGACCGCGCGATCAAGAAGATCACGGCAATCAAGGCCGACACGATCTATTGGGGTTCGGGGTCCGAAGCGCATGACATGATCGTCAATGGCGAGGTGTCGATGGGCATGGTCTGGCAAAACCGTGGCCGCAGCATCGAAACCGAAACCAATGGCCGCTATAAGCTGGTGATGAACCAAGCCTTGGCCATGCCGGGGGCCTATATCGTGCCCAAGGGCAATCCGGGTGGGGCCGATGTGATGAAGTTCATCGCCACCGCCCAATCGGTTCCGGCCCAGTTGGATCTGTTTGCCTGCCTTGGCATGACGCCGACCAACCCTGAAGCCATCGCCCAAATGGCCGAAGTGGATCAGCCCTATTCGATCACCTCGGCGGCCAATATGCCGATGATCGCCCTGAACGATCCGACATGGTGGGGCGAGAACACCGATGCGGCTGTGAACGCTTTCTTGGCGGCGATCAGCTAAAGCTTGCTTTGCACCGGCGGGCACGCTGTCCTGCCGGTGCATTTTTGTAAGGGTTCCCAATGCGCTTGCCTTTAAAGTCTGGCTGGCTTTTGGTTCTGCCGTTCCTGCTTTTGGTGGGGGGGCTGTTCCTTGGCCCCATCCTCAACGTGCTGTGGATCAGCGTCACCGACCCCGCGCCGGGGTTTGGGAACTATGCCCAACTGGGCAGTTCTGACACACTGCGCCGCATTTTATGGACCACGCTGCGCGTTTGTGTGATTTGCACGGCGTTTAGCGTCATCTTGGGCTACTCCATCGCCTATGCGATGGTGCATGCCGCCGGACCTGCGCAAAGCCGGATGGTGGGGCTTTTGCTGATTTCGTTCTGGATTTCGGTTCTGGTGCGCACCTTTTCTTGGCTGATGCTTCTGGGGCGCAACGGGGTGGTCAATTCGGGGTTAGAGGCTTTGGGCATCATCACCGCCCCCATTGCGTTCATGCGCAACGAATTGGGGGTTTTGATCGGCATGGTGCATTACATGGTGCCCTATGCCGTGCTGCCGATTTTCGCCGCGATGCAAAGTATTGACGGGCGGGTGGTGCAGGCGTCGCGCTCGCTGGGGGGCAGCGGGGCGCAGACGTTTTGGCGGATTTATCTGCCGTTGACCAAGCCGGGGATCGTCGCGGCCTCTTTGGTGGTCTTTATCATCAACCTTGGCTTTTATGTCATTCCGGCGGTGCTGGGCGGCGGTAAGGTGTTGATGGTGGCGGAATATATCTCGGTTCAGGTGCTGATCACGCTGCAATGGGGCACGGCGGCGATGCTGGCCGCGATCTTGCTGTTCGGGGTTTTGGCGCTGATGTTCCTCATGTCGCGCTTCATGAAACTGTCGACCGTATTTGGCGGGGCGCGGACATGAGGGTAAGCCTTCCCGCCAAGCTGAACACCGGCTTTGCGTGGGTGCTGCTGGTATTGCTGATTGCGCCGGCTTTGGTGGCCATTCCTGTGTCGCTGACACCCAAGACCTTTTTGTCGTTCCCCACCGACGAACTTTCGCTGCAATACTACCGCGAGCTGTTTTCCAGCCCCGAATGGCTGTCCAGCTTCGCTCAATCGACCGTGATCGGGGCCGTGTCCACCCTGCTTGCCACCACAATCGGCACGCTGTGCGCCATTGGCCTGTGGCGGGTGTCATCGCCTGCGGGCGAGGTGGTGCGTTCGGTTCTGCTGCTTCCGCTCGTTGTGCCGCCCATCATCGCCGCCATGGCCTTTTCGCGCCTGTTCGTGCCCTTGGGCCTGATTGACAGCTATACGGGCTTGATCTTGGCCCATACCGTGCTGTCGGCCCCTTTGGTGCTGATCACGGTATCCGCCTCGCTCGCGGGGTTTGATGCGCGGCTGGAACAGGCCTCGCGCAACTTGGGGGCGTCAAACTGGGTGACGTTGCGGCGGGTGATCGTGCCCGGCATTCGGCCCGGCATTCTGGCAGGCGCTGTCTTTGCCTTTATCTCGTCTTGGGACGAAATCGTCGTGACGCTGTTTTTGTCGAAATTCAGCGTCTACACCCTGCCGCGCCGCATGTGGAACGGCATTCGCGAAAACACCGACCCAACCGTCGCCGCCGCAGCCGTTGTGCTGATGGCCATCACCTTGCTGGCCTTTGCCATCTGGGCGCTGGCTGCGCGGCGCACCAGACCTGCCGCATAGGGGCCCAAAGTGACCACAGACACCCACGAAACCGAACTGCTTTTGTCCACCGTGCGCGCGTTTATGGCGGCCGAGATCTTCCCGCACGAAGAGATGGTCGACCGCACAGGCACTGTCCCCCCCGATCTGGGCCGTCAGATTGAAGCGCGGGCGAAAGAGGCGGGGCTGTATTCGGCCAATATGCCCGAACGGGTGGGCGGGGGCGGGTTGTCGATGAAGGCCATGTCTCTCATCGAGCGCGAATATGGCAAGACCAGCCATGCGCTGCATTCGTGGATCGGGCGGCCAACAGAGTTGCTTTTGGCCTGTCAGGGCGACCAGATCGACCGCTACCTGATGCCCGCCGTGCGCGGCGAAAAGCGAGAGTTGTTTGCCCTGACAGAGCCGGAAGCAGGATCTGACGCCATGGGCATGAAATCCAACGCGCGGCGCGATGGGTCCGACTGGATCTTGAACGGATCCAAGCACTTTATATCAGGCCCCTGTATGCCCGACTTTGCCATCGTTTTTGCGTCTACGGGCGTGGAGGAAACCAAGCGCGGGCCGCGCAAGCGGATCACGGCGTTTCTGGTCGATGTCGGAACTGCGGGCTTTGATATCCGCGAAGGCAACAAATCTGTCAGCTATCGTGGCTATAAAACCTTTCAACTGGCCTTTAACGAGGTGCGCTTGGGGCCGGACCAAGTGCTGGGCGAAGAGGGCAAGGGGTTTGAACTGGCCGGCCAATGGCTGGGCATGGGCCGTGTTTGGGTCGGCACCTGCTGCTGTGGCAAGGCCGAGCGGATCATAGGTCTTGCCACCGAATGGGCCGCCAATCGTAAGCAATTTGGCCAACCCATCGGCCAATTTCAGGCCACGGGCTTTAAGCTGGCCGATATGGCCATCGGCCTGCGGGCGGGCGATTTGCTGGTGGCCGATGCTGTCACCCGCGCCGAAGAGGGGCGGTTGACCGATGCCGATGTCTCGATGGTCAAGGTCTATTGTTCGGAAATGCTCAACCGTGTGGCCGATGATGCTGTGCAAATCTTTGGCGGCATGGGATTGATGGAAGAAATGCCCATCCAACGCCTGTGGCGCGACAGCCGGCTAGAGCGCATTTGGGATGGCACGTCGGAAATCCAGCGCCATATCATCACGCGCTCTATCCTAAGGCCCTATGGCGCATGATGTCTGCGCGCTCTCAAAACCTTGCCCGCTTGCTGTCGCCGCGCCACATCGCCTTTATCGGTGGCCGCGATGCCGAAGTGGCGATCAACGAGGCCAAGCGCATCGGCTACACCGGCCAGATCTGGCCGGTGAACCCCAAGCGCCAAACCTTGGGCGGCTACCCGTGCTTTGCCAGCGTGGCCGACCTGCCCGAGGCCCCCGATGCCACCTTTCTGGCCGTGCCAGCCCCCGCCGCCATCGCCACCACGGCGCAATTGGCCGCACGGGGAGCGGGCGGGATCGTCTGCTATACGGCGGGCTTTCGCGAGGCGGGTGCCGCAGGCCAAGTGCGAGAGGCCGAATTGATCACGGCGGCAGGCGATCTGGCCCTTGTCGGCCCCAATTGCTACGGCGTGATCAACTATCTGGACCGCGCGGCCCTTTGGCCCTTTGCCCATGGCGGCGGATCGCCCGGCTATGGGGCAGCCATCATCACCCAAAGCGGGATGCTGTCGTCGGATATCACGATGAGCCAGCGATCGCTGCCGCTGACACACATGATCTCTTGCGGCAATCAATCGGTCTTAAGCCTTGAGGATTTCGTTGAGCACCTGATCGACCACCCCGCCGTGCGCGCCGTCGGCATGCATATCGAAGGCCTGCGCGATGTGCCCCGCTTTGCCGCAGTGGCACTGCGGGCGGCGCAAAAGGGCGTGCCCTTGGTGGCGTTGAAAACGGGGTCGTCGCAGATCGGGGCCGCGCTGACGGTCAGCCACACGGGGTCGTTGTCGGGGACGGATGATCTGTACGATGCTTTGTTCGCGCGGGTGGGCGTTATTCGCGTCAAAAGCCCGTCGCATCTGCTGGAAACCCTGAAGTTTCTCTGCGTGGCAGGGGCCCCGAAAGGCAACCGCGTGGCGGGCTTCACCTGTTCCGGCGGCGGGGCCACCATGCTGGCTGACCATGCCGAGGCGATTGGCCTTGGCTTTCCTGCCTTTGGCGAAGCTGACCGCGCGGCCCTGTCACCGCTTTTGCCCGACATCGCCACCGTGTCAAACCCGCTGGATTACACCACACCGATCTGGGGGGATGCGGCCAAGACCGGCCCTGTCTTTGCGGCGGCCATGCAGGGCGCGCAAGCTGACAGTGCCGTGCTGGTGCAAGACTATCCCGCCGCAGGCCTAGACGACTCCAAGCCCTATTACCGCGCCGATGCCGGCGCTTTCATCGCCGCCGCCAAGGCACGAGGAATTCCCGCCGCCATCTGCGCGACCTTGCCCGAAAACCTTGATGCCGAAACCCGCGACTGGCTGGTGGGCCAAGGCGTCGCTCCGATGCAGGGGTTGAGCGAAACGCTCGATGCGATGCGTGCGGCCATCGTGTGGCACCAGCGGCGGGCGCACATCTTAGCGCAGCGCCCCGCGCCGTTGCATGCGCTGCCCACGCAAGGCCCCTTGCGCGCGCTGGACGAGGCAGAGGGTAAAGACCTTTTGGCCAAACTTGGCCTGCCCATCCCCTTGGGAGAGGTGGCCGCAGGGGCCGAGGTGGTCGCGGCGGCAGGCCGCGTCGGCTATCCGGTTGTGCTGAAGATGATGGGCCCCAGACTGGCGCATAAATCCGAAGCGGGGGCTGTGGTCATTGGGCTGGCCGGCCCTGCCGATCTTACCGCTGCTTTGCAAAAGATGCGCGCCGATGTGACGGCGCATGATCCGCTGGCCGTGACCGACCGCTTCTTGGTGGAAGCCATGGCCCCGCGCCCCTTGGCCGAACTGCTGATCAACCTGCGGCGCGATGCGCAGTTCGGGCTGGTGCTGACCTTGGGCGCGGGCGGCGTGCTGGTGGAATTGCAGGACGATGCCGCAACGCTGCTGCTGCCCGCTTCGGCGGCCCAGATTGAAGCGGCGCTGAACGGCCTGAAGATCGCCCGCGTCCTGCGCGGGTATCGCGGCGCTCAAGCGGCGGATATGGCGGCCATCGCAGGCTTTATCGCCCATCTGTGCCAGCTTTTCGAAACGCAGTCCGCCTCTTTGGCCGAAATCGAAATCAACCCTCTTTTCGTCACCGCCACAGGGGCTTTTGTGGTGGATGTCTTGGTCCAGAAAGCAGACCCGCTTTGACCCTTCCCAGCACGCCCAACCCCGACCTGACCGTCGGGCAGAATAATTTTCAGCGATGGAACCAACCCGACCAGCGCCGCCACGGCTTTCACAACGCCCATAGCATCTTTCGCCGCACGCTGATGGTGCGCGCAAGGCAGGTGTTGACCCTGACCGATCGCCCCGATGCCGCCCTTGCCGCTAAGGCGCAGGATTTGGGGATCACCCGTGACCCCGCCTTCTCGGCCCTTGTGATTGCCCAAGGCACCGAGGTTCTGTTCCAAGCCGCCGCCCCCGACTTTAGCACCACAAGCCCCCATTCGCTGCAATCCATCACCAAGATGCATATGCACCTGATCATGGCTGAACTTTTCGCCGCAGGTCGCCTGCACCCCGCTGATCTGGTGCGCGATCACTTGCCCGGCATCGGATCCGCCTATGCCACGGCCAGTCTGGCCGATGTGCTGGATATGAATGTCGAGAATGACTTCTCCGAAGACTATAACGACCCCGAGGCCGATTGCTACCGCGAGGAAGAGGCTTTGGGCTGGCGTCTTCCCCCCACCGATCGCCCCGAAGAAACGCTGCGCGCCTTTGTGAGCAGCCTGACAGGGCAAGGCACGGCCAACCCTTCGCCCTATTGCCGTTATAAATCGGCCAATACCGATGTGCTGACGGTGATCGCCGCCGCCCACGTTGACCTGCGCCAAAGGGTCGAAGCCATCTGCGACGCGGCAGGCTACGAGGGCGGCTTTCACATCAGCCTAAGCCCCGACCATCTGCCCGCCTTTTCCGGCGGCGGCTGCCTGTCGGCCCGCGATCTGGCGCGCTTTGGTCTGCTGTTCGCACGACGGGGGCAGGCCGTTTACGGCCCACCCGTGGGCGTGGCGGCCGCCTTTGACGAAAGCCTAAGCCGCCAAGCCCCCTTGGTCAGCCCCAAACGCGGCACTATGCGGTATTGCAACCACATCATGACCCGCAACGGCTGGCTGGGCCACGCGGGCTACGGCGGGCAATTCTTGATGGTGAACATGGCCAGCGGACGGGTGGCGGCCTTTTTGTCAGTGCTGGAAAACGTAAGCGGCTATGACGAGGATTACATGCTGGACGTGATCACCAAGCTAGAGGCGCTGTGTTTGGATTAAGGCAGAGTGAAACGCTCACAGCTTGATGTGCTAACGCGCGCGGATCTTTCGGCATCGCGATCAACCCAACGCGTTGTGTAGGCCAAGGAAGACTTGAGTCGCTAGGCCGTAAAGATGTGACGGATAATGAGCGCAATTGGGGTGTGGCAGAAGTTTGATTTGACACTTGCAGCGAAGCTCGCATAAAAACTAAAGAAAATATGTTGGCTGTGTGCATGATGAAAGTTTTCAGATATTTGGCTCAACGAACTGTCTTGGCAGTGCGTGCACGTGGCGAGCGCCTGAGGAAGAGCTACATCCAGTTTGGACAGAAGACTGGAATAGACGACAAACAAGTTCTTAGAAAAACAGACATTGTTCATACGCTATCTAAGTTGTTCGGTTTGAAATGTTATCTTGAATTGTGCACGCCGGGTACTGGAGGCAAATTTGTTGATATTCGAAAAGACCAATTGAAAGAAGTCAATAGGCTCATGTATCTCTCTCCCTTTTCCTTTAATGACGGAATGAAAATAGATTTTCGTTCTCCGGACGAATCTATTGATGGTGCTTTAGAAGAGTTCCAGACGTCTGGTGCCGTTGTGGATATCTGCTTGGTGGATGGTTGGCACACCTATTCTACTGCCAGCCGTGACCTTGGGGCGATGTATAACATACTTCAAGACGGCGGCATTCTCGTTGTTCATGACTGTTTGCCACCAGATCGCGAAACCGCCAAACCAACATCGCGTCGGGGAGTTTGGTGCGGTGTAAGTTATAAAGCATTTCTGGATTTCGTTCTGACCGAACCGACGGCGGATTATGTGACCATAAACAGCGATTACGGTTGCGGTTTGATCGTCAAAAACAGGACGTTTGAGGGGGTTCTGCAAGCACAAAATCGTCCGCACCAGCTTCCTAAACGTCCGCAAGAGTGGCTTAAGTTAGAATTTCTCAATGCTAAAAGTGACTTTGACAGAGCATTTGACGTATTTGAAAAAAACCATGGCGAATTACTCAGGTTAATCGAGCCAGAGAATTTTAATGTTATTTTTGGTTGAACGTGTTGATTCTTGACAAAATCCACAACCTAAGCCGCCCTTTATGGATCACGCTACTGTTCTACGCCTGACATAGGATTCCCAATTGCTATCGGCTGTGGCATGTTCGGGAGATGAGACGCTCCGACATCTGCCTTTACCTGGGCCCCGCCGACCGCGCTGAGCTTCAAGCTTTGCTGAGCAACCGCAACACACCGCGCAAGCTTGCCTGGCGGGCCGAGATCGTGCTGGTGACGGCGGACGGTCAGGGCACCGTCGAGATTATGCGGCGGACGGGCATGTCGAAGCCGACTGTATGGCGCTGGCAGGCGCGCTATCTCGGTGAGGGCGTGCCGGGGCTCAAGCGCGACAAGACGCGGCCCTCGCGTGTGCCGCCCCTGCCCGGGGAAGTCCGGCTGAAGGTGATCGCGAAGACCGTGCAGGAGGCGCCGCCCAACGCCACGCACTGGAGCCGCGCGACAATGGCCGAGGCGGTGGGCATATCGCCCTCGAGCGTGGGGCGCATATGGGCGGATGCTGGGCTGAAGCCGCATATCGTCAAGGGGTTCAAGGTCTCGAACGACCCGATGTTCGAGGAAAAGGTCACCGAGATCGTGGGGCTCTACCTCGACCCGCCGGACCGTGCGGTCGTGCTGTGCGTCGGCGAAAAGTCGCAAATTCAGGCGCTTGACCGCACCCAGCCAGGGCTGCCACTCAAGAAAGGGCGGGCCGCCACCATGACCCACGACGACAAGCGCCACGGCACGACCACGCTGTTTGCAGCGCTTGATGTGAAGTCGGGCATGGTCATCGGCGACTGCATGCCCCGGCACCGGGCCAAGGAGTTCCTGACATTCCTTCGCCGCATCGACCGCGCTGTCCTCAAACCACGCGGCATCCACCTGGTCCTTGAGAACTACGCCACCCACAAGACGCCCGAGGTCAAGGCATGGCTGGACAAACATCCACGCTTCAAGCTGCACTTCACACCGACCAGCGCGTCATGGCTGAACATGGTCGAACGCTTCTTTGCCGAGATTACCACAAGGCGCAGCCGACGCGGCAGTTACACCAGCATCGACGATCTGAAAGCCGCCATCTACGACTACCTCCTACTGCACAACGCAAGCCGAAGCCCTTTGTCTGGAGCAAGACAGCCGATGACATCATCGCCCGTGAACGCCGTGCGCTTGACGCCCTCGACAAAATCAGGGGAAATCGGTAGCAACCGTCTGACTCAGAACACTAGGGTTTGCCGTGCATGCGTAAGGCTGAAACCTAAGCTCAACGCTATTCACCCCCGATTTTGTTTCAGATCGGCAATCTGAGCTCGGGTGTCAGCAGAACTCGTCCCCGAATTTTGAACAGATGTCGAGTTGATTTAAGCGACTAGCTACACCCACCTCCCTGCAAGTATTAAAAAAAGCCAAAACCGCCCCGAAGGGCGGCTTATGGTCTTGTAATGATTGGGAAGATTGGTGGAGCCAGGGAGGATCGAACTCCCGACCTCTTGAATGCCATTCAACGTGAACTGTAGCGATATCAAAGTGTTATTGACAGGTTTACAGAAGTGCTTTATAACTAATTTTTGAGCGTTTATCAAGAGGACTGCGCGCTTGGACGACACTTTGCCCGCCGCAATCAAACTCTATCGTGGTGTCTCCATCTACCGTGTCGCTGGGTCGCAGTTTTGGTATGTGCGGGTTTGGGACCGCGAAAACCAACGCTACATCGTCAAGAGTACAGGGGAGGCGTCGCCTATCAAGGCGAAAGTGGTGGCGCAGTCTCATGCGCTGTCGATGATCAGGCAAGAGCAAATGGTCGAGAAGGAATACACCTTCAAATACTATGCGCTGAAACTATTGAACGAAACATCTGCGATGGCGGTTAGGGGCGAACGCAATCGGGGGTATGTCAAAGCGCTGCATTGGGCAATTCAGAATGAAGATTGGGGGTTGATGCGGAAATTGGGGTTGAAAGATGTTCGTAAGATTTCGACCCGTGATTACCGTGAATACCTTGACGATCTGACTGAAAAGCGACCCGAACTCTCTTCATCTACAAAAAACACGATCATGGCGGCGTTTCGCAATGTGATGAAAATTGCCCGCGAAGATGGCGCGATTGATTTGGTTCCTGAAACGCCACGGTCAAAGCAGCGTGACAATCCCCGCCCATTCTTTCGGTTTCACCCGTTAGTTGCGAAGGCGGATGACGGGTATCGCAAAGTGCGTGCTGCTGCGATGAAGATGGCGAAGGATGGGGTTGTTATTCGCGGTATCCCTGTCACGGGCGAATTGTATGACTTGATCATCTTCATCGTGAACTCCTTTGTTCGCCCGATCTCGTCAGAATTGTTTGCGCTGAAACATAGTGATGTGACGGTGGCAAAAGACCCACAGCGCCTGATTTTGGTCGTTCGTAACGGCAAGACGGGGTTTCGATCATCAAACACGATGGAAGGTGCTGTTGGGATTTATCAACGCATTCAGCGTCGTTACCCTGACGCAGGACCTGACGATTACTTGTTTCTGCCGCAGTATCGAAATCGTGAGACGGCGGGCAAAATCATTCAACGTCAGTTCAAAATGGCGATGGAGTTGGCGGGTGTTGAGGATGACATTCACACCAATCAAAAGCACACGATCTATTCGCTGCGTCACACCGCCCTGTGTATGCGGATCATCTTGTCGCATGGGGATGTGAACATTTACAATTTGGCGAAGAATGCGGGGACATCGGTCGATCAGATCGAGCGGTTCTACGCACGACATTTGCCTTTGTCGCGGGAGTTGGCGATCAACCTGCAATCGTTTGGGAAGAAGACCTGACGATAGGGTCAGCAGGATCATGAAAAGCGAAGCAGCAATGCTAGCATCTCATCAAATCTTTGCCGACCTCGAAACCGTTGCTGCTGCTGTCTGCTGACCGATTGTAGGTTTGGTCGGTAAAAGTTCAAAATTGAACCGCGTCTTTGCGTGTGAGGGTCAATGTGGAAAAACAAACAACTCAACGATACATAGGGACTGATGCTGAAGCGGTGAGGCGCGTGGTAGAAGTGTTATAACCAACGATTAATACCGTCACAGCCTCAAGTCAGAAATATTAAGCGACGAAAGGCGAGTTAAGGCTATTTCGAAATTCGCTACACCGTCACCATCAAGATCACCAGACAAAACACCGTTGACAAATCGAAGCTGTCCGGCAACTTTTGAAAAAGCCTTATTTACGATAAATGTAAATGGTTGACGACCTCCTATCCTCGTATTGGCGTCGATAGCAGATAAATCAATCTTATCGGTACCCGAGACGAAATCGGTCACAGTATCTTTACTAGCGCCCAGACCTATTTCAGTGATTGTTAGAAAACGAAACGTATCAACTCCAGATCCACCGGTTATAGTATCCGTGCCGAGCCCTGCAGCAATCGTGTCGTTTCCAGCTCCGCCATTGATAGTGTCGTTTCCGTCTCCGCCCTTGATTGAATCGTTACCACCGGCACCATTAAGGGAGTCATTGCCAGCACCCCCGCTCAAAACATTGTTTAAACCGTCGCCGGTTAGTGTATCGTTGAGAGCGCCACCAATTACATTCTCAATATTCTTCAACTTATCTTTATTAACGCCCGCCATTTTCATCGTTATCTGAATTGATCCGTTTAGGGTGAGGCTTATGGCAGCAGTAGCATTCGCATAGTCAATTGTATCAATGTCAGCGCCACCGTCGTAGGTGTCGGTACCAAGCGAGTTAGCGGACATGTCGTTACCGACACCCTCAGAAATTATATCATTCCCTGTTCCACCGTCGACGTAATCGTTACCGGCGCCAGCGGTAATAGTATCATTACCAGCCAAGCCAAAAACGAAGTCATCCGTAGTACCTCCCGACAAACTATTGTTCATCGCTGTACCATTAATAGTATTAGGAACCGTTCCGATCTGGACTGTTTGATCCGAAAATTGGACATATTCGACTTTTTTAAGAGTGTCAGTTCCCTTTGAATTAACGTTATCAACGATTGTCCACACACCATTATTATTCGTCATAGAGTAATTGACTTTAGGATAGTTGTATTTAACGGTATCAATTCCCGGACCGCCATCGATGGTATGAGTAATGGCACCAACAGATGTCGTTACAGAAGATTTGATTGAAGCCGTTTTCAGCGAGACTGAAGCAGGAGTAGCAGAAATGCTTGATGTCGTTATCGTGTCATTGCCATCCAGCGCCAAAGATGTCTGATTTGGAGCAACAACGGCAGTATCATTCGACGATGTCGCTATCGAGACTTTTTGAAGAAAGACGGACAAACTATTCGCTGGAGCGTTTGCCGTGATAATATCTAAAAGACCGTCGCCGTTGAGGTCAGCGGCAGTCGCCTGATAAGAAATAGAAGGGATATCATAAGTTATTCTGTTTGAAAAATTGCCATTACCGTCACTGATGAAGACTTGGAAAGTTTGTGACCCTTGGTTGCAAACGATTAGGTCATTAAATCCATCTTTGTTAAGATCAGCAATCTCGACCCAGCCCGGATTGGCACCAGCGTCATACTTCGTTTCCGTAAAATTTGCCGCTCCATCATTTACAAAAACTGAAATTGTATTATACGCTTTATTTGCTGTGATGAGGTCCGGAATTCCATCACCATTTATATCCCCAATAGCTGATTCATGGGTTCCCAGACCTACGTATTTTAAAAAAGAAAATGTCCCCGCACCTGAATTTTTGAAGATTGAAATTTCACAATCTGGTAGGTTGCCGCCACAGCTCATCACGCCCAAATCCAGAAACCCATCACCATTAAAATCGCCTGCACCTGCCCAGTAAGTTGCTCCTGCTTGGTATGATTGTAATGATCCAAAGGTGCCATTTTGATTATTGATCAATACACCGAGTGTTCCATCAGCTTCATTAGGAGAAATAATGTCAGGGTATCCATCTCCATTAACATCCCGTGCCGTTAAATATATCGGCTCTTGCCCAATCGTATACGATTGTTGTGGCAAGAATAACGGATTACCACTACCAGCCAACCCGTTACCGAGAAGAATAATGACTTGATTGGACCCGTATCCTCCGCCAACTACGATATCTAACTTTCCGTCAAGATTAAGATCGGCGACCGACAATCCGACTGGACCGCCAGAAGCAGAATTGTTTATTGAATAAGAGACCTTATTTTTGAATGTACCGTCTCCGTTATTAATAAAAATATCGACTGCTTTAGAAAATTCACAGGTAACTACTAAATCAAGGTAGCCGTCATTATTAAAATCTGATGCCACGACGAAATGAGACCACGTAGATGTGCCATA
>CANFSY010000042.1 GCA_947449875.1 Paracoccaceae bacterium
AGCGGGGAAAATAGTGTTCGCTGATGACCAAGACCTTCATAAGCCTACCCCTGCGATCCGCCAAGAGGGCGCCCCCGCAAACGACGATACCACCGCAAGGCATTAATCACAGCCGAAGGGCCGCCAAAGGTGCGCAACAGTCTGACAGGCCAACGGCCCGGCACGCTGTACCCGGGGCAAAGACGCTTCGCCCGTGCTAGGATAAGGCGCGATTGAGAGCGATCCTCGTCCCAATAGCTCAAGGCAATTTTATCCAGCCGCAGCGCCAGCCCCAATCGAATGGGGGCAGGCATCAGATCAGCAGTTTCTTTATATGCAGCCTCAACTTTGTCGCAAACGCGCAGACGGGCGGCCAATTTTCCTTTGCCAGAGTCGGTAGATACACGATTGGCGCCTGTATGGTGAATATAATGATAGGTCACGGCAGGCACCGGCTTAAAATATGCACCCTGCATCAGCAAACGTATCAAAAGATCGCCGTCCTCGTCCGTCACAAGGCTTTCATCGTACCCGCCAACACGCATCAGCACATCGCGGGGGAACAAAGCGCCACAGTGGCTTAGAAACGGCGCAGAAAGGAAACGCGCCAATTGTAATCGTGCATCGGGGGCTAGGTCGCGCCACGTCGAATTGATAACGCTGCCGCCATCGTGAAAGACATGACGGGTGGGCGCAAAGGGAAGCGCCGCCCCATCTCCTGTGGCGCTCAGTAAAGCCGACAAATGCCCAGCATCTAGCTGATCATCAGCATCAAGAAACTTGATCCATTTGCAGCCCGTAAGAGCCAATCCCGCATTGCGTGCAGCTGCTTGACCAACGTTCTTAGCCAAACGAACAACCCGCACAACCTGCGGTAGCGAAAAAAATATTTGGTCGAAAGCCGCACCAGACCCATCATCCACGACGATCCATTCCGCCGACACACATGTGTTAGCTTTCATGCTGAATTTGAGCGATTCAAAGTCAGCCGGCCTATAAGCCGGAATTATCACCGCAATATCAGAAATGGACCACACTCCGATAAAGATTGAAAATCGTCGCTCTCAACCTGCCAAAAACTTCCAAGAATATTTCACATTGAATTTCCTAAAAAAATGAAATTGGGCAGAAACTAACCCAACAAGGCCTGCTTTCACCACAAATTTCAATCTCAAGCAAGAGAGATAAAATGACAAAAATTATCTTGGACAAGACATTTAATTAAATTATATAAAATAACGACGGGGTGCATAATCGCTTTGCTGCAAAGACCGAAGTTGCATTGATCATCCTCAAATTAATCGAAGGCGGCTTATAAAATTATCTGAAAAATGAATGTGACTAAAAGTCTCTGTTCTTACCAGTAAATCATTTCCAGCTTTCCTCAAAGGAAGAAGCAAAATCAGGATGCTTCTGTATAAAAGCCAAATTAGAATCTCTGTACCTCGTCTTTATCTTGTCTAAGACTTCGCAATTTGGATCAAAATAGTAGGTCACATGCCGCGACTTATTATTTAAGAAATCGCGGACGAACCATTCGTACGGAAACTTGAAATTCGGACAAAAGGTATTTTTCGTATTCATAAATGTCCTGCCCCACATCGCATTCACCTTAAGAACTTCATGGCTTCCTTGTTTCAATCGCCGCACATTTTCACGATTGGCAAGGCTCAAATAGTGACCAAGTTCATCTTTTGAACACGACAGAGCAAATGCAAGTTTTTCGACGAAAAGATCCGGGCACGTCTTCATCCACTCATAAGACAAAAGGTGTATCTTTTCCTCTCCGAAATTTTCTATCAACGCCTTTTCCAGAAAACAGTAATTCAAAACATCCGATGATGTCACGCATTTTCTTTCAAAATACCATGATATGTAATCTGAAAAACTTATTGGACGTCTAAAGTAAATCTTTTGCCTAGGCAAAGTTTGAGCGTAAAAAGACGACAAGAACGAAAATTGCTCCCTAAGTGTGAAGATCAATCGGGTGTCAGTTATTCCACAAAGATTTATCAGATCCTGTAATTGGACTACTACCTCTGCAAATGACGAACCATAATTTGGACTCGGTTCTTTCATAAAAGAATACGTTGGGCTCGGAGAATGCCATACTCTTCCAATAATGATCTCTAGCGAAATTAAAATATTTTCGTTGCTCTTGACAATATTTGCGATGTTATCCAAAATCGCTTTTCTGAAACTTAAAGAGCGTGACATTTCCCTTGATTGAAAGAAGTTCTTGAAAGTTTCTAGCGCTTCTTGTTTGTCCGGATCATTGCAGGAGGTTCCGATGGATAAATAGTTCGACAGCTTAGGAAAAACATGTTGTTGCAACGTGGTCGTTGCTGTCTTCGGAAATCCGCAATGAATTATCAGGCGTGCCATTCAACCAACTTTGCTATAAGAACAATTAATGCTACGGGAACCCACACTACTCATCAACCAGTTTTTGTGCCACGCGATAGCTTAATATAATTCATTCGAAATTTTCCGGCAAAATCAGGTCAAAAATAACTAAAATAAGTCCGCAATGTATTTAAGAAGCAAATATACTATTCAAGAAGTTTTCCGAAATAATCAATTGATCTCCACAGACTTTATATGTCCCGTTTCAAGAGTAACGACCATATCGCAGCCTTCTAGCGTAGACAGTCGGTGAGCGATTATCAAAACAGTGATTTCAGGGCCTAGTTTTCCTATCGATTTCATAACCGCAGTTTCGGTCTCTGTGTCGAGTGCACTTGTGGCTTCGTCTAGCACAAGAACCTCAGCTTTCTTATACAACGCCCTAGCAATTCCGATACGTTGACGCTGACCGCCGGAGAGGCGTATGCCGCGTTCGCCGACAAGTGAATTCAAGCCGTCAGGTAGTCCCTTAATCACCTCGCTTAGTTCGGCCTGTGCAGCCACCGTTTCCACTCGTTCAAAGTCAATCAGTTCGTGTGGAACGCCGAATGCGATATTTTCTGCTAGGCTTGTGTCAGAGAGAAAAATTGCCTGAGGTACATGCGCAACTTTTGTCTGCCACGCAGATCTGTTCTCACCAGTCAATTCGACTCCGTCAACAAGGATACGTCCGTGATCAGGTGGAAGCAAACCAAGCATCATATCCATCAACGTACTTTTTCCGCTTCCACTGCGACCAGCCAAACCAATTCTGGCACCTTTCGGAAATTTAAAATTTATCTCCTCAACAGCTGGTCGCGTGCCTTTTGGGTAGGTCAAACTTACATTGGAAAATTCAATGGCATGTTGGAAGGAAAGTGTTTCTCTGACACTGATCTTTGAATATTGTTCTGCATGTGGAAGTCGTAGGATATCAAGGACTTCCGTTAGCATGGCTCCGGCTGTTAAAGTTGACACCCACGCCGAATATCCTTGTTGCATGAGCGGCAAAAGACGTTGCGCACCAAGCGCTAGTGTTCCAAAAACGGGCAGGGCTGAGGTCAAGCCTCCATCCCGAATGCTGAAGAGGGTCGCCATTGTCGCAACAATCACTAAACTAAGTGCTTCTAATAAAAATTTAGGAGCTTGGGCCACATAATTGGCCCAAGATTGGGCCGCGCGCAACTGCGACTCAATTGCAGCGAACCGAGAGACAAAGACGTTCTGGGATTTATCTAAAATTACGTCCCTGATACCGCCGATCCCTTCGTTTATCGCTTTGTAACGGTCGCCTTGAGCCCGTGAAATTATTCGTCCGCTTTCTAGAATAGTCGCACGTGTACGTCGCATCACAATAACGTAGATGAGCGCAAAGCTTACGCCAGATCCTATGGCTTCTAAGGGAGCGATGTATATTAATCCACACAAGATCACGAAAGCTATGACAGATGTGCTTGCTGCTTGGGATAGCGGGAGCAGTATTTGCGTAGTGACCGATTGTGCCTTGCCAATTGCTGACTGCGCTTCGACGCTGTTGTTTTCAAGATGGTATGCGTATGGTTGGTGAAGAACAGTTCCAAAAATAGCACCGGCAAGATCTTGAGATATACCATAAACGAAGCGTTGCGTAACGTAAAGTAAACATAACCGGACCGTTGCAGCCAATACGGCGCCCAGAGCAAATACCGCAGCTACTGCGATTATTAGTTTCGTCGGGCTGTTTATTCCGATTGCTGTAAAAATTTCTTGAAACGCATTGATCTTCAATATCTTGGCGGGATTGGATATCACAGTAAGAAATGGGATGATTGCACCGATCGATATAAGTTCGGCGGCGGCACCAAGCAACATCACGCTTAGGAATAAACCTAACTGCCAACGCCTACGAAAAGACATCGTATGAAAAAGTTCGAGAAATGATTTCGACGTAATTCTTGGGATGGAATGCTTGTTTGTTTGGGCTTTTTTAACACTCACGATTGATTGCCTTTTCAAAGGTTTTTTTATTAATCTAGAAAAATGATATCCTGTATATCTGATGAAGTTCACGTGGTATTTCGTCACTTGTTGGTGGCTACGATTTCTATACATTTGGTCAACTTGTAATAGCTACCTATGGATCATCGCCCTGCCTAATGTGTCGTTATAAGTTCTCGCGTTCTGTTTCTCGTTCTGTCGATTTGTAGTTATAGGAATAATTATACTTATACTTGTAAGCATAGCGTCCGTAAGATTTTATTTTTCTGCGGTTGAAAGCGTTCAAGATGCCGCCTTTTACTGTGATTCCACCTGTCTCTAGTGCGCGAAGGGTTGCAGTTAGTTCCGCAATTTCTGTCTTTTGATGGCGTGCAACCACAAAGACTACGCCCGCAACCCGACCAATCAGGGTTGCGTCCGTAACAGCCAAGACTGGTGGGCAGTCGATAACAACCAGATCGAACTTTGATGTCAAATCGGAGACCAATTGGTTGAATTTCGGTTGGATCAATAGTTCTGACGGATTGGGTGGGAATTTTCCGGTATTGATAAACGTTAAGCCTGGCACATCTGTGACATGCAGTATGTCTTCTAGCGGAATATTTTTAGACAAGTATTCCGACAAACCAGTTTTAGAGCGTGACAACCCGAACCTTAGCCGTTGTCTGCCGCGGCGGAGATCAGCATCTACTAAGCAAACTTTCGCACCGACTGCTGCAGTTATCGCTGCAATATTCGCCGAGATAAATGATTTTCCGGCGTCCGGTGCACCACTTGTTATGGCGAGGGACTTGTTAGCTGCATCCAGCATCCCGAAATGTAGACTGGTTCGCAAAGACTTGAACTCCTCCACAAGAATTGACTCCGGCATGTCGCGAGAAATAATATCACTGCGCGATGAATCCATGCTCAAGGATTTGTGTCCCTTTCGGTCGTCTAAAAACAAGCTTATGGTTGCAAATACCGGAACACCCAGCTGTTCAATTTCTTCGATCCCGTCGATCCCGCGGCGCAATTTTTCACGCAATACAAATAGAAGACACCCGATGACGCCAGCTAGGACCACTGAAAGTGTTAGTATGGTGCTTTTTTTAGGCGCAATCTGTCCCAAGGAGGTGGCTGCGGTGTCGACAATGCGCACGTTTCCGATAGTGCTCGCTTTCAAGACACTAAGTTCCTGAGACCTCTGTGTCAAAGAATCGAATGTCGCCTGTGCAGTCTTCATATCGCGTGTCATGTTCAAGACTTGCTTTTGTGTCTCAGGTAACGCAGCGATTTGGGTATTGAGTTGGTCTAAATGATCTTGAAAAGCGCGCCTTGTGTCCAAGAGTTGTTTGTAGACTGGATGGTCAGGTGCATACTTTCTCTTTATGTCGTCCTCGCTTTGCGCAAGTTCACGCAACTTTTCTTCTGTCGTTTGGGTTTGCGACAGAAGGCTTTGGGTTTCAAAGTTTAGATCGACAGAATGTTGAGCGGCTTTATAACTGTTTAGCGAATTTTCGGCTTCCCTTAGTTTCGCTTCGGCATCAGGAAGTTGGCTTTCAACAAATTCTAGGCTTCGTTGCGCCTCTGCTGAACTTCGTGCGAGATTTTGTTCGTGAAACGCGTTTGCGATTGCGTCAAGTGTGCGGCGTACCAGTTGCCGCTTAGAACCCTTGAACGTTAACTTCACGACACCGGTCCCGCGGCCTTGTTCCGCTTCATCAAGGCCGGCGTCCAGTTTATTTATTGCGGTCAATTCGTCAAGCTGGCCGACTGTATAGGCTCGCCCAGGTTTTCCGGTGAGTTTCGCAACGATAATTGCAAAGTTTCTTTCTTCGTTTGAAGCAAGTTGATTTGCTTTCCCGCGTATAACTTCCCCGTTCGGCAGGTTGAGTGTATATGAATCGTCGGCCTCAGAGGTCAAATTCATCATTTGACCGAGCCATTCAGGGGGAACCTTCAGATAATCTAATGAGATTGCATCGTTGGGCCGGGCGTATCTCTGAAAAATGTTCCATTCTGGAAGAGGTAGGCCGTTTCCGGCGATCGCATAGCCCATGAAGGGCGCAAGAACCGGTTCTGCCACCCAGTCTAGGTGCATCTTTGCGACGGCCGTGCCAAGTGTCAGGCGCGAATGCAGCAATTGCAATTCGGCCCCTGATTTGTTGTTGCTACTCACAAGGTCGGCCAATCCATCGGGCAGGGCAAGGCTGGCTGATTTGTCCTCGATCTGAATGAGGGCGTCCGCTTGATAGGTGGGTGGGGTATTCAAAACCCAAGCATTCCCGAAGGCAAATCCAATAGCGCAGCTCAGCGCTATCCACCACTTTCCACTCCATAGCATGGCGACGAATTCGCCAAGATCAATCTCGTCGGACGGTATATCATTTTTTTCAATAATTGAGGTCTTCAAAGGATCATTTTCTCCAAGAGGCAAGGCGCTCAGCCCAAATTTTCGACGCGAGGGTCAGTTCGCGAAAGGCTTGGTTGTAAGCCGCATCGCCGTTTTGATAGGGATCGGCGATGTCCTTAGCACCGGACCAATGGTCCAGCAGCATGGTGCGTGCCGTCAGGTGGGGAGCGATGTCACTAATCTCGTCGCGGTGAGCGCGTTCCATCACCAATATCAGGTCGTGTGATTTTCCCATCGTCGGTGTGAATTGTTGCGCGCGGTGGGTCGAAAGATCAAGGCCAATGCCTTTCGACAGTTCTTGCATTTCGTGTTGTGCGCCGTGCCCTACTACGGCGTGCAGCCCTGCCGAGCTTACCGTTAGGCGGGGGACGTCGCGCCGTAAGAGGCCTTCTGCCACAGGTGACCGGCAAATATTGCCGATGCACACGACCAGAACACATGTCACCTGAGCCTCAATTCGACAAGTGTTGAGCGGTGGTATAAGCACCCACGGAGGGCATAATGCGGCTAATCGTGTCGTTCCAGCGTTGCAGGGGTGCAGTGGTAACATACACCACGTCGCGCACTTCCAGTTCAAATTGTGTGCCTAACAGCAACCCTACAGGAGACGTGACGTCCAGTTGGTAGACCGTCATTTTATCCCCGTTCGCTCTAAAGACAAACACACCCCGCGCATCGGCTCGGTTTTGGGTTAGGCCGCCCTGACGCGTGATCGCTTGTGTAAGCGTTATCGTGTCTTTTGACAGGTCGACGGTGGCTGCGTGAATTTCGCCAAGTACGTAGGCTTCTTTCACTTTCAGCCGTGGCACAGCCACAATATCTCCTGCCGCAAGGGTCGGGTTGTTCTGCGCCATTTCGCCGTTCATAAAGGCGGTCAAATCGACAGTGTAAACCTTGCCGCCCCGCCGCACATTGACTGCATGGGTATCTGCATTGGCGCTAATTCCGCCCGAGGCGTTGATAGCGTCCAGCAGAGTTTTGGGATTGGTGTCCAAGGTTAAGGTGCTTGGTTTGTTTACTTCGCCCGTCACAACAATCCGCTGAGAGTTGAAAGCCAATACGCGAATGTCCACTTGCGGGTCTGGGAAAAATTTAGTCAGTGCCGTCGTCATTTCGGCGCGCAACTCTTCGGCTGTTTTTCCTTCTGCCGAAATTGTGGTCAAGAAGGGGTAGGCTAAACTGCCGTCCGCTTTCACCACAAAGCCTGCCCCTGGATCAGAAGAAGGCACCGCCAGTTCTGGGTGGTCAAATACGTAGATCGACAAAACGTCACCTGGCCCGATCTTGTATTCGCCTGGTTTTGCAGACCGCAAGTTAGTCGGTTCTGGTCCGCCGCGGGGATTTGCGATGGTTGCGATGTTTTCCGGAGTAATGCGAATGATGGCCACGTGCGTATCGGCAGCGACCCGATCTTGCGCCGCCTTGGATGTTGGAAAGGTCACAGCGCCGTTCGTGCATCCCATGAGCAGGCATAAGGTCAAAAGTCCGGGGAAAGCTAGACGCATCGCGCTACTCCATATCAAAGGGGGGCAGAACCGGCCCACCCCCAAGTGTCAGATCAGTTTGTGCTGTTGGTCGATGACGTGGCCAAAGCAATCGCCACCACACCGAGAGCCGCGGCGATGCCCGCCCCGCCAACGGCGAGAGCCGACACACCTGCCACCTCAGTTCCGCCAGCTAAAGCCGAGGTTCCGCCCATTGTATTACCGCCAACTATTTCGACGGAGTTCCCGCCGCCAAGCAAACCTGCACAGCTTGGTTTTAGAAACACTTGTTGTCCCTTGGCGTTTATTACCTTCTGTGCAGCCGTCACAACCCAGCCGTTGCTCTTGAGAACATTGTCAGCTTCGTCAATAAATTGCCCAAGAGCGTTAAGCCCAGGGACGCAGCCATCAGATTTGAATGGAACGACGGTCTGTGCAATAGCTGTGTTGCATACGAGGGTGCCAAGAAGGGCGAGCGCGACGATTTTCATCATGTCCTCATTTCTAAAGGTTGGTTGGTTTCGCGTTCAGCGCGGGTCGATTTCGATATGACCCAGTCCGGGGCTGACCCATTGGTCGGAATGGATGACAGCACCGGTCGTCGCCAACACTGTGTAAGTGTTGGTAAAACTTCTCTGCGCCCCGGTGCAGCTTTCGCTTAGCACGCGCAGGTTTGCTACAGTCTGGTCTTGCGCGGCGCGCAACGTGCAAGCGAAGACCTCGACTTGATCGTGGCTTTCACCGTCGAGCCAATGCATCGTGCGGTTATAATCTCCAGCCCCTTGTCGCATGGCAGCCATAGCCGCGCGGACGTCGGCAATTGCCAAATCCGCCCCAAAGCCGCGTGTTGCGATGATTTGGCCATCTTTCAGCGTTAGGCTAATACCATCCGAACTGCGCCATTCGCTGACGTCGCCGCGCAGGGCTATTCGGGCCATACCGCCCGATACGCCGCGCATTGGCAAGCGGACTTTCATCGTCGGTGCGCCTTCGCTCACCACGATCGGTGGTGCCGGCGGTGTCTGTGAGATCAGACCCGTCACCTTGCTCACCACAGCGTTGGATGCGCCGCACCCTGCCAGCATCAGGCAGGTCAGGGCTGTGGGCCATGACCGCGCTAAAATACTTGTGAAACGCATCCTTGGGCTCATCGCCAGAAACTCCCCCAAGTGGTGGTCATGGTGCCTTGCCCGTAACCTTGCAGCAGGTCATGCAATCGGTTGCGGATATCCAACTGCGCACCGCCATCCCGCAGGATGGGCCGCAGTGTCACATGCGATGCCTTGGTCGAAGGTTGGCCCGTGAACCAGGCAAGCGGTGCCGTGATCACAAAGCCCTTGTCAAACGACCCTTCGCCGAAATCCTCGTAAGATACGTCGGTCTTGGTGGCAAAGACGCCGATTTTCCAGCCGTTGTCAAAGGCGCGGCTGACCGTCAGGGTTGCGCCCTGATCTCCGGCAAGGTAGCGGCCCGTATCGACTTGCACCTGATAGCCATGCGTCAAATCGTAAAAGGCGGATACATGCCCCATGGTGACCTGATAGCCATAATCGCCCAGCCCCAACAATTTGTCGGTGTCACGCTGTGCGACGTGGTCCACCTCTGCACCCAGCGACAACTTGCTGCCCTGCGGCTGCCATAGTGCCTCGGCGGCAATACCGGCGAACATCGGTTCTAAATAGCCGAGCGAGACATGGGTGAACACGTTCGGACCAAGGGTGCCAAAATAGTCTAGCGTCAGGTTGTCCAAACCGCTTGACCCGTCCTGCGCATACAAAAGCGCGTCCGAGCGCACATGTTGCAGACGCGAATCTGACAGGCGATCCGACGATCCGGCATTTCCTGCTACTTTTACCCTGACAGCCCCCGACACTGACAGATGCGGCGTGAAGGCATAACGGGCAGACGATTGAACCCCTACGTCGCCCCGCAGCGGGCTTTGCGGATCAAACAAACTCAAGCTTAAATAGGGTGCGACAGTCCAGCTGGCCGGACTGACTGAGCCAAGCGACATATCCTCGCCTTGCCCGGCCGCTTCAAAGGTTGCATCGGCAACCCCAAGGGTCATCTGGTCCGGATCATATTGCAGCCGCGAGAGACTGTCGCGGTGCAGCGTCACGCGAGACACAGGCATGCCCTCGACCGTTGGTTCGATAGCAAATGTTGTGATGGCATTCGGCAGATCTGCCGACAGAACGCGCGCCGCGCGCCCGATCATCTGGGCCACCAACCCATATCGCTTGCTTTCCACTTGCAGCACAGCTGTATCGCCCGACAGCGTCAGGCCCATCAGGTTGATCCCTTGCGCACGCAGGTGTGTGTCAATCACTTGGCGCAGGGTGGCGCTGTCTGTCGCGGCTTGCGTGCCATCTTCAAATGGGGCGGGGGCCGCACTGCGGTCGCCTTCAGCGGGAGAGACCTTGGGGTTGAACGTGATCGTCACGCTTGCGCCAATCATCGACCCGTGCAGAACTTGTGCGCCCAAAACCACGCCGGGCGTCGCAACATAGCTTACCCCAACGTTGAACGGGGTGCGATAATCCAGCACGCCATTGTCTACCTCAGTCTGATGCGCATCGGATGAGTATTCCAGCGACAGCCGCGTTTTGGCGTTGGCCTGCCAGTCAACACCACCAAAGGCCGCCATAGGGCCGTGAAACCACGCCCCCGTATCGGGCTTTCCGCCGCGGCCGACGTTCAGATCGCGGGCGTCCCAGCCAAAGGGGTTGGACGTTCCGCCATAAGATCCCATCCGCCCCCAGCCCAGACCCGCTGTGGCCGTCACACCCGCTGTCAAAGTCTTTGACGCTACAAGGTATTCCGAGCTGTTGACGCCGGTTCCCACCATGTCGCGCAGACCAATCGCCAGCGCAGGCCAGACACCCGCCTCGTCTCTTAGGCGATAGTGCAGATCAAAGCTGCGGTCATACAAAATGTCGTCGCTCAGGCCCTCGTATCTTCCGTAGCGAAAGGCTCCGGTCAAACGCGGCGTTCCTTGAAAGGTCAGGGTCACCATCCGACTGCTGGATGACTCAAAAATGGTCGAGGCAATCTGAGCGTCCGGCAGCGACAGGGCCGAGGGCATTTCGATCAACCCAGGCATCCCATAGGTGTTCAGGCTTTGCCCAGCGTCAGGCATATCAGCCCAAGTCGCCTGCGCCCCCAAGGTGCTTGCCGTTAAAAGCAGCCCTTGCCATATTCCAGATCGCCGTCGTGCCAAATTCCTGTCCACCCGCCATCAGAGTTCGTTCGCAGCGTTCCGTTCTAAGCGACCTGTCTCAAAATTTTCTAAGCTACCGCACGGGCGCTCCCCTGAGGAGGCCCGTGAATTGCACATAAAAATTGATTGGGACTAAGACTTCCTCGGTAGCGTTGAAGGGCCGATTCGTAAATGCTTATCTTGCTACGATTGCGTTTCAAGACTTGCTCTTTGGTGTACGAGCTGGTCCGCCTCTGCGCTGAAGCGCGCGGCACGACCCATAAAGTCGATGAGCAGCCAAACGCGCCTTTGCGCATCCATTCGCTCGACCGTTGCAAGGAAAGTGGCAAATGGGCCGCTTGACACATAGACCTTATCCCCTTGTTGCAAGGCATTTGTCATGCCGTCAGCCATGTTGCCGGCACATCGCTGCTTTAAAAGGTCAATCAGCCCACGGGGCAGCCGGCTTGGCCCGCCAGAGATGTTCCCCACCAAGCGCGAAATCCCGCGCGTGCTGCGGATCTTGGTCCAGTGAGGTTCGGTGATGTCGAATTCTACAAAAACATAGCCGGGAAACATCGGGCGCAAAAGACGTTGCGCCCCTTTGCCGTTGCGTCTTGTTTCCCAAAGCAAGGGCCTAAAAGTCACAAATCCCTGGCGTTTTAGATTTTCCAGCGCCAAATTGTCACCATTCGGGCGCAATTGCGCGGCATACCAAGCGCTGTCGGGCTTGATAGATTCCAGACGATCCGGAACGAACTTGTGGGGCAAATCCTCTTTCATTCTTTGACCTTCCGAGACAAATCCAAAGAAAGAATCTCCGGAGTCTCAGACCGGACGGGGTGTTTGCGGACATGGTGGGTGGCCCAAACTGTTGCGCGATACGTAACCACAAAGAGCGCAGCGAATACCAGAGTGGCAATCAACGCCAAACCGTCATCGTTCCACAAAAGAACACCCGCCACACTTGGTGCTGCAATCAGAGGCACCATGATCAACGTGGATACGGGATTAGCGATGATACGGTTCTTTTTGCCAAGCATCAGTATTTCAAACCCGCGCATCACGACGTGATGAAAGTGCATCCGGTCCGGTCTAAAGGCGGAACGCTGGCGCGATAGCCGTCGCAACACGGTCAAAATCGTGTCAGCGATCGGCCAAAAGAAGATCAAAATCAATGCCCAAGGGGATAAGCTCGATTGGAGAGCCATCATTTCAATCGCGATACCAGCAAGGATGAACCCGATCGACGTGGCCCCAGCGTCGCCCAAAAACAGCAAGCCGCGAGGATAGTTTAACGCCAAAAATCCCACCAAACCCGCACCCATGAGCGCGAGCGCCTGAACGATTTCTGCCTGTCCGCCCTTCGCCGCAATAACCATCAATGCCGCAACAATGATCATAGATGTTAAACTGCACAGACCATGCAGCCCATCAATGAGATTGAACGACTGTGACACGCCCGTGAGCACCAGGACCGTCAGCGAAACCGCAATGAACCTGTGCTCCAGAATGAAGTCCAATTTCGCAAACCCGACGCGATCAATGATCAGTTCGCACGCGAAAATCGCCAAGAAACTAGCACAGACTGCCGCAAACAAGCGCCAACGAGGTGCTATTTTAAAACCTGAATCTTCCAGAAATCCCGCCACCAAAATCGGTAGCACACAGGTCAGACTTTGCAGAATCTGCCCGTTGCCTTGGGTCGGCCCTGTCAGCCATCCTGCCGCGAAAGCTAACAAGACAGCCAAACCACCAAATCGTGATGCGGCGCGCACATGTACGGCCTGAACACTGTGTAAGTCGTCGCGCCAATGTGCTGCTGCATTGTGTATCAACAAAAGTGCCAACGACAAAGCAAAACTTTCGAGTGCTGATAATAAAAAAGCAAAGTACATTATGCAGCCATTGCCGAATGTGCGTCATAACTCGTGATTTGGCCGAACATTTTGAACGCCTTTTGGAAGTCAATGATAAATGGTTTCGTCTCATGAAAGGCCACAAGTCCTAAAAATATAAGATTTACCTTTACATTGAACAACCTGCTGAGCAGCGTTTGTCCCGCTCTCAAAATTCTTAAGGCATTTTGATACGCATGAAACGCTGCTGAAACGATACCCAGTCTGATGTCGCGCATCGTTTTTACCTCTTTCTTGGGACTTTTTGGAACTTAACTTACTTCAAGAGGCACTTTTGGTCGGGGGCGGGCTACGCTATTCCTCAGATAACACGTGAAAACCCTTTGGAAACAGCATGGGTGACCATTGTCATTGTGTTGAGTTCGCCTTCTTTTCGCATATTTTTGTTTCATGATAAATATAAACCTAAGTGTAAAAAAAATTTATAAAGTTTGCAAAAAAAAAGCTTAAGGGTATAACTTATATCCATAAGAGTGATTAGGGTGTTGGCATTATGAACAGAGTGCCTTTACGGCCCGCGTTACACCAGTGTCGCGCGCGATCTCGTCGGTCACTTTGGGCCGTCGATCCCGCCGGTCGGTGCTATGCGACCAGTGCACATCGGCCGACGAAGGCGGCACACGTTTGATGCGGCCAGCGCACAAAGGTGCAGCGGCGGCTTGGGGTGATCGGTTGATGAGCAGTGCTTTTGGGCAAAGCTGCGTATGTTGAAAGTGACGGTCCCGCTAGCGTTGCGGGCTGCGGTAGCTCATCCGCCTAATCGACCCTGTCTTGGACCGCATCAGGATGGTTTCGGTCGTGATATGCCCCGCGCCGCGTTGGATGCCGTGCAGGATCGACCCTTGGGTGACACCCGTTGCCGCAAAGATCACATCGCCGCGCACCAGATCGTCGCGGGTATAGACGCGGTCAAAGTTGGTGATACCGGCTTTGCGCGCCCTTGCCCGTTCGTCGTCGTTGCGAAACATCAGCTTGCCTAAGAACTGCCCGCCCATGCATTTGAGCGCGGCCGCTGCCAGCACCCCTTCGGGCGCACCGCCCGAACCCATGTACATATCAATCCCCGTCACGTCCGGTTCGGCGCAGTGCATCACCCCCGCCACATCGCCGTCGGTGATCAGCCGGATAGATGCGCCTGTGCCGCGCAGCTCTTCGATCAGCGCCTCATGTCTGGGCCGTTCCAGCACGCAGACCGTGATATCCATGGTCGACACGCCTTTGGCCGCCGCAAGGGCTGACACGCGTTCCGAGGGCGACATGTTGAACGTCACCGTGCCCGCTTTGAACCCCGGTCCGATGGCCAGCTTGTCCATATAGACATCGGGGGCATGCAACAGCGTGCCGCGCGGGGCCATGGCGATCACGGTCAGGGCGTTGGGCATATCTTTGGCCGTCAGCGTGGTGCCTTCCAGCGGGTCAAGGGCGATATCGACAGCGGGGCCTTTGCCGGTGCCCACCTCTTCGCCGATGAACAGCATGGGTGCTTCGTCACGCTCCCCCTCGCCGATCACCACCACGCCGGAAATGTCGAGCAGGTTCAACTGGTCGCGCATGGCATTGACGGCGGCTTGGTCGGCGGCCTTTTCATCGCCGCGTCCGATTAAGGGCGCGCAGGCGATGGCAGCCGCTTCGGATACCCGCGCCAAGCCGAGAGAGAGCAGGCGGTCTTGGAAGACTTGGGCTTCGGCAAGGGGGGCAACCATGGCACATTCCTTTGAGGCAAGGGCGACGCACTCCTGTATCGGGCAGGCGGCGCAGCGGCAAGGACGGTTGCGCTAACGCTAAACCTCTTCGATGCGCAGCGCCACGGGGTCGCCCACCAGCACGCCGGTTGCGCCAAAGCGGCCCAAGGCGTGGTCGATGTCTTCGCGCGTGGCTTTATGCGTGACGATCAGCACCGGCGCATTCGCGCCGGGGTGGCCGTATTGGCGCATTTGGTCGATGGAAACGCCCGCCTCGCCCAAGCAGGTGGCGATCTTGGCCAAAGCACCGGGTTTGTCCAGCAGCGTCATGCGCAGATACCATGCGGCGGGGGTGGCGGTTTTGGCGGCAATGGGGTGCGACAGGCTGGTGGCGGGCTGGCCAAAGGTCGGCATCCGCACACCCCGCGCCAGATCCATCACGTCGGCCATCACCGCCGAGGCCGTAGGCCCTTCGCCCGCACCCGCGCCGCGCATCACGATTTGCCCGACCGAGTCGCCTTCAAGCACCACCATATTCGTGCCACCTTGCAACTGGCCCAAGGGGCTGTCAGCGGGCACAAGGCAGGGCGTCATGCGCTGTTCCAATCCACGGCCTGTCATCTGTGCCACGCCCAACAGCTTGATCCGATAGCCCATGTCGCGCGCCAGCCCGATATCGTCCAGCGAGACGTTTTGTATGCCTTCCAGCTCTACCGCGTCAAACGACACCTGCGTGCCAAAGGCGATGGCTGACAGCAGTGACAGCTTATGCCCCGCATCAATGCCGCCCACGTCAAGGTTCGGGTCAGCCTCGAGATAGCCAAGCTTGGCGCATTCGTCGAACAGCACGTTGTAGCCTTGGCCCGTGGCTTCCATGCGCGTCAGGATGTAATTGCACGTCCCGTTCATCACGCCCATCACGCGCTTGATCTGGTTGGCGGCCAAACCTTCGGTCAGCGCCTTGATCACCGGAATGCCGCCCGCCACGGCCGCCTCAAACCGGATCACGCGGCCTGCGGCTTCGGCAGAAAGGGCCAAAGCTTGGCCGTGGTGGGCCAACAGGGCTTTGTTGGCGGTGACTACATCATGGCCTGCGGCAATGGCCGCTTCGGTTGCCAAGCGGGCAGGGCCCTCGTGGCCGCCCATCACCTCGACAAAGACGTCAATGTCGGCGCGTTTGGCCAAGGCCACCGGATCACTTTCCCAAGCATAGGCCGACAGGTCCACCCCGCGTGCTTTGCTCGCATCGCGGGCCGAGACGGCCACAATTTCAACCCTGCGCCCCGCGCGGGCAGCCAAAAGATCACCGTGGCGCTGCACGATCTTGACCACGCCAAGGCCAACCGTGCCAAGGCCAGCCAATCCGATACGCAGGGCGGGAAGGGGGGGCTGGCTCATTTGGGACCTCGGGGTTGATTTGCGCCACCTGTTAGCGGTTCGGCACGCTTAGCGCAACGCTGTCAGGGCGTGACCGCGCCTGACCAAGCCTGCAAATCGGCGGCTTTAGCGCCCAAGGCCAGATCCGCACCCGCGAACGTGGCGGGGTTTGCATCAAGGTCAGCCAACGGCAAAAGGGCAGGCGTCACACCTGTGCCGTTGGGCCATTGCACCACGGGGTAAGCCGAACAGGCCGACAGCAGACAAGCGAGAAGGACATAGCGCATAAATCCAACTCTAGCGCCGGACGGCTTGAATGGCAAATCTCCCACCACCGCTTAATGTGCGGGCTTAATGAAGGTGCCGTTGCGCAGTTCTGCCATGGCTTGGCGAATTTCGGCATCGGTGTTCATCACAATCGGGCCGTGCCATGCGACAGGCTCTTGCAAGGGCGCGCCAGAGATCAGCAAGAACCGCAAGCCATTCTCGCCCGCCTGCACCGTCACCTCGTCGCCCGCGCCAAAGGTGATCAGCGTGCGGTTGCCTGACATGTCGCGGATATTGACCTCTTGTCCGCGCACTTCCTTTTCCATCAACACCCCGCGCGGGCGGCTGGCATCGCGGAAATTGCCGGACCCTTCAAAGACATAGGCAAAGGCGTTGCGGCGCGTGTCGACCTTAAAGGTCTTGCGCCGCCCTTCGGGCACAAAAATGTCCAGATATTGCGGATCAGCCGCGATCCCGTCGACGGGGCCGCGCTTGCCCCAAAACTCGCCCACGATCACTTTCACAACCGTGCCGTCATCGTCCATGATTTCGGGAATATCGCGGCCCTTCACGTCTTGATAGCGCGGCGCGGTCATCTTTAAGGCACTGGGCAGGTTGGCCCAAAGCTGAAAGCCGTGCATCTGGCCCTTGGCATTCCCAAAGGGCATCTCTTGGTGCAAAATCCGTGACCCTGCTGTCATCCACTGCACATCGCCGCCCTTCAGCGACCCACGGTTGCCCAGACTGTCGCCATGTTCGACCGTGCCTGCCAGAACGTAGGTGATCGTCTCGATCCCGCGGTGGGGGTGCCACGGAAAGCCCGCCATATAGTCGCGCGGGGCTTCGCCGCGAAAATCGTCAAACAGCAAGAAAGGGTCGGTTTCGCTGGTTTGGCCAAAGCCAAAGCCACGGTGCAGGTGCACGCCAGCCCCTTCCATCGTGGGGCGGGCAAGCATGGCGCTTTTGACGGGGCGGATGGACATGGAAGGGCTCCTTTTCACTTTGGCTGTTAACCTAGTGTGGCAAGGGGCTTTGCGCCAGATGTGCAAGGGTGCTGCCATGTGCCAAATGTTGCGCATCTGCGCACAAACCCGCTGCCTTTGGCCCAAACTTTGCCCAAGCCCGACACGCCTTGTCGCGCTCAGGCCAGTTCTTCGCGCGAAGCTCTTGAATAAGGATGAAAAACCCGCAACACTTTGTGAGGGCTAAAGGGAGTGCGCGATGCGCTATTCGGGCTGGAAGGTCATCACCGAGGGGCTTTTGGGCAACACAGGCTGGGGCCGCGCATGGCGCGATCCGGCGCCGAAGGCGGAGTATGACGCCATCGTGATCGGCGGCGGCGGGCATGGGTTGGCCACAGCCTATTATCTGGCCAAAAACCACGGGCTGACCAATATCGCGGTGCTGGAAAAGGGCTATCTTGGGTCAGGCAATATCGGGCGCAACACCACGATCGTGCGGGCCAACTACTTTTTGCCGGGCAATTCCGAGTTTTACTCGCACTCGTTAAAGCTGTGGGAAAAGCTGGAAGGCGAGCTGAACTATAACGTCATGCATTCCCAGCGCGGCCATATTATCCTGTTCCATTCCGATGGCCAAAGAGATGCCGCCGTGCGGCGTGGCAATGCGATTGTGAACCAAGGCGACGATGCCGAACTGCTGTCGGTTGCGCAGCTTAAGGAAATGCTGCCCTATCTTGACTATAATCAGACCCGCTTTCCCATCTACGGCGGCCTGATCCAGCGCCGCGCAGGCACCGCGCGCCATGACGCCGTGGCATGGGGCTATGCGCGGGCGGCGGACCGGTTGGGGGTCGATCTGATCCAGAACTGCGAAGTGACGGGCATTGATACGGTGGATGGCAAGGTCATCGGCGTGCAAACCAAGCGCGGTGCGATCCGTGCCAAAAAGGTCGGTATGGTGGTGGCAGGCCGCTCAAGCCAAGTCGCCGCTATGGCGGGTATGCGCTTGCCCATCGAAAGCCATGTGCTGCAAGCCTTTGTCACCGAAGGGCTTAAACCCGTGATCGACCATGTGGTCAGCTACGGCATGGGCCACTTTTATATCAGCCAGTCCGACAAGGGCGGTTTGGTCTTTGGCGGCGATATCGACATGTATTCCAGCTATGCGTCGCGCGGCAACCTGCCCATGGTGGAACATGTGATGGAGGCGGGCATGACCCTGATGCCCATGCTGGCGCGTGCGCGTGTGTTGCGCTCTTGGGGGGGGATTATGGATATGACGCCGGACGGCTCGCCCATCATCGACAAGACGCATATTGACGGCCTGTTTGTGGATGCGGGCTGGAACTACGGCGGCTTCAAGGCCGCCCCCGCGTCTGGCTGGTGTATGGCGCATCTGATGGCCACCGGCCAAAGCCACGAGGTCGCCCGCCGCTTCCGTCTTGACCGGTTCCGCACCGGCCATGTGATGGACGAAGAAGGCACCGGCAGCCAACATAATTTGCACTAGGGGGCCGCGATGATCCTGTCACACCTGCACCCTATGCGACACCTTGCAGCCTCCGGCGGGGATATTTTTTCAAGTATGAAAGGGGTTTTCATACTTGCCCAAATATCCCGGGGTGAGGCCGCAGGCCGAGGGGCAGCGCCCCTGCTTTTTTCTTTTGAAAGGGCATTCCCATGCGCTTGACCTGTCCGCTGTGCGGCACCCGTGACCGGCGCGAGTTTTATTACTCGGGTTCGGAAGATTACCTCAACCGCCCCGCAGAGGGCGCGCCGATCGAGGCTTGGGATGACATGTTGCACCTGCGCACCAACCCTGCGGGGGTGACCAAGGATTTGTGGTATCATGAAACCGGCTGCGGGTCGTGGCTGCTTGTGACGCGCAACACCGTCACCCATGCGGTGCTGGCCACCGAACTGGTCGCCGCGCGCAAAGGCGGTGCGGCATGAGGATTGCGGCCAAGGGTCTGATCGACCGCACCAAGCCCGTTACGTTCACTTTCGATGGCAAAAGCTATTCCGGCTTTCGCGGCGACACGCTGGCCTCGGCCTTAATGGCCAACGGCGTGCGTCTGGTCGGGCGCAGTTTCAAATACCACCGCCCGCGCGGCATTCTGACCGCAGGCCCCGAAGAGCCCAACGCCATGGTCGAGGTGCTGGACGGGGCCAGCCAATCGCCCAACACCCGCGCCACCGTGCAAGAGATTTACGACGGCTTGGCCGCGCAAAGCCAGAACCGCTGGCCCTCGCTGCGGTATGATCTGCTGTCGGTCAACGATCTGGCGGCACCTTTCTTAAGTGCTGGGTTTTACTACAAAACCTTCATGTGGCCGCGGGCGTTTTGGGAAGGGATTTACGAACCCTTGATCCGCCGCGCCGCAGGGCTTGGCAGGTTGAAGCCGCAAAACGAAACGGCGTCTTACGAAAAGGCCTTCGCATTTTGCGATCTTTTGGTGATCGGCTCTGGCCCGGCGGGTCTGATGGCCGCCCTGACCGCTGCGCGCGCGGGTGCCGATGTGATCTTGGCCGAGCAAGACAGTGTCATGGGGGGCCGTTTGCTGTCTGACGACGGCACCCTTGGGATGCCTTGGGTCGACGCCACCTTGGCCGAGCTGCGCGCCTTGCCCAACGTGCGCCTGATGGCGCGCACCACCGTGGTTGGCGCCTATGACCAAGGCACCTACGCCGCCTTGGAACGTGTCGGCTTGCACCTGCCCGCCGCCCCGCATCTGCCGCGCGAATGTTTCTGGCGCATCGTGGCGGGCCAATCCATCCTTGCCACCGGCGCTTTGGAACGCCCCATCGCCTTTGACAACAACGACCGCCCCGGCATCATGCTGGCCTCGGCTGCGCTGACGTACCTCAACCGCTTTGGCGTGGTGCCCGGCCAAAAGGTCACGCTTTTTGCCAACAACGACCACGCCCGCCAAGCCGTGCGCCAGTTGATGGCCGCGGGCGTGCAAGTGGCCGCGATTTTGGACAGCCGTGCTGATGCCTCAACCGTGGAAGACTGTCCCGTTTACCTGAGTGCCGCCGTCACCGACACCCAAGGCCGCCATGGTCTGACGGAAATCTCGGGCACACATGCAGACGGTGCGTTCAAGATTGACACCGATTGTTTGCTGATGTCGGGTGGGTGGAACCCCTTGGTCAACATCGCCTGCCACCAAAACGCCAGACCCATCTGGCGCGAGGATATTGCAGCCTTTGTCCCGCACTCCGGCATGGTGCCGGGTCTGACGGCGGCAGGCGCTGCCAACGGGGCCTTTTCGACCCACGCCGCGCTGCGCGAGGGGGCCGATGCCGCTGTTGCTGCCCTTACTGACCTTGGCCGCACTGCGACCGCGCCCGATCTGCCACAAGCCGAAGATGCGCCGTACCGGTTGCAACCGCTTTGGGCCGTGCCCGGCAAGGGCCGCGCTTGGCTGGATTTTGCCAATGACGTCACCGTCAAGGATGTGAAACTCGCCGCCCAAGAGGGGTATACCTCGGTCGAGCATATGAAACGCTACACGACCCAAGGCATGGCCCCCGATCAGGGCAAGAATTCCAACGTCTCGGCTCTTGCCGTGCTGGCCGATGCCACAGGCCGCGGCATTGCAGAAACCGGCACCACCACGTTTCGTGCTCCGTTCACGCCTGTGTCGATCGGGGCCATGGGCGCGGGCGGGCAGGGGGCTGGCTTTGCGCCGCAGCGGTATATGACCTCTGACCAAGCGTCGCGCGACCGCGGTGCGCCGATGATCGAGGCGGGGCTGTGGTACCGCCCGTCGTATTTCCCCAAGCCCGGCGAAACCACGTGGCGGCAGTCTTGCGACCGCGAGGTCTTGATGGTGCGCTCTGCCGTGGGGGTGGCCGATGTGTCGACCTTGGGCAAGATCGACATTCAGGGGCCAGACGCCGCGCGGTTCTTGGATTTCGTCTATACCAACACCTTTTCCACCCTGCCCGTGGGCCGCGTGCGCTACGGGCTGATGCTGCGTGAAGACGGCTTTGTGCTGGACGACGGCACGACCGCCCGCTTGGGCGACACCCACTATCTGATGACCACCACCACCGCCGCCGCAGGCCAAGTGATGCGGCATCTGGATTTTGTTCACCAAGCCTATTGCGCCGATTGGCAGGTGCGCTTCATCTCTGTCACCGAAAGCTGGGCGCAGTTTGCCGTGGCAGGCCCCATGGCCAAGATGCTGCTCAACGCGCTGCTGGATCAGCGCATCGACGACTTCCCCTTTATGACCTACGGCGAAGTCTCGGTTGAAGGGGTCAAAGCCCGCTTGTTCCGCATATCGTTTTCCGGCGAAGAGGGTTACGAGATCGCCGTGCCCACCGCTTACGGCGAGGCGCTGTTTCGCGACCTTTTGGCCAAGGCCGAAACCTTGGGCGGCGGCGCTTACGGGATGGAGGCGCTGAACGTCATGCGCATCGAGAAGGGCTTTATCACCCATGCCGAAATCCACGGCCGCATCACGGCCTTTGATATCGGCATGGCCAAGATGGTGGCCTCTAAGAAAGATTGCATCGGCAAGGCCGCCAGCCAGCGCCCCGGCCTGATGGGGCCGGACCGCGAACAACTTGTGGGCCTGCGCCCTGTCACCAAGACAGAAATCGGGGCAGGGGCGCATTTGTTCAACCTTGGCGACAAGGTCGAACGGGTCAACGATCAAGGCTATGTCACCTCGGTCTGCTGGTCGCCCACGATGGAAAGCTATCTGGGCCTCGCCTTCCTTAAAGATGGCCGCGCGCGCCATGGCCAACGGGTCCGGCTGGTGGATCATATGCGCAAAACCGATGTGCTGTGCGAGGTGACCGATCCGGTCTTCCTCGATCCGGAAGGAGCGAAACTGCGTGCCTAATCTCATCGCCAAATCCGCCCTCTTCGCCCGCACCCCCCTGACCTTGTCCGGCACCACGCTGGCCGAGGCGCAGGTGGGCCAGACCACCTCTGTCGCGGCCTTTGCGGGCAAACTGCCCGAGGTCACAGCGGCCCTTGGCGGCTTTCCCGCCCCAAACACCGTCTTGGGCAATCTGATCTGGACCGGCCCCGAACAGGTCTTTGTTCTGGGCCAAACCCCCGATCTGACCGGCCTCGCCGCAGTGACCGACCAAAGCGGCGGCTGGGCTGCGCTGCGCCTGTCTGGCCCCATGGCCGCCGATACCCTGATGCGGCTTTACCCGCTTGACCTGCGCGCCAGCCACTTTCCCAAAAACACCTGCGCGCGCGCCCCCTTGGGTCATATGCAATCCATCCTGATTGCCGAAGAGGCAGGCTTTTTGATCCTGATCTTCCGCTCCATGGCCCGCACCGCTTGGCACGAGATCGAAACCGCCCTTCAAGCCCTCACGGCCCGCGCGGCAGCCATCTGAAACCTCTGCGCCCTGCCAAGGCGACCGGCGTTCAACCTTCTCTGAGGACCCGCGCGTTGCGTTCGCACGGTTAACGATTTCTTGACCTTGAGCGCGTCTAATCTCTCCGACCTAATCGGGGTAGGAATAGAATGCGGCACGAGAGCAAGTTCTCAACTTGGATCAGATCAGGCGGACACAGCACGTTCGTCTTGCCATTGACTGGCCTCGCCAATCTGGAAACCAAGTTTTCGGTCGTTCCCGACAGATTGCTTGACAGTATCATTGATGATGCACTCGCGGCAGCGGTCAGTCGACTGAACCAATACCTCCCGAGCGGAGTCTGTGTCGACATCAGCGCCGTCGATCTGACACCGATCCGTGATCAACTTCGCGCCGAGGTTGCTGCCCGTTTGACCGAAACGGGTGTGGCAGTTGACCCGAATGATCCGGTCATAACTGCGATCATTGCCCGATATGCGGAAATCTTGAACGGCTTCCTTCAGACCGAGGGCTTGCATGTCGAGCGGTATATCTGGCGAAGCCGCGACGATTCTCGCGTGCGCTCCGCCCATGCAGGCTACGACGACCAAATCTTTTTCTGGTCCACGCGCCCCAAAGGCGGTCACCCGGGCCAAGATTGGAACTGCAGATGCACCGCAGAACCCGTCATTGATCCGAACGCCATCCCCGAGGGTGCCACCTGCGACATCGTAACCGCTGACCGACTGGTGACCGTGTTCCCAGATGCGGACAGGCAAGACCTCAAGGCAATCGCACGCGAGTTGGATTTAAGGATCGTATCGGGCCAACTCGATACGCGGGAGCGGTTGATCCATTTTCTGGCGCAGATGAAGCAGGAGGCCGGCGACAGTGCGCGACTGGTCGAAAACCTCAACTACAACCCCGCAAGGTTGCGTGTCAGGTATCGGTTCTTCAGGCAGAACCCAGACCTGTCGGAGCAGTTCGGTCGCACAGCCGATCATTCTGCCGACCCGGTTGCCATTGCAAACCATGCCTA